>NZ_JAVDDX010000001.1:326037-652075 GCF_030848575.1 Haloarcula sp. H-GB4 | reverse complement strand
GGCGATCCCGTTCGGAAACCTCTACCACGTCGTTGTCTCCGCGACAGAGATGTTCTATCTGGTTTTCATCGGTGAGCTGGCGCTGTCTGTTGGCCTCTGGCAGTTCGTTCTGCCGGTACTCTTGGGCAACTCTGTCGGTGGCGTCGTCCTCGTGACCGTCGTCAACTACTTCCATACGACCGAACGGCGGCTCGAAACGGCGCGGGACGAAGGACCCAAGCGCCAGCTCACTCTCCGAGAGTGGGTCTGGGGCGGGTGGTCCGCTTCCGGGCGCTCGTACGTCCCTGCGACTGACGAGGTTCCCAGAACTGATCCGGAGTCACGAGAGAAAGAGCGCTGACACAAACCATTTCAACGCCCTCCGGCTATCGTTGGTGTGAACTGGGTGAGAGATAACCGACTCCTGCTTCTGTTTGCCGCCGTCGTTCTGACGACACTGGGGACCGTCGGGGTTGGGATCGTCGGCGTTGTCGCGACACTCGGGGCGCTACTCGGTGGCGGGGCGGTTGTCCAGACGTTTGCCACGTTCTTGCTTGGGACATTTTTGCTCGTGGGCGTCGACATCGTCTTCGCTGTCGCGCTGGTCCGTGCGCTGGCCCGACGAGCGTCGGTGCCGAAAAGCCAGCGCGTCGCCGATGGGCTTTCGCGTCTCGAATCCATCGTTCCGCCGCTGGCGTCACTTGGGCTCTCCGATGTGTTCGCGCCGCCGGAGCCGACAGTTGAGGAGCGACACGAGGCGCTGACGCGTCGGTACGTCGACGGGGAACTCTCAGAGGCCGAATACGAGCGAGAACTGCAGGCGCTTCTCGGCGAGAATGAGGTGTCGAATACAGAACGGCTCGATGACAACATTGAGACTGACCTGTCGCGGACCACGACAACTGACACCGAGTACGAACCCGCCCGGGAATAGCACTGAGCGGGTTTTACATGGTCGCCGGACGACAGGTCACATATGGACGCACCCACATTTCTCGAAGTCGAGGTGGAGCGGGACGCCGTCGCCTCGGTGCTTGACACCGTTCCCGGTGTCGCTGTCGTCGACGACGCCACTGCTGCCCCATCACCGGGACCGGCAGGGCCGGATGACACAGAAGATTCCGGTCCCAGTCTCACGGACCGTCTCGGGTCACTGTGGCGACAGTGGGGGCTGCTCGGCACGGGACTGTCGCTTATCACGCTCGGCGCGGCTACAGCCGGGCTCTGGTGGTACCGTCGCCGCAACGCTGACGAAACCGATGTCGATAGTACCGACGAGTACGCGTCGGAATGGGCCACTGAAGGCCCGGATGAGATGCCACCACCGGCAGAGCCAACTGTTGACACACCATCGCCAACCGATACGGAGTTCGAGCCGACAGCAGCGGTAGAAGAGGCCGAGGACACGCAGACTTCGGAGACCCGGGAAACAACGCTGGCCGCAGATCGGTCACGGACTGAGTCCGGGCAGCGACAGCAGGACAGCGAGGCCGGGCACCGACGCCAGAACACTGGGAGAGATGCCGAGGCGGCTAGCGTCACCGGGTCTGAGATGGCGGCGGAGACACTGGAACAGGAGGAGACAGAGCACGATGCAACAGATACGGATGAACGGCCGGAAGCGAAAATCGACCCGGCACCGCTGCTTGGTGCCGCGTTCCTGATTCTGTCGAGCGCGCTCGGTCGGTGGGCCACGCGCGACCGGAGCGACCAGGCGTAGTTGTCACCGGTAGTGGCGATAGGTAACAGTAGTTGCTAATATAGTTTCTCTCTTCAGCTGTAGAGGTGAAATGCCCGCTCAGTGAGCCTGCAGACTGAACGACTGATAAAATGAACCGAAACACCTGTCAGATATGAATAAAACTCTATCGTATGACCGAGACTGCCGCCAGACAGAAGGACATTATGGTTATGATTATCGGCCTCCAGCTCAGTATCATCGGAGCCGCTATTGACGAATTAATTTTTCTCCTCGCTGTTGGCCCACTGTTCACCTTCGCAGTGTACACGAACGAACTTAGGCGGAGATGATAGATTTTGCACCTGCACTGACCGATACAGCCATTTCAGTTTCAGAGAGGTAGCTGAATACAGAAACCGGATTACCAGCTACTGGTAAGGAAACGGGCGTTCGGGGCGTCTTCACTCCGGAGACACACAACAGTTCGACAGGCTAAAGCGAGCGGCTCTGATAGCCCGACCATGGAGTTCCACGAGGCCGCGAACTTCCTCTTCGAGTTGCGCCGGTTCGCCCCGCGAGCCGGCACTGATGCCACGCAGGACCTGCTATCGTCGCTCGGTGACCCACAGGAGGGCCTTCGCTGCGTCCAGATTGCGGGGTCCAACGGGAAGGGGTCCACCGCGCGGATGGTCGAACGAACGTTGCGGGAAGCCGGTCTCGATGTCGGACTGTACACGTCGCCACATCTCGACGACGTGCGCGAGCGGATCCGTATCAACGGCCGGAAGCTCTCCGAAGCCGCCCTCGTTGAGTTCGTCGAGTCGGTCCGGTCGTACGTGACCGAACAGGGCGCGGCCAACGACTCGCCCACTTTCTTCGAGACGATGACCGCGATGGCACTGTGGGAGTTCGCCCGACAGGACGTCGACGTGGCGGTGCTGGAAGTCGGTATCGGCGGCCGATACGACGCTACGAGCGTGGTCGATCCGGTCGCCAGCGCTGTCACGTCTGTGACGCTCGAACACACTCACATTCTCGGCGATACTGTCGAGGAAATCGCCCACGACAAGGCCCACGTCGCCCCAGACGACACTCCGCTGGTGACCGGGACGACTGGCGACGCGCTCGCCGCCGTCCGCGATGTCGCTGACGAGGTGGTGACTGTCGGCGAGGGCGACGACGCCGACGTGACGGCCATGTACGGCGGTCGCGAGGGGCTGGAGGGGTCAGTCTCGGTCGACGGCCCCGACTGGAGTGTCGATACCTATCTCCCGCTTCTGGGCGCACATCAGGCACAGAACGCCGGAATCGCCGCCACGCTATGCCAGCAAGTCGCGGATGTCTCACAGACGAATCTTGAACGCGGCCTGCGAAACGCCCATTGGCCCGGTCGGTTCGAGGTGATGAACGAGTCGCCGCTGGTCGTCCTCGACGGTGCTCACAATCCCGGAAGCATCGAACGCACCGCGGAGACACTGTCCTCGTTCGACTACGACGACCTCCACGTCGTTATCGGCGCGATGGTGGACAAGGACCACGAACGCATCGCCACGGCGCTGCCGGACCCGGACCACGTCGTCGCCTGTCAGCCAAACGTCGACCGGGCAGAGTCCCATCACGTCGTCGCGGCTGCGGTAGAGAACGCGACCGACGCCACAGTTGAGACGTGTAGCGACGTTACAGGGGCGCTCGATATCGCACTCGACGCCGCAGAGTCCGGTGATGCGGTCCTCGTGGTGGGGTCGCTGTACGCCGTGCGGGAGGCCCGGACTAACTGGTCGCGGTCGCTGGTCCCCAAACAGGTCGACTCGCTGGCCGAGGCCCGCGAGGCCATCGAGAGCGCCCACGTCACCGCGGCCGGGGCCCAGCGGATGCGGGGGAAGGGCGTCCACCGCGTCCTGCACACTCGCGTCCAGCCGCGACAGGCCCAGTATCTCAAGGAGGAACTGCTATCGCTGGGCGGCGAATGTGCGATTTCAGGCCTGAGCGGGCAGGACGAGGAGGCCATCGATGTGGTCACGATGGCGACGATGGCCCAGTACAAACGCCTCGCGGAGAAACTTGACGGCCAGCCCTACGGACTCGCTTCGTTCGCCGACGAACTACGGACGGCACTGTCTATCCAGCAGCCAGAGCCCGACACGTCGACGACGTATCCCTGGGACGACGGGACAGCCGTCATGGGCATCTGCAACATCACCCCGGACTCCTTCCACGACGGCGGCGAGTACAACGCCGTCGAGGACGCCGTCGCCCGCGCCGAGCGGATGGTCGAAGCGGGTGCGGACATCCTCGATATCGGCGGGGAGTCGACCCGCCCCGGTGCCGAACCGGTCCCGGCTGAGGAGGAAATCGACCGCGTCGTCCCGGTTATCGAGCGGCTGTCGGAGCTAGATGTCGCCATCTCCGTCGACACGCGGAAAGCCCCTGTCGCGCGGGCGGCACTCGATGCTGGCGCGGACATCCTGAACGACGTCTCCGGCCTCGAAGACCCCGAAATGCGCCTCGTCGCCGCCGAGTACGACGTGCCGGTGGTTGTGATGCATTCCATCGAGACACCAGTCGACCCCGACAGCGACATCCACTACGACGACGTAGTCGAGGACTGCATCGACCAACTGACGGAGCGCGTCTTGCTCGCTGAAAAGGCCGGACTTGACCGCGACCAGATTATCGTCGACCCCGGCGTTGGCTTCGGGAAATCGCCCACGGAAGATTTCGAACTGCTCGACCGCCTCTCGGAGTTCGAGGCACTCGGCTGCCCGATTCTGGTTGGGCACTCCCACAAGTCACTGTTCGGGCTGGTCGGGCAGGAGGCGGGCGACTGTCTGGAGGCAACCATCGCCGGGACGACGCTGGCGGCCGAGCGAGGGGCCGACATCGTTCGTGTCCACGACGTCCCGGAGAACGTTGCCGCCGTTCGCGTCGCCGAGGCAGCCCGCGATCCACAGAAGTTCGAGGACTGATTCTGACTGCTAAACAGGCGGCCGGATAATCGACAGACGTGACTGCCAACCCCAAATATTTGGCCACCTTTTTATATTTCTCAATGGTGAGAATCAGGGGCGAACATATAACCCCTATGTCGGTTGACTCTTCTCCATGGCATTCCAGAGCGAGAGTACGGGCTCTCGGAAACGCATCACTAAATCTGACAGGTCTGGCGTCGACGGCGGGACGCTGACCGATCGCATTGGACTTGACACCAGAGAGATACACTGGCGGAAGGATTTTACTGGATTTGACGAGTCTGACGCCGACAATCTCACCGCGATGGCAGATGAGACGAACGCCCGGGCGGAATCTGTCGTCGACGACTTCTACGATCACCTCCAGTCGTTCGACGAGACTGTCGAGATTTTTGGGCGATCCACCAAGTCAGTCGACCAGCTGAAAAACACGCAGTCACAGTACCTCCGGGACCTCGTCGCCGGGACCTACGACAAACAGTACTTCGAGAATCGGGCCCGTATCGGGAAGATTCACGATATGCTCGACCTCGGGCCGAAGATCTATCTCGGGGCCTACACCATCTATTTCGAACACTTCCTGCGGACAATCGTCGAAGACCTGCAATCGGGCGACGCTGCCCGGGACGAAGCGCTCGAAGAAATGCAGTCGCGGGCGCTGTCAGTGTTCAAACTGTTGAACCTCGACCAGCAGGTCGCGATGGACACCTACATCGACTCATACAGTCAGCGACTTGAATCAGCAATCGATGACCAACAAGCGCTGATGGAGGGGGTCGAGAGCGGACTGCAGGGGCCTATCGACGAACTGAGCACCTCAGCCGAAGAGGTCGCGCAGACGAACCAGCAGATCAACGCCGCTGCCGAGAGCCAGTCCGAGTCAATGGACGAAGTGGCGGGCGAGGTTGCGGATATGAGCGCGACAATCGAAGAGATCGCCTCGACCGCCGAAGAGGTCGCAAGTACTAGCACATCGGCCGAACAGAAGGCTGAACGCGGGAACGAAGCCGCACAGCAGGCCGCGACTATGATGAATGAGGTCGACGACGCCGTCGACACGGTTTCGGCTGATATCGCGGGCCTGCAGGAGCAAGCCGACGAAATCGATGACATCGTCGAAGTGATAAACGACATCGCTGACCAGACCAATATGCTCGCGCTGAACGCCTCCATCGAGGCCGCACGTGCCGGCGAAGCGGGCGATGGGTTTGCTGTTGTCGCCGACGAAATCAAGACGCTCGCGGGCGATTCACAGGAACACGCGAACCAGATCGAAGACACCGTCACGGAGATTCAGGACGAGACTGTCGATGCCGTCGAGAGCCTCGAAACCGTGACTGAGCAGGTGACGGAGGGTATCGATCAGGTCGAGACGGCAGCTGAACGACTCGAAGAGATCGTTTCGGCGGTCAACGAGGCGTCACAGGGCATTCAGGAAGTCTCTGCGGCGACCGACGACCAAGCGGCGTCGACAGAAGCGGTCGCCAGCATGGTCGACGAACTGTCGAGCGGGATCGACGATATATCGGCACAACTCGACGACCTCGCGGCGACGAACGAGAAGCAGACGGAGAAGATTCAGGACGTAGCCGAAACCGCGCGTCGACTCGACACAGATACGGCGTAACTTCGATTCCCAGCCAGCTACGTAGTGCGAGGTGTGAGCGCGGGGTGTACCCGCTCACACACCACCCAAAGAGCTATTCTGGTCAGTCGAGAGCACCGCGTATGAACCGACGCGACATCGTCCGCGAGGGCTACGACGATATCGCCGCGGCATACGCAGCCCAGCGTGACGGCGAGGGTCGCGAGCGCGATCTGGTCGCGGGCCTCGCGGATCGGCTACCTGCCGAGAGTCGGGTCCTCGATGCCGGCTGTGGCGCTGGGACGCCAGCGATGGACGTTCTCGAAACCGATCACACCGTCACAGGGCTAGATCTCTCTCGCGAGCAGCTACAGATGGCAGGCGAACGGCTCCCCGGATCGCGGCTCTGTCAGGGAGATCTGGCAGCGCTGCCGTTCCCGGCAGACACGTTCGACGCGGTCGTCTCACTGCACGCGGTCATCCACGTCCCACGAGCGGAACACGCCGGCGTCTTCGCCGAGTTTGAGCGCGTGCTCAAACCGGGCGGTCGACTACTGGCCGCGCTGGGCGACGAACAATGGGAAGGCCACAACGAGGACTGGCTGGGGACCGATACCGAGATGGCCTGGAGCTTCCATGGCCGCGAGCGCAATCGCGAGCTACTGACCGAGGCCGGCTTCTCCGTCATCGACGTCGAGACCGTCGACGATGAACTCGGTGGGGTTTTCGCGTTTTTCCAGGCGCGAGCGTAGCCCCATCCCTGCTCACTCTGTCTTTGCCGGTGGCTCGACAGCCTCGGCCTCTGTCTCGGTCACGCGGATGCCCTTCGAAGCGAGGTGGCGCATCTGGCGGCGGACGAAGTCCTCCTCCGTCGTCCCTCGCGTCGCGAGAATGACCATCCGGGCGTCGCCGGCAGGGCGCATCGTCCGCCCGGCCCGCTGTGCGCCCTGCCGACGGGACCCACCCAGTCCAGAGGCGACGAGCGCGAGTTCGGCGTCCGGCAGGTCGATCCCCTCGTCGCCGACGCGAGAGACGACCAGCGTGTTCAGTTCGCCACGGCGGAACTCGTCGAACAGCTTCTCCCGGCGGGCGTGTGGCGTCTCGCCGCTGATAAACGGCGCATCGATGGCCTCGCTAATAGCCTCACCTTGGTCGAGATACTCGATGAACACCAGTGCCTTTGCGGCCGGGTTCTCGGCCAGCGCATAGCGTATCTCGTCGATCTTCCCGGTGTTGCTGGCGGCGGCCTGCCGGCGGTCGTGGCCCGAGGTGGAACTGTACTCGGACTGTTCCGTCTCGTTCCCCCACGGAACAAGGCGGATTTCGACCTCCGGTTCGGCGACGTAACCCTCGTCGAACAACTTGCCCCAGTCCGTCCCGATAGGTGGGCCGATGAGCGTGAATATCTCCTCCTCGTCGTCGCTCTCTCTGGTCGGTGTGGCGGTAAGCCCCAGTCGGTGTTTGGTCTGGAGGTCCGCGCTCCGACGGTGAATCGGCGACGGGACGTGGTGGACCTCATCGAAGACGATGAGGCCCCACTTGCGCTGGTCGAATAGCTTCCGGTGTCGGTCCATCCCAGCAGTACGGTAGGTGGCGATGGTAACGGGGCGGATAGACTTCTCGCCGCCGTGGTACTCGCCGATGTCGTCGTCGGTCAGCGAGGTGTGCCGGACCAGTTCGTCGTGCCACTGAGTCGCGAGTTCCCGCGAGGGGACGAGAATCAGCGTTTCGCCGCTGATAGCGGCCATCGCACCCATCGCGGCGACAGTCTTGCCTGAACCGGGCGGGCCGACGAACACGCCCGAGCCCTGTTCGGTGAATCGTTCCACCCAGTCCTGCTGGTAGTCCCGCAGGCGCAGGCGAAGGTCCATGTCGATGGCGTCGCCCGTTTCGAGGTCGCGGTCGTCCCGGACCGGATAGCCTGCCTCGTACAGCGTGCGCTTGATTTCGGCGGTGGCGTCCTCATTGACCCACGACTCCGAGTCCGAGATGGGGGCTCGGAGGTGGTCATCGTCGAGTTTCGGCCGGGCGACGTTGCCCATCAGGTCGTCGCTTTCGGCTTCGAGTACGACATACCCGTCCTCGTGGGTCTTCAGGCGGAATTTCCGGGCGCGTTCCCACTGGCTCGTCACCCACTCTTCGAGGTGTGGCGAGCGCTCGCCCAGCACGTCCCGCATCGTCGTCAGAAGGTCGTCTAAGGACTCGTGGGGCGCGGCCCAGATGTCCTCCTCGCGGAGTTCGTACACGTACCCGCCCGAACGGTTGGTGTCCTGCAAGCGGGCGAACTGTGAGAGCTGTGCTCGTGTGAACTGTTCGGGGTGTTCGACGACGACCTCCCGCCGGTCGGGAAACAGAACTACACGCTCGCGGTCGGTCACTTCGGCGATGTCTGTCGGATACCACACGGACTCGACCTCGGAAACGTCCTGGCGCTCGATGTCGCCGTCGTCGGCGAGACGCTCCAGTTCTGCCCGCGCCTCGTCGGGTGTCAGGTCCGTCTTTCGGGAGAACTCTGTCGCCGTCAGGTGCGGACGACCGACGGCGTCGATAGCGTCGTAGACGGCGTCGAGTTCGAGTTCCGGGGTGGAGTCAGAGTCGTCGTCTCGGTCGGCTGGCTCCTCGTCTGTCACTACCGAATGGAGGGGACCGACGCTCAAACGGGTTTCGTCTGGACCATCCCTGATGCGGGTGTGAATACATACCTTAATATAGCGCCACCTAGACCTGCCGGCATGGTTGAGGGAATCGCGGCTGGACCGTGGTCAATCGTTCCAGCGCTCGTCGCAATCGGTCTCGCCTGGTACACCCGAGACGCGCTTATCGGACTGTTCGTGGGTATCGTCATCACAGGCATGCTGGTCGGCGCATTACACCCCCAAGCAGTCGGGGTCCCGTCGGACCTGATCACCGCTGGCGGCGAGGTGGCGACCGTCCAGCCACAGGCCGAGGACGGGAGTCCCTGGACGGTCGGTCTTGGTGGCATCGTGCTTGGCGGCATTTTCGGCCTGAAGCTCGTTCCAGATATAATTGCCACGGCCCCGCTATTCGGAGAGTGGTACGTCAAGAACGTCTTGCTCGCCATCTTCGCCATCGGCGGGCTGATCGGACTGATGATTCGAGCTGGTGCGATTCAGGGTGTGCTGGAGGCGCTGGTGGCACGGGCCGACTCCGCCGCAGACGCCGAGAAGGCTGCGTTTCTGGCCGGTATCTCCATCCACATTGACGACTACTTCAACTGCCTCGTGGTCGGCTCAATGATGCGACCGCTGACCGACAAGTTCGACGTGTCACGGGCCAAGCTGGCCTACTACGTCGACTCAGCGGGGTCGCCGGCGTCCCGGCTCGCGTTCTACTCGACCTGGGGAGCGGCGATGGTCGGCTTCATCGGAGGTGGCCTCGTTGAGGCACAGCGTCAGGGAACGCTGCCGTCGGGGATGACGAACTTCGTGAACACCGGCGGCGAGCAGGTCACCGCGGCAACCGGCGCCGTCTGGCCGCTGTTTTTCAACACGCTGTTTACCGGCTTTTACTCATGGATCGCGCTTGGACTCGCTGGCCTCGTCGCGTGGCAGGTCGTGCCAAACATCTACGGGATGGGAACAGAGGAGTCCCGAGCGAGAAACGAAGGGAAGGTCGTCGGCGACGACGCCGATCCGATGATATCTGCGGAGATGGACGAATACGAGATGTCCGAAACCGCCACACCGGACTGGCGGAACTTCGCCTGGCCGATCCTCACCATGATCGTCGTCGGCCTCGGCGCGATGTTCTGGCGGGCCAGCCCCGTTATCTACGTCAAAGGGAAGGAAGGGATGGGGGCCACACTGCTCCAACTCGGCAGTTGGCAGCTAATCACGCCGCCGAGCGGTCCCTGGGCGTTCAACATCGGTGGCGTCCAGCTCGGTCTCGCCTCGTTCTCAGCACTTATCGTCGGCTTCCTGCTGTATCGCTGGAAGGGCGACATCCCGTCGAACGACGACGCCACCGATGCGATGATGGTCGGTTTCAAGGGCATCCTCCTGGCTGCTGTCATCCTGATGTTCGCCAGTTCCATCCAGAACGCAGTGACGATACTCGGTGTCTCGTCGTTCGTGACGAACGTCTTCGGCGGCGTGCCGGCGTTCATCATCCCAGTCGGCATCTTCCTCGTGACCTCTTTTGTCAGCTTCTCCGATGGGTCGTCGTGGTCGACCTACGGCATCATGTTCCCCATCGCCATCCCGCTGGCGTTCTCGACGGGCGCGAACCTCCCGCTCGTCCTCGGCGCGGTGTTCAGCGGCGGCATCTTCGGTGACCACACATCGCCCATCAGCGACACGACCGTGCTGGCCTCCTCGACGAGCGGCAGCGATCACATGGTCCACGTCAGGAGTCAAGCCCCCTACGCCCTCATCGCGGCGGGTATCGCAGCCGTGCTGTTCCTTGTGTTCGGGCTGGTGCTCCCCGAAGGGTTCCGCGTCATCCCGTACTGACTGACGGCGCGTTTCTGCTCGCCGTCAGTGCGTCTGAGCGCCGTTTCGATTAGAAAAGGCCAGTATCCTCGATTTGCTTCTCGTAGAGGTCCTCGTACTCCGCACGGACCTGTGTGTGGTCGAACTCGACGAAGGACTCGTCGACCGTCCGGCGCTCGAAGCCGGCCGACTCGGTGATTTTGTCGGCGATTTCCTGCGGGTTCGTCACCCGGAAGGCACGGTCGCGCTGCTCGATGAGTTCGTGGGCCGACGACTCGGCCTGGTACTCCACGATGCCGATACAGCCACAGGCCATTGCCCAGAGGAGGTCCGTGGCGAAACACTCCCGGAACGCCGTCTGGACGAATACGTGCGCGCCCTTGTAAACCGAGACGCGCTCTTCGATATCGCACGCGCCGGCGAAGGTCACGCGGTCGTCGATACGAAGGTCGGCCGCCTCCTGTTCGTAGTACTCCCGTTCCGGGCCGTCACCGATGATCGTCGCCGACCAGCCCTTCTGTCTGAGTTCCGCCAGCCCGAGCAGCAGCGACTCGACGTTCGCACTGCCGTCCAGTCGATGGGCGTACACCACGTCGATCTCCTCGCCGGCATCGGCCTCTCTAACGAGATCCATGTCGATGCTCTGTGGGAGTATCGTGGTCTGGTCCGCCGTCGCCCCCCGCTCTCGGACCCGCGTACGGACGAGTTCAGAGGGGGTGATGAGACAGTCCGACGCCTGAAGCGCAAGGCTAGCCCGGCGGTTTTTGGGGACGTCCTCGTCCCCGAACCACTCCGTCAAAAGCGGTGCGCGTGAAAGCGTTGCGCCGGTCTTGGCCGCGAGCGAGACTGATGCTGGTGTCGGGTGAACGTGGACGACATCCGGTCGGAACCGAGCAAGCATGACTGGCAGGCGGACACAGAAGGACGGGACAGTGGGCGAGACGGTGACAGCGCGGTACGTAACGCCGTCGCGCTCGCGCTGATTATCGAACCCCGGCCACCACTGCGAACAGAACACGGTCACGTCGTGGCCGGCAGCGGCGAGTTCGGTGGCCACCCGCTCCAGCCGGGTCCGGCCCACTGTGTCCCGGTACTGACTCGTCTCCATGGCGACGACCGCGACACGCATACAGGGGCGACGACGTGGCCGCTCAAAAATCCACCCGTTCGAGTCTGACGGCGGCAGACGACAGGTTTGCCCTCGACAAACCTGTCGTTCGGCTGGATGTTTATTACAGCGACTCCGCAACGTGTCACTGTATGAGCGATGATGGCGACCTCAGTGCGGAGGTACAGGAACTCCGTGCCGAGGTTGATGCCCTCCACACACGCATCGCCGCCCTGGAGTCGGCGTTAGACACCGACCCGCCTCCGTCCACCGAGGCCGAAACTGCCAGCACAGCAGTCGAGTCGGACACAGCGGCTCCCGAATCGGAGTCCGTAGGTAGTACGGAGCCAGAGCCAGACACCGGCGAGACTGCCGACAGCAACGCACCGGCCGACGAACGGAACTGGGAGCGCAACATCGGGATGAAGTGGCTCGGTGGGGTCGGTGGCCTCACGCTGGTGGTCGGCGTCGTCTTCTTCATTCGGCTGGCCATCGAGGCGGGATACCTCGGCCCGCTCGGGCGTGTACTCACCGGCACGGCGGGCGGGCTCATACTGCTCGCTGGCGGCCGGTACGCCGCCGAGGCACAGGGCTACAGCCGGTGGGGGCGACTCGTCGCCGGGACTGGCCTCGCAATCGCGTATTTCAGCGTCTACGCGGCCTACGGCTTCGAGTCGTACCGCGCTGCCATCGGAGCGCCACTGTGGGCGGTGCTGCTGGTCTTGACAGCTCTCGTGGCCGCCACCGCGGCGCTCTCGGTCCGGGACCACGCACCGGCTGTCGCCGGCGAGGCGTTCCTGCTGGGATACGTCACTGCCTACGTCGGAATCGACGCCGGGTCCTTCATCGTCTCGCCGGCCTACGTCGTGCTTCTCACTGCCGGGCTCGTGACCATCGCCGCTGTCCGCCCGTGGAGCCGACTCGTCCTCGGCAGCGTCCTCCCGGCCTACGTGCTCCACCTTGCGTGGTTGGAGCGGCTGGAGCCGCCTGAGGCGGTCGCCACCGCTGTTCTCGCCGCGACGTTCGGAATATATGCTGCCGGTGTGTACGTACTCCGTGCGAGCGACCGAACGGATCGATGGCACCGCCGACTGGTGGAAGGGACGACCGCGTCCAATGCCGTGTTCGCCGTGTTGTTGCTGGAAGGAGTCGTTCGTCGACTCATCCCGACGGCACCGGACGGGGTAGCTGTCGGGGCAGTCGGGCTCGCCCTCGGCGGCATCTACGCCGTCACGGAGTCACGCCTGAGACAGCAAAACAGCGCCTCTGGGGTGCTTGCCGTCGTTCTACTCGCCATCAGTGTCATCCTCGCGGCCGACCCGTTCGTCGAAACCGTCGGTCTCCTCATCCTGCTCTGTGGGGCGCTGGCGCTCGGAGCCCGGCACGATGCAGGGGCGGTCCGTATCGGCGGGCATCTCGTCGCTGTCGGGACTGTCGTCAAACTGCTCGTTGTGGACGCGACCAGATTACCGGCGTTCTCGCTTGCGGACCCACTTGCGACGGTGACGGGGCGGCCGGCCGCCTATCTGCTGGGAATCGCGGTTTTCTATGCACTCGGTCGATGGTTCAGCGGCACATCGACGACGGTACCCAGCAGTGACCGCAAACTTTCGGTGGCTGCGCCGTACGTCTGGACTGCGACCGGGCTCGCAGTGGTGCTTCTGGGACTGGAGCTTTCGGGAGCGAGTCTGTCGGTCGCCTGGGCAGTTCTGGGGCTCGTGTTCGTCGGGGTTGGCCTCGCACTTGACGCCCGCAGTCGTCGGCTTCAGGGCGTCGTCGTCCTCGGCCTGGTGACAGTCAAGGTGTTCCTCTACGATACGCAGGGGCTCGATACGCTCGCCCGGACACTCTCCTTTCTCGTACTCGGGGGGATTCTCCTCGTCGCCTCGTACGCGTACGCCCGCTGGTAGGGCGAGAAACCGCTTCAGCGTCTGTCAGGGTAACACAGCTGCGTTCCGCTGAATCAGGACTACGGTCGCCACAAAGGGTTTTGCCCGTGCCTGCCCTCCCTCCCGTTGTGACCGCGTACGACCTTTCGCGCTATCTCAACGTCCGAAGCGCCTACGGCAGCTCGTTCGCGCCGGACGGGACGCTCGCTTTCCTGATGAACACGACCGGCGTTGCCCAGCTCTGGTCGCTTCCCGAACCCCACGGCTGGCCCGAACAGTTGACGTTCTACGACGACACTGTGAGCTTCGTCGACTTCTCGCCCGAGCGCCAGGAACTCGTCTTCGGCATGGACGAGGGCGGCAACGAGCGGGCGCAGCTGTACCGGCTCGACGCGAACGGGCGCGTCCACGAACTCACCGGGATGCCCGACGCGAAACACCGCTGGGGCGGCTGGTCGCCCGATGGCGAGCGCTTCGCGTTCGCGTCGAACCGTCGGGACGAGGCTGTCTTCGACATCTACGTGCAGGACCGCGACGCGACCGGCGACGATGCGGACCTAATCTGGAAGGGAGATGGCTGGTTCTCCGTCCGCGGCTTCTCGCCCGACGGTGAGCGACTGTTAGTCAGCGAAGCCCACTCCAGTTTCGACCAAGACATCTACGTGCTTGACATCGACAGCGGGAATCGCAGCCATCTCACGCCACACGAGGGGAAGGTCCGTTACACGAGCGCGTCGTGGGGACCGGAGGGCGAGGCGGTGTATCTCGTCACCGACGCCGAAAGCGACACGCTCGAACTTGCCCGCCTTTCGCTTGAGGGCGACCTCGACATCGTCCGCTCGGACGACCAGTGGAACATCGACGGCGTCGCGCTTGACAAGGACAGTGGCCGTCTCGTGTACTCGCGCAACATCGACGGCTACAACGAACTCACCGTCGGCGAACTGACAGGGCCGACAACCATTGAGACGTTCCCGACGCCGGACCTGCCGGGCGGGCTGGCCGGGGGCGTTTCGTGGGGACCCGACGCCGAACGGTTCGCCGTCAGCGTCACCGGGCGGCAGGTCAACACCAACGTGTTCGTCGTGGAGGCCGAGACCGGCGAGAGCGAGCAGTGGACGGCCGCCTCGACAGCTGGCATCCCGCGTGAAACGTTCATTGAGCCAGAAGTCGTCCGGTTTGACTCCTTCGACGGGCGAGAGATTCCGGCGCTGTTCTCGCTGCCGGACGGCGCGGCTGACGGGGCTGGCGCTGACGGCGACACGCCCGTCATCGTCGATATCCACGGCGGCCCGGAGAGCCAGCGTCGCCCGTCGTTCTCCGGCCTGACCCAGTACTTCCTCTCACGAGGCTACGCCGTCTTCGAGCCCAATGTCCGCGGGTCGACGGGCTACGGAAAGGCCTACACGCACCTTGATGACGTGGAAAAGCGGATGGACTCGGTGAAAGACCTTCGGGCCGGCGTCGATTGGCTCCACGACCACCGGGCTGTCGACTCCGACCGGATCGTGGCGATGGGCGGGTCCTACGGCGGTTTCATGGTCCTTGCGGCACTGACCGAGTACCCGGACCTCTGGGCGGCCGGTGTCGACGTGGTTGGCATCGCCAACTTCGTGACGTTTCTGGAGAACACCGGTGACTGGCGGCGGGAACTCCGCGAGGCCGAGTACGGGTCTCTCGAAGCGGACCGCGAGTTCCTCGAATCTATCTCGCCGATCAACAACGTCGACCGCATCCACGCGCCACTGTTCGTCCTCCACGGGGCCAACGACCCGCGTGTCCCAGTTGACGAGGCCGAACAAATCGCCGAGCAGGCGTCCAAACAGGGCGTCCCGGTGGAAAAGCTCATCTTCGACGACGAGGGACACGGCATCAGCAAGCGGGAGAACCGGATTGAAGCGTACACCGCCGTCGTCGAATTCCTCAACGACCACGTCTGAGCGAGCCATACTAACGTTGTCGCGGGCGTCCACTGCACGCGTGTTGTCGCCGGTACACCGGGGTATTTTCAAACCGTGAGAGTGTTCAGGCGGATTTATTATGCTGCCGAAGCACCGTTTCGTATGGAGATAGCCGAGCGCTCGCGAGCACGGGTGCAAGAGCGTCTCGCCCGTCTCGAACAGGAGTTCGGCTCGACGCCGGTTGACCAGACCACCTTTTCGGTGGGTGCAGAGGCATACCAGCGTGCTGTCGAGCGCTCACGAGCAGGACAGGTGGACGTACACGCGTTCGTCCACAACGAGTCGGGCGACGTGTTGATGAGTGACGCTGACGGGTCCTGGGAGATCCCGCAAGGCCAGACACAGGGGGCCGAACGGCCGGCGGCAGCGGTCGAGCGGGTTGTCACCGAAACGGCCGGCGTCGCGTGTACGATTCGTGACGCGGTTCGGGCGACCATTTGTGGCGTGCGAAACGAGGCAGACCCGGACGCTGAGACGGTGTACCGGCTCAGTATCGTGTTCGACGCGGAGATCAAAAGCACGGCACCCGAAGACGGTGACGCTGGGACGCCCGACGAGGCCGAAGCGTCGATCCGGTGGGACGACGCGAGCGATGTCGCGGTCGCGGAACTGGTTTAGATAACGCCGGTAACGGTCGCTGCTTCTATCGCTGCTTCTTCACTCATTCCATCCCCCAACACCGTGTAGCGGTCACGGATCTGATGGGCCGTGGTCAGCGCTTCGATCACCGTCTCGTCATCGATGCCGAGCTCGTCTGCCGTTGTCGGCGCGCCGATGGCGGCCAGTGCATCTCTGGCGTCTTTCCACTGGCCTTTCTGGCCGCTGTGGAGGTATTCGGTCATGATCGAGCCGACACCGACCTGATGGCCGTGAAGCGCGCCGTCTGGGACGAGCCGATCCAGCTGGTGGGAAAACAGGTGTTCCGCGCCGCTTGCCGGCCGAGAAGAACCGGCAATAGACATCGCAACGCCGGAAGAAACGAGCGCTTTCACGACAATCCATGACGACTCCTCGAGCCCCTGTTTTATCGAGTCAGCACTCTCGACGAGCATCTCGGCGGTCATCTGGGAGAGCGCGCCGGCGTACTCGGAGTAGTGGACGTTCTTGAGCCGGTGGGCAAGTTGCCAGTCCCGAACCGCGGTGTAGTTCGAGATTATGTCGGCACAGCCGGCAGTGGTCAGCCGCCAGGGGGCCTCTGCCAGCACCTCAGTGTCGGCGATGACGGCCAGTGGCGGCTCAGCGGCGACGCTGTGGCGCGTATCACCTTCGGGGACCGAGCCGCGGCCAGAGACGATGCCGTCGTGGCTCGCGGCCGTCGGCACCGAGACAAACCCCAGCCCGAGGTCGTCGGCTGCCATCTTCGTGATATCGATGGCCTTCCCGCCGCCAACACCAAGCAGGAAGCCCGCATCAATCTCCGACGCGTGGTCGATGACCTGCTGGACGGCATCGAAACTGGCTTGATCGATGACGATCTCGGAGGGGTCGTACCCCGCGTCCTCAAACTGGTCGACGACCCGCTTGCCGGCGACATCATGTGGCGTCGGACTGGAGACAACCAGCGGCCTGCCGGTCAGGTGGAGTTCGCTCACGGCCTCGATTGCCTGGCCGAGGACACCGTGCCCGACCACGACGTTCCGGGGGAGACGGATCCAGGTGCGTTTCTCGAACATGGTTGCCTGTCTCCGGGCACGCGTGAAAACAGTTTAGGTGCGACTGGCGTTCCGACTGCGCGGTACCCAAAATCCGTTGGCAACTATTACACACAAGTTTTTCAAAAACAATTATTAACGTTAACGATTGGGTGTGCCTGTCATGGCACATGACACGACTGACGACGGCATGCGAGCGTCTCGGCGGGCGTTTCTGAAAGCGACCGGCGTGGCCACGGCAGCGGCCGCCACCGGCGCAGGTGTTGGGACCGCCGCGGCGCAACCGGACGTCGATTCGCTCGTCGGCGACCTCACACTGGAGGAGAAAGCGGGACAGATGACGCAGGTCGCAATTAGCTCCTTCGAGGCAGAACCCGAGGAATCAAACGTCCCTGATAGCTTCGGGGTCGACACGGTCGGCGAGTATTTCAGTGAACTCGGCGTCGGGTCAATCCTCTCAGGTGGGGCCGAACCGCCGAGCTTCGACGGCGAGACCGTGGTTCAAGGAATCAATGCTCTCCAGGAATACAACATGGAGAACGCCGATCACGACATCCCGTTTCTCTACGGCGTCGATGCAACACACGGCAACGGCCTCTTGGAGGGTGCGACGGTGTTCCCCCAGCGGTTGAACATGGGTGCGACGCGAGACCTGAGTCTGATCGCAGAGGCCGAGCGCCACACGAGCAACTCAACGGCGGCGATGGGCGCACACTGGACCTTCGCACCGACGACGGATCTCCAGCGAGACCCCCGCTGGGGCCGCTTCTTCGAGGGTATCAGCGAGGACCCAAAACTCGAAGCGGATGTCTCACGGGTACGAGCACGGGCACTTGAGGACGACGACCGGCTGACAGCGTGTGTCAAACACTTCGCGGCCTACTCCATCCCGAACAACGGCAACGACCGCGCACCGGCCTCAACGTCGCTACGTGACCTCCGGACGAACATCCTCCCGCCGTACCGGGAGGCACTGAAATCCGAACCCGGGACGGTAATGGTCAACAGCGGGTCGATAAACGGGGTGCCGGCCCACGCCTCTCACTGGCTGTTGACGACCCTGCTCCGGGATACCTACGGCTACGAGGGGATGGTCGTCTCGGACTGGGACGACCTGAACCGCATGATCACGAACCACGACTACGCGCCCGACTTCGAGACGGCGACAGAGATGGCCATCAACGCTGGCGTCGATATGTATATGATCGGCAACGGCGGCGACGCACCGGGACCGGTCCAGTTCATCGATACCGTGGTCGGCCTCGTCGAGGACGGCGCGATTCCGATGGAGCGTATCGACGAAGCGGTCCGGCGGATCCTCGAACTGAAGGCCGACCTCGGCCTGTTCGAGCAGCCGACGGTCGACGAGTCCCGCATCGGGAACGTACTCGGCGGCGCACAGGAGACCGCCGAGACGATGGCAAAGGAATCGATGGTCCTCCTGAAAAACACGGAGGACACGCTCCCGCTGTCCGGCGACGAGACCGTCCTGCTGACCGGGCCCGGCGTCGACGCCAACGGCAACAACACCCGCGCGCTGATGCAACACGGCGGCTGGACGCTTGGCTGGCAGGGGGCCAGCGCCAGCGGCCCGTTCCCGCGCCAGAACCTCCTCGAAGCGGAACTCCGCGCTCGCGTCGGCAGTCTCACGCACGTTCCCACCTCGTACGAGAACACCACCTGGTGGGCCGGCGAGGGCGACGGCGAGAACCAGCAGAGCGACGAGAACGGAAATTTCGACTTCACCGACGAGCAACGGTCACAGGTCGAATCGGCTGCTCCCGAGTCCGACGCCGTCGTCGTCGTTATCGGCGAAGGGACCCACAATGAAGGGTTCGGCGACCGTGACGAACTGGTGCTCGACGAGTCCCAGCAAGCCCTCCTCGACACCGTCGTCGAATCCGCAGACGATTCGACGCCGATAATCGGCGTCATGCTCGCCGGTGCGCCGCGAGGGTCTCCGGAGACGTTCAGCCAGCTCGACGCCCTCCTGTTTGCCGGCCAGCCCGGTAGCGACGGCGGGGTCGCCATCGCCGAAACACTGGTCGGCGAGTACAACCCCTCGGGCAAGCTCCCTTTCAGTTGGCCCGAGAACGTCGGGACCGCGCCCGTACAGCACAGCCGCTACGACCCGACATCGACGGGCGCGACGGACAACACCGCGCTGTACGAGTACGGCCACGGGCTCTCGTACACCAATTTCGAGTACGGCAGCGTCTCGGTCACGCAGCCCACTGTCGGTAACCCGGCTAACCAGTCTGAAGTGACTGTCAGCGTCGAGGTGACGAACGTCGGCGAGATGGCTGGCGAGCACATCGTCGAGGTGTTCAACACCCAGTCGTACGGCTCGGTCCTCCAGCCGAGACGCCGACTGCTCGGCTACGAGCGTGTCTCGCTTGACGCTGGCGAGTCAGCCACAGTGGACGTGACCGCCGACCTGACGGCGCTGGAGGTGGTTCCCGGTGACGTGCTTGGACTCGGCCCGAAGGTCGTCGAAGCTGGCGAGTACCAACTCACTGTCGGCCAAGACGGCCCAACGGCCACGCTCACCGTCCGGAACACGGCGAGCATCACCGATCCGGACCCCGTTCCGGGCCTCCCGAACGGGTCAGAGAGCAACCCCGGTCGGGGCAATAGTGGGAATAAAACCGGCAACGGTAACAACGGGAACAGAAATGCTAACGGCGACAGCACCAGCCGCGACCCCACCATGGAAGACGTCGTCGAACTTCTCGATGAGGTTCGGAAGGGATCCTGAGGCGGGTCACGTACTCTAATCCGCGGTGTTCCCGCCGGTGCACAGACCTCAGAGACCCACCATGCACAGACAGACACTGGTCCGCTCGCACGCCCACAAACAATTATGTATATTCGATTATAGTACCTAAAGCAGTGACCCAGTGACACGGAATCAGCCAATGCGGTTTGAGCAGGACATCTATGCCTGACTCCACACGCCAACCCAGCGAGACCCTTCGGGACCGACTCCAGCAGTATGGCCTCTCCAGGACAGAGGCAGAAACGTACCTCGCCGTCGTCGAAAAGGGGCCAGCAACAGCCCGAACAGTGGCCGAAACAGCAGGGATATCCAAGAGCTACGTGTACGACATCTGTGGTTCGCTGGCCGCGGACGGCTTTGTCACCGTCGACGACCATCGGACACCGACGATCATCCGTGCGACACCCCCGTCAGAGGCTTTTGGCGCGCTGAAACGCGAACTCGACACGCTGGAGACAGCGGTACAGACCCGGTACGAGGACACTTCGGCCGAGAATAACACTTTCGAGGTGGTCAAGTCCCGACCGACTATCGTCAAACGGCTGGAGCAACACATCGAAGCCGCCGACTGCGAGGTTATTCTGCAGATCCCGGCCCGGCGGCTCCCCGATATCCGCGAACCGCTCCGTCGTGCCCAGGAACGGGGCATCCTCGTGCTCCTAACGCTGTCGAGTTACGACAGGGCGACGATGGAGTTAGACCTAGAGGAGATCGCCAACGCCGTCCGAATCGGCCTCGATGGCGCGCCTTCGTTGCTTGCGACGGACCAGCAGCGCGGGTTCGTCTCTCCGTCGACAATGCTCAGCTGGGATCACGACGAGACGAACGCGATCACGTTTACGCAGGAGGCAGTTGCGGCTGTGTTAGTCGGTTCCTACCTGGGCAATTATTGGCCGATAGGCGAAGAGGTCCTCGTGTCGCAACCTCCGACACTCCCGGCTCGGTACGATATGTTCCGTCCCGTCGTGTTCACGACCACACTCGCACTCCGGGCTGGTGAGTCCGTCGTCGCCGACCTGTACGCGCGGCAGACGGGCTCCGACGACGACTTCGAAGTGATATCCGGCGAGGTGATCGACGTCCGACAGAACCTCGTTGAGCCGCACAATAGCGATTTCGGGTTCGAGAACTCGCTGGTCGTCGACATCGGAGACGGCCGCATCACCGTCGGCGGATACGGTGCGTTCTTAGAGGACTACGAGGTCAAGCACACGACGCTACGCCGGACGTAGTTGTCATTCGGTTAGGCGGTCGATAAGCTCTGATTCCGTGTCCCGGTCAGGCCCGAACTCACGGCCGGTTCGCTCGTTCTCCCGGTGCTCGGCGACGGTTACGGCCAGTGCCGTCTCGTGGGGCGTCGATGACCAGCCTATGTCGCGGAGCTTCGCCGTCGATAGCAGATGCGGTGACTCGCGGTAGATAGGGAAGTCGTCGGGGTCCAGCCCCGCGGCCCCGAGTTCGCGCTCACCGACACCGACTGTCTCGACATCCGTCTCGTGCACTCTGGCAAGCAGGTCGACCCACTCCCGGAGCGTCGGCGCGTGCTCGTCGCCGACGTTGTAGGCCTCGCCGGCTGTCCCTCGCTCCGCGACGAGGCGAAGCGCGCTCGCCACGTCCTCGACGTAGGCCATCTGCCACAGGCTGAGGCCGTCACTGGGAACAACGACCTGCTCGTACTCGGCCACGCGGTCGACCCAGTAGGCGAACCGCTCAGTGTAGTCGTAGGGCCCGTACACGACGGTCGGTCGGACGCTCATCGCTCGCACACCGTCCTCCGCGGCAGCGAACACTTCACGATCGCCTTCGGCCTTCCGCGGCCCGTAGGTCTCCGCGCTGTCGGTTGTGGCCTGCTCGGCAGTACAGCCCGCAAGCGGTGTCTCCCCCTCCCGCTTGGGCGTCCGTTCAGCGCCGTAGGCCGCGCCGCTTGAGATATACACGTACGCATCGACATCGGCGAACACGTCGGTCGCCACCCGGACATCCTCCGGAAAGTATGCCACACAGTCGACGACCACGTCCGGCTCGACCCGTTCGCGAGCGGTTTCGAGTGTGTCCCGCTCGCGTCGGTCGCCCTTGATGTGAGCGACATCGGAGTTCGTGAACGGATTCTGACGCTGTCCGCGGGTGAGCATTGTCACGTCGTAGCCTGCGTCGCGGAACTCGGTGACTGTGTGCCGGCCGATGAACCGACCGCCGCCGATGACGAGGACACTGTCCATACGCTGTGCTCGAACGGGACCAGCAAAACAGTGTGGCTCACCGCCAGCGTCTGCCGCGGTCCGACAGTTGACACCGAGTGTTTACCGAGGTGGCATGACGACCGACACCCCATCAGCAGAACGGGCGATAGAGTCGGCAATGTACGGTGCAAGACGACATCTCAGGGGGCGGATATTTTTACGTAGTCGGGCAGTAACAGATGCAGTGACAGGTAAGTTGCGTGCTGTCTCTTCAGTTATTTCGGTTATCCTCCTCGTGGCGGTAACTGTCGTTCTCGCAGCAGTGCTGTCAGTGGCGACGCTCGGCCTCGCGGAGAAACTGGATGACACAGCGCCTGTGATCAGCCAATCAGACGGTGAGTTCGCCCCGCAGAGTGGGTTCGACGGGGGCATCGTCCGTATCAGGCACGTTGCTGGAGATATCGTCCGCGTCTCCGAGATTGAGGTGGCCGTCAGTGCTGACTGCGGCAGCGATGGGACTGAAAAGCACGGGCGGTTAGTCAATCTCCCAGTGAAATCCGGTGACCGGCCACAGAGCGACAACATCGAGGGCGACGACATCTTTGATGAGAGCACTGGCTCGCTTACAGAGCGCGGTGCTGATGATACCGGGGCTCTGGTTACAGACGAGTTCCGTCCCGGAGATGTGATTGTCTTCCGGATAGCGGGCGGGGACTGTGACTTGCAGCCGGGCGACACAGTGACCGTCCGAGTCGTGCACACCCCGTCAAACGCGGTTATTATCCAGCAGCAACTAACTGCGTGACTCGACAGGTACGCTGTGTCCCGATATCGATCTGCCACTGCGCAAAACCGGTCGTCATCTCTGATGAACGGCACAGCCAAATAAAAAACGAACGAGGCGTGCCCGCGTGTCTGTGTTCAGTTGCCGGCCGTCGCGTTCGTTACGTTCGTCGAGAACCCAGTATCGGCGCTGGAAGTGTTTCCGCCCCTGCTCCGGCCAGTCTGCAGGATGATGGGTGTTCCATCATCGTCAGTCGCCAGAATGACCTTATCCGAATCGTCGATGCTCTGGACGTACTGCTGTTTCAGCACGACCGGGTTGTCCCGAAGCGCCTCACCGCGGATCTCGATAACCCGGGCGTCGGCTTCGGCCTGAATCTCCTGCCGTTCCTTGTCGCGTTCGGCCTGTTGGATCTCGAATTTCTTCTCTTCGACGCGTTGCTTTGCGATTTCCTTGTCGTTGAGCGCCTGATCGTACGAGTCTGGGAGGTCAACGGTCCGAACCTGCACCTCTTCGAGGACGAGCGCTTCGCCCTCGAACGCGGATTCGAGTTTCTGCTGTGCCGCATCGCCGAGTCGCTCGCGGCCGTCGTTGGTGTATATCTCGCTCGTCTGGATACCTGCGGCCTCATCACGGAGCTGCGACCGGACGGACGGTCGGATAAGTCGCTCCTCCGCCTGGCCGACGGTCCGCCATTCAGTGACGAATCCTGATGCGTCTGATTCTTGGATCTTGTACCGGACGGTGATGTCGATGTCGACCGTCGTCCCATTGATGGTCTGGACGGTCACCGCATCGGCTTGTGACGGTCTGTCGCCTTCGCCCTCTGTGTTGGCCATGGTGTAGGTCCGTGGCCGGATTTCCACGTCCTGAACCGAATCCTTGACTGGCACGATGATGTGTGCGCCCGGCTGAAGTTGGTCACCGGTTACCGCGCCGAACGATTTCTGGACGCCGACGTGGCCTTCGGGGACCTGATGGTAGCCACCAAACAGGGCTATTGCGACGGCGAGGGCGACAACGACGCTGACTCCGATACGGAGGCCGCGGCCGACATCAATGTCGATGTCTGACCCGGAATCGGGGTCAGGACCGGGGATGTCACTCATGCTGTGCTCCGATACGATACGACGGTTGGTTGTACGGGGACCATGTCCAGCACTTCGGCCCGACAGCTATAGGACCAGCGGTTGATTGTTACAATGTCGCATTACGACCCCCCAGAACGCGGCTCGATTGTGGCAGAAAAACAGAGCCCCTGACGACAGACAAAAACGCTGAAAAACGGCGCTTCAGTCGTCTGTCGAGGCGGCGAAGTCGGCCTCAGCGGCTTCGGCGCTCGCCGCAGCCTTGGCCGGCGGCTCGTTGCGCACGTCGTCGCGCTCGCGGTCGGCGATGACCTCGGCGTAGGCGTCAGGCATCACCTTCGTGAAGTTCTCCACCTCAGCGTCCCAGTCGTCGAGCAACTCCGCCGCTCGGTCAGAGTCGGTGTAGGCGGCGTGGTTCTCGACGAGCCGGGTAATCATCTGGCGGTCTTTGCCTTCGAGCGTCTCGGCCAGCGACACCATGCCGGTGTTTGCCTTCGCTGCGAACTCGCCATCGGGGTCGTAGACGTAGGCGACGCCGCCGGACATCCCGGCCGCGAAGTTCTTGCCCGTCTCGCCCAGCACGACAATAGCGCCGCCGGTCATGTACTCACAGCCGTGGTCGCCGACGCCTTCGACAACGCCCTTGACCCCGGAGTTGCGGACGGCGAAGCGTTCGCCGGCCATGCCGTTGACGTAGGCCTCGCCCTGCGTCGCGCCGTACAGCGCGACGTTGCCGATGACGATGTTCTCCGATGGATCGAAGGGAGCCTGATCCGGCGTGTTCACGATGAGCTTCCCGCCGGAGAGGCCCTTGCCGACGTAGTCATTGGCCGTCCCGGTCAGTTCCATCGTCACGCCCTGTGAGAGGAACGCGCCGAAGGACTGGCCCGCCGTGCCGTCGAAGTCGACCCGGATGGTGTCGTCCGCGAGCCCGTCACTTGCGTGCTCGCGGGAGATGCGGTTCGAGAGCGTCGCCCCGACCGCACGGTCGACGTTGGTGATGTCGGTGTCAATAGCGACCGGGTCGCCGCTGTAGATGGCGTCCTCGGCGGCGTCGATGAGATCCCAGTCGAGCTGTTCGTCGACCTCGTGGGTCTGCTCGCGCTGCTTGTAGCGGCCGTCGTTGTCGGCCGGCTCGGCGATGACCGAGGAAAGATCGAGCTTCTGGGCCTTGGGCTGGCTCACGTTGTCGCGCTGTTTCAGGACGCTCGGTCGGCCGATCATCTCGTCGATGGTCTCGAAGCCGAGTTCAGCCATGATCTCGCGCAGTTCCTGGGCCACGAAGGTCATGTAGTTGATGACGTGCTGTGGCTCGCCGGGGAACCGCTCGCGGAGGTTCTCGTTCTGCGTGGCGATGCCGACCGGGCAGGTGTTCTCGTGGCACTGCCGGGCCATCACGCAGCCGGAGGTGACCAGCGAGGCGGTCCCGAAGGTGTACCCCTCGGCACCGAGCAGGGCGGCAACGGCCACGTCGCGGCCGGTCTTCATGCCGCCGTCGGTGGTCACCTTGATTCGTGAGCGCAGGCCAGTCGCCCGGAGCATCTGGTTGGCCTCCGAAACACCGAGCTCCCACGGGAGGCCGGCGTTCTTGATCGAGGTCTTCGGCGACGCGCCGGTCCCGCCGTCGTGGCCCGAGATGTGGACCACGTCAGCGTTGGCCTTGGCGACGCCGGCCGCGATGGTCCCGATGCCGTCCTCCGAGACCAGTTTGACGTTGATGTCGGCCTCTGGGTTCGAGGCCTTGAGATCGTGGATGAGCTGTTTCAGGTCCTCGATGGAGTAGATGTCGTGCAACGGCGGCGGCGAGATGAGGCCGACGCCCGGCGTCGCGTACCGCACGTGGGCGATCATCTCGTTCACCTTCTTGCCGGGCAGGTGGCCGCCCTCGCCGGGCTTGGACCCCTGTGCCATCTTGATCTGGAGTTCGTCGGCTGACGCGAGGTAGTCGGAAGTGACGCCGAAGCGGCCGGAGGCGACCTGCTTGGTCGTACACTCCTTCTCGGTGTCGAACCGCTCGGGCGGTTCGCCGCCCTCGCCGGTGTTGGCGTTGGCACCGAGCCGGTTCATTGCGATGGCGTTGTTCTCGTGCATCTCGGGCGACAGCGACCCGAGTGACATCGCCGCGGTCTCGAAACGCTCGACAATGTCGTCAACCGACTCGACATCCTCGATGGGGATAGACTCACGGTCGGAGTCGAATTCGAGTAGACCGCGCAGCGTCTGGAGCTCCTCGTTCTGGTCGTTGACCAGTTCGGCAAACTCCTTGTACGTATCGTAGTCGCCCATCCGGACGGCTTGCTGGATCTTGCCAACCGTGTTGGGGTTCCACTGGTGATGGATGCCGTTCGAGCGGAACTCGTACTCGCCCTGGCGGGGCATGTCGGGCTCCTCCTCGCTCCAGGCGACATCATGTCGCTGGGTGAGGTCGTCCTCGATTTCCTCGATGCCGATACCGTCGGTCCGGCAAGTCGTCCCCTCGAAGTACTCGGCGATGAAGTCCGAGGAGAGGCCGACGGCCTCGAAGATCTGGGCACCCTGATAGGATTCGACCGTGGAGATACCCATCTTGGCCATCGTCTTCAGGAGGCCGTCCTCGACGGCAGTGATGTAGGCATCAATGGCGTCGGCCAGGTCTGCGCCGTCCGGTCCGGCTACCAGATCATCGATGGTCTGGTAGGCCAGATAGGGGTTGACGGCCCCGGCCCCGTAGCCGATGAGCGTCGCGAAGTGATGGACTGCACGCGGGTCACCGGACTCGACGATGAGTCCGACGTGATTGCGGAGGCCGTTGCGGACGAGATGGTGGTGGATCCCACCGACGGCAAGGAGGCTCGGAATTGGCACGCGGCCGTCGCTGGCCGCACGGTCCGAGAGCACGAGAATATCGTGTTCCTGCGCCGCGGCGTCAGCCTCGGCCCGCACGTCTTCGACGGCCTGGCGAAGGTCGCCGCCCTCTTCATAGGTGATATCGATGACCGTCGTGGACATGCCGTTGGCGTCCAGATCCTTGATGGACTGCGTCTCCTCGTCGGTGAGAACCGGCGAGTCCAAAACGAGCTGGCGAGCGTGGCCCTGACTCTCGTTGAGGATGTTACGCTGGTGGCCCAGCCGAGACTCCAGCGACGTGACGAGTTCCTCGCGGATGTAGTCAAGCGGCGGATTCGTCACCTGGGCGAACAGCTGCTTGAAGTAGGTGAACAGCGGGCGGTTGAACTGCGAAAGCACCGACAGCGGCGTGTCGTCACCCATGGAGCCGACGGGGTCTTTCCCCTTCTCGGCCATCGGCTCGATGAGGTGGTCGACCTCGTCATACGTGTAGCCGTACATGGCCTGCTGGCTCCGGAGCGCGTCCGCGGGGTCCCGAGGTGCGTTGTCTCCGCGGTCAGCAACCTCGTCAAGGTCGACCTGTTCTTCGTCGACCCACTCGCCGTACTTGTCGTCAGTGATGTCGTCGAACACTTCCTCGTCAGGGATAACGCGTCCCTCTTCAGGGTCGGCGAGGAAACACTGGCCGGGCTGGAGACGCCCGCGCTCCGTGATTTCGCTGGCGTCGTGTTCCAGTGCGCCGGCTTCTGAGGACATCACGAGCGTATTGTCCTCCAACACGTCATAGCGGCACGGGCGGAGACCGTTCCGGTCCAGCACGGCTCCGATGCGGTCGCCGTCGGTGGCTGCGACGAGCGCCGGGCCGTCCCACGGTTCGACAAGCGAGGCGTGGTAATCGTAGAAGTCACGACGGTCACCGGTCACGTCGTTCATCTCGCCACGCCAGGCCTCGGGGATGAGCATCCGGAGGGCGTGGGGGAGGTCGCGGCCGCCCTGCAGGAGGAGTTCGAGCGCATTGTCAACGCTCGCAGTGTCTGACTGCTCGGGGTCGTCGATGATGGGCTTGATCTTCTCCAGATCTCCCTCGAACTCGTCGCTCTGGATGTCGGTCTCCCGAGCGCGCATCCAGTTGATGTTCCCCTGAATCGTGTTGAACTCGCCGTTGTGGATGACGCGACGATACGGGTGGGCGAGGTGCCACGCACCCAGCGTGTTCGTCGAGAACCGGGCGTGAACCATTGCGAACGTCGACTGCATCCGCTCGTCTTCGAGGTCAGGATAGTAGTCTTCGAGCTGTTCGGCCTTGAGCAGGCCTTTGTACACCACGACATCGGTTGCGAGCGAAACGACGTAGAACCGCTCGTGGCCTGCCGGCTTTTCCCCCTCAACAGTGTTTTCGAGCGCCCGGCGGCCGATGTACAGCTGATTCTCGAAGGCATCACCGGTCTTGCCCGTCGCAGAGGTAACGAAAAACTGGACGATGTCGGGTTCGGATTCGAGCGCCGTCGCGCCAAGGTCGCTGTTGTCCGTTGGAACGTCGCGCCAGTCGAGGACATCGAGGCCCTCAGCGGCGAGTTCCGTCTCGACGAGGTCTGTCAGACTCTCGGCGACCTCGTCGTCCTGCGGGAGAAAGAGCGTGCCGACGGCGTACTCGCCAGCAGGTGGCAGGTCGGCGTCGACTTCGGCAGCGAAAAACTCGTGTGGAATCTGGAGCATGATGCCCGCTCCGTCGCCCGTATCTTGCTCGGCTCCTGTCGTTCCTCGATGTTCGAGGTTGTCGAGGAGTTCGAGTCCGTCCGATACAACCCAGTGGTCGCTCTGGCCGTCGAGGTCCATGACGACCCCGACACCACAGTTCGACCGTTCGTCTGTGGGATCTGCAAGCCCGGCGTCGCCTGCAGAGAGACCTGTCTGTCGCTCAACCATGTGTTTCACGACTGGGGATGCCACTATAAGAGGGTAATCCTAATGGTATTAGTGTTGTTTAACCCCACATTAGGGAGTATATATTTATCACGATTGTTTGAACTGTATCACCATTTATAAATCATCGTACCGCGGCTGGCGGTTTACATCGTGTTCAGCCGAGCACGGGTGCAGATGACTGCTCGATACCCGAAACGTACGCCGTCATGTCAGTTGTCGTCAACATTCCGACCACCCCTTCCGTTTCGTCGACGACAGGAAGGTGGTGGACACTGTGGTCCAGCATTACGCTTGCGGCCGCCTCGATGGGGTCGTTTGCCGTTACCGTAACCAAGTCCGTCGTCATGAATTCGGACACGTCTAACCCCGCCGTATCGCCTCCTTCTGCGGCGATTTCGACGAAGTCCGTGGAGGTGAGGATCCCCAGTAACGCTCCGTCGGGGTCGACGACGACAACAGAGCTAATGTTCTCGTCAAGCATCCGCTTGGCGACCGCTTTCGCGTTCGCATCGGCGGCAACAGTGGTGACAGGCGATGACATAATTCGTCCGACAAACACGTCGTCCATGACAGCTGATAACATAGGCCGAGATATAACCGTGTTGGTTCCGGATATCTATCCATTTCACCTGCTGAGAAATATATAAGGTCTTAATATTCGTCACTCGCTGCGACGGATGTACCCACTCAACTAACCGCCCGCTGTCTCCGACAACCCACTCCAACTGATCGGTTGCATCAGGGCTGTTGCTCCTCCGCTGCTGTCATGTACTGTCTGAAGGGCTACATTTCCCACGACGGTATCTGTTCGCCGTTTGGCGTTTGTATGACTGTAGTCTGACGGCGATTTATATACATAGGGACAGCAGAGAGTATCGGGGGCACGGAGGAAAATGTCACACGCTCCCCGACCCCATCCTTCCTTCAGATTGCTGGCTGTACCTTTGTGAAGACACAGGCTCCCTCAGGGGTAGCAATGTGCTTCACGGCAGTATCAGCCGGCAGTTATCTATACAAGTTCTTCGTATATGAATTAAACCATGTCTGGTCATGGCCCCAGCGTCGCTATCGCCTGTCAGGGCGGCGGCAGCCACAGCGCGTTTACCGCCGGTGCGCTGCAACAACTCCTACCAGCGGTCAACGCCGAGTACAATCTCGTAGGGTTGAGTGGCACCTCAGGCGGCGCTCTCTGTGCAGTCACGGCCTGGTACGGCCTGCTCAGTGACGGCCACGACTACGCCGGGGAACTACTGGAGGATGTCTGGTGTGATGTCGCCGCCACGACGACGCCCTCGTTCCTGCTGAACGAGTCGCTCGTGTGGCGCAAGCGACTGCAGAACCGCATGCTCCCTGCGGCCGATATCTCGCCCTACGCGACGCCGGGAGCAGTCGGCCACGACTGGTATCTGTCGCTGCTTGACCGCCACATCGCGTTCGACGAGTTCGACAGCCTCGCTGACAGGGCGCCGCCACACGTGACCGTCGGCACAGTCAACGTCAACAGCGGCGTGTTCGAGACGTTCACCGACGATGCCATCACACCGAAGGCGGTGCTGGCCTCGGCTGCGTTCCCGCTGCTGTACGAGGCTGTCGAACTGAACGGCCACTGGCATTGGGACGGCCTGTTCTCACAGAACCCGCCGATCCGGGAGTTCCTGACCAGTGACCGGCCAAAACCGGACGAGATCTGGGTTATCCAGATCGAGCCACAGACCCGCGATGACCGTCCGACATCGCTGGCAGAGATCACCGACCGCCGGCAGGAGCTATCCGGGAATCTTTCGCTGAATCAGGAGCTGTTCTTCGTCCGGAAGGTCAACGAATGGGTGGACAAAGGGTATCTCCCGGACGATTTCAAACACGTGGAGATACGGCGACTGAAACTCGATGAAAAGCTGACAGCAGCCTCGAAACGCGACCGCGACCCTCGGTTTATCGAGGATCTCATCGAAACGGGCCGAGCCGAAGCGGACGCGTTTCTGGAGCGGGTGCCGGAGAAAGCAACCGAACCGTCTGGTCAGTAGCTCTTCGCGAAGTACGCCGTCTCCTCGGCGTCCTCGCCACAGATGGCGCAATCGTCGTGGATTGGCTCCTCGTCGCGGTCAAGGGGCACCATCACGATTTCGGCCGCGATAGCGTCCTTGATCGGCTCCTCGCAGTCCTCGTCACCACACCAACCACACTTCACGTAGCCGCCGTGCTGGCCGATGGTGCCGAGGATTTCCTCGCGGGACTCAGCCTCACGGATTTCGCCTTCCAGCGTCTCCTCAGCGCTGGCATATAGCTTGGCGTGGACGGTGTCGAGGTGGTCGGTAACGGTGTCGGCGATACCGTCGCGGTCGACCGTCTCGGTTTCGCCGTCGGGCCGGTGGACCAGCGTGGCTTCCCCGTCCTCAACCTCGTGGGGGCCGATTTCGACCCGGAGGGGAACGCCGTGGAGTTCGTGTTCGTTGTATTTGAAGCCGGGATTGCGGTGTTCGCGGTCATCGAGTTCGACGCGGACGCCGGCCTCGTCGAGTTCGGCAGCGAGGTCGGCGGCGTAGTCAATGACTTCGTCCTTGTTGTCCTCCTGCCAGATGGGGACGACCACGACTTGGTCAGGCGCGAGTGCGGGCGGGAGCACGAGGCCCTGGTCATCCGAGTGGGTCATGATGAGCGCACCCATCGCGCGCCAGGACAGTCCCCACGAGGTCGTGTGGGCCGTGTTCTCCTCCTCGTCGGCGTCGGCGTAGGTGATGTCGAACGCCTCGCCGAAGGAGGTCCCGAGGTAGTGGGAGGTGGCAGCCTGCACGGTCTTACCGTCGGGCATCAGCGTCTCGATGGTCGTCGTCGTGTGCGCGCCGGGGAACTTGTCGTGGGGCGGCTTGCGTCCCTTCAGCGGCGGCATCGCCATGACCTCCTCGTAGAGGCGGGCGTACTGATCCAGACGGGTCATCGTCTCCTCCCACGCGCCGTCCTTGTCGGCGTGGGCGGTGTGGCCCTCCTGCCAGAGGAACTCCTTGGTGCGGAAGAACGGCTTCGTCTCGGTGGCCTCCCATCGGACGACCGAACACCACTGGTTCAGCCGCATCGGGAGGTCCCGGTGCGAGCGAGTCCACTGGGCCATGAACGGCGCGATGATGGACTCGCTGGTGGGCCGGACGGCGAGGCGTTCTTCGAGTTCGTCGTGGCCACCATGGGTTACCCATGCCACCTCGGGGTCGAACCCTTCGACGACGTCTTTCTCCTTCTCCAGATACTCTTCGGGGATAAACATGGGGAAGTAGGCGTTCTGCACGCCGGTGTCCTTGAACCAGCCGTCGAGATTGTTCTGGATACGCTCCCAGATAGCGTAGCCGCGTGGGCGCGTGACGATGAACCCGCCCATGGGGGCGTAGTCCGCGAGGCCGGCCTTCTGGACGACCTCGGCGTACCACTCGCCGGGTGAATGCTCCTTGCTCTCGGTGATGCCGAGTTCCTGCTCGCCACTCATTAGGTGTGTCGTGGCCCACGGCGCTAATAAACTCCCCGAAGGGTGGTGAGCCGCTGGCACGCCGACCGGACCAGTTCGATCCCTGCTCCGCGCTGCGAGACCATTGTATGGGCGATCTCAGGCTTGTTCCGCCCGAATAGAGAGAGAATCTCCGGGCTCCGGATTGCCGAAGGCTGACGCCGCGGACCCGCCGCGAAGGAACAGTTCCTGATACGGGTCGCCCCCACCTGCCGACCCCGGGACGATAGCAAGGGACCCTTCCGAAACGTTCGACACAGCATCTCTGACGGCGACTTCATGGGACTCGTCGTTGAGTTCGACAGTGACTGTGTCACTCCCCGGTGCGAACGCCGAATGGCGGATCGAGGTCTTGACGTTCCCGTAGCCGTCGACGTGACAGACCACGGACTCGGGCGGGGCCGGCACGTCGTCGAGTGACCGCTCCACGCCGAGGGACGAGTGATTCCCATTTGCGATTTCGACGACTCGCCGGGGAAACACGTCCCGCGAGCGGAACTGGCCCGTGTCCGCCGGGAGTTCGATCTCACGGAAGGTCGTGGCGTGGTCGGCGATAAACGAGAGGTTGTAGCCGGCGTCGACGGCGACGACGGGGACACCGTTGTCCAGTTCGAGGTAACAGAGCGCCCCGCCGGTGTCGGGCCGCTCCGGTGTCGATTCCGTTGTTCGTGGGGCCGTGTTCGAGTAAATCAACAGGTCGTCGAACGACGGATTGTGGATGCCGAGCTGCGCGATCCAGAACCCCGTGGCGACCGTCGAGAACGGCTTGACCTCGGTCGACTGGACGGTCATCGTCGGGTTGGCAGCAGTGAGACGGTGGACGACCTCTGAGAAGGCCGGGTCGGCCGGGCCGTAATCCGCGATAAGATGAACGAACGTGCTCATATGATGCTCCGGTCGTTACCACGTCGGTACGCCTGTATAATCTTGTGCCTTGGTACCAGATATAGGATTATCGAACGTCCCTGACGACGCCGGCACTCAGGCACCGATTGTTGTCAGCGAGGCGATAGAGTCGGCGACGCGGCGCTCCATCCCCGTCCCAGCGAATCCCGGCACGGGGTCGACAGCCTGTGCGTAGAACTGTGATTCGCCTTCGACAAACTCGACACAGAGCGCCCGCGCGCCGAAGCGGTCCAGTAACTCCCGGACACGGGCCGCGAGCGTCACCTCAACAGTCTCCTCGCTGATGACGTGGTCCAGCCCGGACACTTCCGACCGAACCTGAATCGCTCGCAGATGGGTTTCGCGGCCGTCGTTGACGGCGAAGTACTTGTACTCCACCGGCTCCTCCCGAACACAGGCCTGATAGAAATCGCCCTCGTCGCTATTTGCCGGCACACCGTCCCAGGAGTAGCGGGTGCGAGGGATGTAATCGCACTCTGGCTTTTCGAACCAGACGGTCGGCACCTTACAGCCGACCTGTTCCAACCCGTTCAGGGCGACAAGTCGGCAGGCAAGCGCCGTCGTCGGCAGGAACCCGTTCCACGTCTCAACGCCAACGCTGTCAGCGTATCGAAGGGCGCTGAACGACTCCGGCCCGAGCGTCGTATTGACGAGTGCGGCCAGGTCGTCGATATCGGCTTTGGCCACCGGGTTTCCGGGGCGGAGAAACTGGACGTCGAACCCCCGAGCGGAGAGCCGTTCTGCGACGGCACCAAACACCGGGTGTTCAGGCTCGCAGATGAAGCCGATGCAGTCCATACCGCCACGTCTCAGCGGTCCGATAAAAAAGTCGCGCAAAACCGAACGACTGAGGCACCGTGGTTTCGAAGTAGTGGTCTGATGAAGCTGCTCAGTATTGGGGGGCACTCCGGCGCTGAGAGCTGGGATATCGTCGCCGTCGTTGTCCTCTCCGCCGTAGCCGGAGCAATCCTGTGTGGGCTCGCCCTGGCCGCGTACCGACAACGCGGAACGCGCGCGTACCTGCTGATTGCGCTCGCACTCACCGCGCTGTTTGCCCGCCCGCTCATCGCGCTGTTGTCGGGGTTTTCAGTGGTTTCAGCACCGACTCACCATCTCCTCGAACACGCGCTCGATACCGTCTTTGTCGTCCTCGTCCTCGGTGCAGTGTACTACGCCCGGACAGTCGAGAAACGCCTCGATGAGGAGGGACTATGAGCGACACCAGAGCCAGAATCCACCAGCATATCGAGTCGAATCCGGGCGTTCACTTCCGAGAACTAACACGGGCGCTGGACCTCGCGACGGGACAGGTCCAGCACCACCTGGCCAGACTTGACCGCGTTCACAGCGAGTCGGTCAATGGGCGTACACACTACTACGCGTCGTCGTTTGACCCCTGGGAGCGCCATGCTATCGCCTTCCTCCGTCGCGAGACGGCGAGAGACATTCTTGTTACGCTCATACAGCGCGAAACTGCTCGCCCCGGCGAGGTGGCCGGCCATCTCGATATCGCACGGAGCACGCTCGAACACCACCTCAGCGGGCTGGTCGAGCACGATATCGTCGAAAAGCGCCGGAGCGAGGGACGAGTGACGCTGGCGCTCTGTCGGCCGGACCTGACGGTCGAACTGCTCGCGGCAGTGGAGCCCACGGGCCCCGACCGCCTGTCGGATCGCTTCACCCGGTTACTTGACAGGCTGTTCGAGAGCGAGTAGCTCAGTTTCTGCGGGCAGCGGTGCTTTCGAGTCTTGTACCACAACCCAATTGCACGGGCAGCCCATAGTGTGGGTGATGACTGAACGCGGCATTTCCCGACGCGAGTTCGCCAAGAGTGCCGTCGCCATCGGCGGCACCGCGGCACTGGCCGCCTGTCTTGATCGCGGATCGGGAACGGTACCCAAGGGAACCGATGACCCCTCGTCCCTCCCGGAGCGCCAGCACGCCTGGGACGCGTCGCTGGCCACTGACGACGCGGGGAACCACCGACTGTCGCGCCACCACGTCCTCTTGTTGCTGGACTACACTGGCGACGGAACGCCGGCCGATGCCGACCGCGAGCAGGTCGAGACTGCGCTTCGAGACCTCGAACGGGCCTACGAGTGGAGCAACGAGGGACTGCTGTTCACGCTCGGGTACAGTCCGACCTACTTCGACCGCTTCGAGGCCGACGTAGCCGGCGTCGACCTGCCCGAGCCAATGGCGCTTGCCCCCTTCGAAGACCCAGAACTCGACACGCCCGACGCACTGCTACACCTCGCGAGCGACGACGAGCGGGCCGTTATTGCAGCCGAGGAAGCGGTGAAAGGCAACCGAGACACGGTAAACGACCACGAGATGAGCGCTACCTTCGAGGGTGTGCTGCGCGAGGCGGAGCGCCGGACGGGATTCGTCGGGGCCGGTCTGCCCGCCGAGAATCAGGACGTCGACGGGGTTCCGGACTCCGAGCCAGTCCCGGAAGAGGCCCCGCTGTTCATGGGCTTCAAGTCAGGATTCAAGGAGAACCAGGCCTCCGAGGACCGGGTAACGGTCGATTCAGGGCCGTTCGCCGGCGGCGCGACCCAGCACCTCTCGAAAATCCGGCTGCAACTCCAGCAGTGGTACGAACAGGACTCTCGGGACCAGCGCGTCTCGAAGATGTTCTGTCCGGCCCACGCCGCCGAGGACAAGGTTGAAGGCGTCGGCGAGAACCTCGGCACTGACAACGGTGCCGGCGAATGCCCCGAGGATGTGGTCGACAGCGGCCGGCGGGAGGGTGTCGTTGGCCACGCACAGAAGATGTCCCGCGTCAGGGAAGACGGGACGCCGACCATTCTCCGCCGGGACTTTGATTCGACCGACGGCGGTGAAGCGGGACTGCACTTCCTCGCGCTGCAACGCTCTATCGCCGACTTCGTCGCGACGAAACAGGCGATGAACGGAACAGATGTCGCTAACGACTCCGCCGTCGGCCAGCGGGTGAACAACGGGATCCTCCAGTACATGACGGTTACGCGACGTGGGAACTACCTGCTCCCGCCACGTGACCTGCGGGCGCTCCCGCCGGCCGATCCAGCCTGACGGTTCTGGCGTCGTCAGGATACCGGGTCGCGGTTCTCGACTGATTCACGGGTGAGGGCGTCGGCGCTGACGCTGTAGCGGTACGACTGGGTGAAATAGTCGGATATCGGTCCTTCTGTCGCCGTTGATCCGGCCGGCGGGTCAGTCGTCGAAGATCCCGTACAGGTGACGACGACATCGTACCCCCACGACCGCTCGGTAACAGTATCAACGCGGCAGTCGAGGCTCATTTCGGTGTATTCACCCTGCCACAGACCGTTGTAGACGTGCCGGTACTGGTACTCGGACACGAACTCACGGACGGAGGACTCGTTCAGCGTCGCGGGCCGGTTCGGCCGTTCCTTCGGACCGTCCCGAAACTCGACGGTCCCTGTTGGGGACGGAGCGGTCGTCGCTGCTTCCGACGGGGCCGGTGACTCCGGCGACGGCGCACCGAAACAGCCTGCGGTCAGGACGACGAAACCGAGGACTACAACTCGAAGCGTTAGGGAGGGCATATCCCGGAATGTGCTGACCAATAACAAGTGTCTTGTGCCGTCCAGTTCCCGCCACGATATTCGGCCGCCGTACCAGAACGGTCTTTCAGACGAGGACCCAAAGGCGGTTCATGAATCGACGACAGTTCCTCGCCAGTGCCGGTTTCGCCGGCACGACAGTCCTAGCGGGGTGTGGTTCGCTGAGTTCCCAGTCGACACGCGCTCCACCGCTGGTCGAGAACCGCCCCGACGCCACGTACCGGCCCACCCACGCAGAGGGGATGGGAATGGCCGGGATTGCACAGGCGGGCGAGTACATGGTCGGACTGAGCTACTCCTTTCCCCACCGCTTCTGGACGGTCACTGGGACGACGGCCGAAAAGGTCGACATCCGGAGTGAGGACAGCGTTCACCTGATGGCGACTGTCTGGGACCCCGAGACCGAGATGGTCCTCCCGGTGTCCGCCGGCCTCTCAATCACCGTTGAGCGCGACGGGGAGACGGTCGCTGACAAGTCTCCGTGGCCGATGATCTCCCAGAACATGGGGTTTCACTACGGCGACAACTACGCGCTTGACGGCGACGGCGTCTATCAGCTCTCGGTCCGCGTCAACGGGATGGGTGAACGCCGACTGGGTGCCCTCGAAGGCCGGTTCAACGAGGCCGGCGAGGCGACGGTCGAATTCGATTTCGCACAGAGCACCCGCGACCAGCTCTCCTTTGAGCAGTTCCCGGACTCACAGGGCGAGCGTGCAGCAATCGACCTGATGAACATGGACATGGTGCCGACCTCGCAGGTCCCCGAAGTGTCGGCGCTGCCCGGAACGGTCCTCGGGACGGACAAAGGAAACGACGGCGTCTACGCGGTTACGTGGCTTCAGGACGCCGCGTTCCTCGCCGACGGTGAGTCGTATCTCGCCGTCTCAGCTCGGACGCCATACAACCGCGTTCCCCTCCCGATGATGTCTCTCGACGGAACCGTGGATGCCGACGGCGAGACAGTGTTTGAAGACGCGCTGACCGCCGCAGTCCACCCCGAACTCGGGTATCACTACGGCGCAATCGTCGGGACGGCAGTACAAGAGCCATCGGTCGGCATCGATGTCGTCGCCCCGCCACAGGTGTCCCGTCATGAGGGATACGAGACAGCGTTCCTGACGACGCCCTCGTTCTCGTTTTCGGGTAACTGACCGCTTCCGCTCGATTGAGACCAGACGCCCGATAGGGTTCGACCGGTCGAAATCCGTCGGTGATGATCGCTGAGGGACACCGAGAGTAACGCCTCGGCATGAGACATCTGTCGAGGCGATGCCTTCGGCGGCCTGAATGACCCTCCGCGACCGATCCGAATAGCGTTGCAGTCTGGCACCTAATCGAACCAATCTGTGTACTCGTCACAGTCGCGGCACTCGGCACGGATGCTCCAGTCATCTCCGCGCTCGTGTGACGACGGTGCGACCCTGTTTATCTGGACATTCACCGACCCACATTCTGGACACTGGCCCGGGACTTGCTCACTGAACATGAGTAATACAGTCCGTATAGTTACCAGATTTTCATGCACACTAATATTTGTTTTCCAGAATAATATGTTGTGAGATAGTACCACGTATAGAACGGCAGAGTCGGGTCGAATCCGATAGCCGAATCACTCCACAGCGAACGGACTCTCTGCCTGTTGCCACGGCCAGCCCGGGACCCGTGTCTGGACCCCCGCCGCAAGCGCGGCATCGAGGTCGTCGGCACCCGCGGCGGCCGTGTCGTCACCGTGGGTTCGTACGTCCGCAACGTGGAAGGTCGCCTCCGCGAGCAGCCGGAGCGGTTGCTCACCGGCGATCATAGCCGCAAGCTCGCGGCCGAGGAGTTCGTCGACGACAAAGCCTGGGTAATCGCCTGTGACGTCCAGGCCTCGGAGCAAGCGAACCAGCGCGGCGACGTTGACCGCTCGGTCGCCGTCGGCGAACACCTCGTCGATAGCAGCCGTATAGGCGTCGTCTGTGAGCGTGTCAACGTCGACAGCAAACTGGGAACCGAGGAAGGCTCGCGTTTCATTTATTAGCGGGACAACGTCGTCGCCCCGTTTCTGGACCCAGTCGTACTCCTCACGGACGGTTTCAGGTGTCAATCGCATGCCGGCGTCTCACGTGGCGGCCGCTTACCGTTTGTGGGCACACACAGCGGCGACTGCGGGACAGTTCCGACCTCCGTATTGCGAAGGCTTTTATAACGCGAGGGGAATACTGAGAAATAGAGGACGGTTTTCCGGACATCTCTCCACGTCCGGAGGCAACTCACCGATAACTGATGACTTTATTAGAGAGCGTACATCCCGCGGCACCAGGTCGACCCGCACCAGCCGTGGACGGCCCCGCTACCGGGATGACCCGTTTTGAGCTATGAGCACTGTAGACAAGCAACTCGAAGACGTGAAGGCAACGATCGACGAGGAAGTCCCGCGCCGTATCTCCGTCTCGGATGTCACGTACGAGGGACCGGAACTCGTCATATACACGCGGGACCCGAAGGAGTTTGCCGCGAACAGCGACCTCGTTCGCCGGCTCGCATCGAAGCTCCGGAAGCGTATCACGGTCCGCCCGGACCCGGACGTACTGGCCCCGCCAGCCGAGGCCGAAGAGGCAATCCGGGACCTCATCCCCGAGGAAGCCGGCGTCATGGACCTGAATTTCCACGCTGACACCGGCGAAGTCGTCGTTCAGGCACAGAAGCCCGGCGTCGTCATCGGCCGGCGCGGCTCGACCCTGCGTGAGATCACGCAGGCGGTCGGGTGGACGCCCGAAGTCGTTCGGACGCCACCCATCGAGTCCTCAACGGTCGAGAATGTCCGAAACTTCCTCAAACAGGAGCGCGAGGACCGCCGCGACGTCCTCGAACGCGTGGGTCGGCAGATCCACCGCGAGCCGATGTCGGACGATGAGTACGTCCGTATTACGACGCTAGGCTGCTGTCGGGAGGTTGGTCGCGCCGCGTTCATCCTCTCGACGCCGGACACGCGAATCCTCATCGACTGTGGCAACAAGCCCGGCTCGAACGGCGAGAAGCCGTATCTGGACATTCCGGAGGCGTTCGGGGCTGGAACCAATGGTATCGACGCTGTCGTTCTGACCCACGCGCATCTCGACCACTCAGCACTGGTCCCGCTGCTGTTCGAGTACGGCTACGACGGCCCCATCTACTGTACCGAGCCGACGCGGGACCTGATGGGACTGCTGACGCTCGATCACCTCGATACCGCCGCGGACGACGGCCGCACCCCGCCGTACGACTCCGAGATGGTCCGTGAGGCGATCAAACACACCATCCCGCTGGAGTACGGCGACGTGACCGATATCGCGCCCGATATCAAGCTGACACTGCACAACGCCGGCCACATTCTGGGCTCGTCGGTGTGTCACTTCCACGTCGGTGACGGCCTGTACAACGTCGCTTTCTCCGGTGACATCCACTACGACGACACGCGCCTGTTCGACGGCGCGGTCAACGACTTCCCGCGCGTCGAGACGCTCGTGCTAGAGTCGACTTACGGCGGCCGCAACGACTACCAGACCGACCAGGAAGACTCGGAGCGAAAGCTCAAACAGATCATCCAGAACGCCTACGACCGCGACGGGAAGGTCCTCATTCCGACCTTCGCCGTGGGACGGGCCCAGGAACTCATGCTCGTCCTCGAAGAGGCGATGCGGAACGGTGATATCCCCGAGATGCCGGTCCACCTCGACGGGATGATCTGGGAGGCGACAGCCGTCCATACGACCTACCCCGAGTATCTCCGTGACGGTCTGCAGGACCGCATCTTCGACGAAGACAAGAATCCGTTCCTGGCCGACCAGTTCAACCCTATCGACGGCGGTGACGAGGAGCGAGAGGAAATTGCCGACGGTGATTCCTCTATCATCCTCTCCACGTCTGGGATGCTCACCGGTGGCCCAGCCATGTCCTGGCTCGAACAGCTCGGCCCCGACCCGGATTCGACGCTCACCTTCGTTGGCTATCAGGCACAGGGAACGCTCGGCAAGCGAATCCAGCGCGGCATCGACGAGGTGCCCGTCGGCGGCAAGGGACGCAGCGAGAAGGTTCCGCTGGAGATGACCGTCGGAACGGTCGACGGCTTCTCCGGGCACGCCGACCGGCAGGGGCTGGAGAACTTCGTGAAGACGATGAACCCCCGGCCCGAGAAAATCCTCTGCGTGCACGGCGATGAATCCGCGACACAGGACCTCTCTTCGTCGCTGTACCACGACCAGAACATCCGGACCTTCGCGCCGGAGAACCTCGAAACGTTCCGCTTCCGCTGACCGGTCGCTGTTCTCGATTCGCTATCAGTAATCAGACAAACCTCTATACTGCAGGCGGGTGAAGCAACACGTATGAACATCACCCAGTATCTCGATGAACTCGAACCGGTCGGGATGGTACTCATTGGACTCGTGCTGTTTATTATCCCGGAACCTGCGACATCGACACTCGGAATCGGCCTGATGGTGCTCGGCGGCGCGTGGTGGTTCTACGAGTGGAACCGCTGAGATAACTCGGGTAGTCGTCATGAATCACGACCGCATTCACGCACAGGAACCGTCACACCACCGCGACCGCTGGACGGTCGGCACAATCACCGAGATAGCGGAGCAAGACGGCCACTGTGTCGTCACTGTCGAAGACGGGGCCGGCGAGCCGACGGAACTCGTCGTCACCATGGCTATTCGGGACCTGTTCGTCAGTCGACTGGACATCGGCGACAACGAAAGTCCGGTCGGCGAGCGCGTCTGGTTCCGGAAACGCGGTGGGTCGTAGCCAGCCGCTGACGCGTCCGGGCAGTGGTCGACCGTCACTCCGACAGGTCGACAGTTCGGTCGGCCCAGCGCCGAAGCCGATCGAGCGCGTCCCGCTCAGCCCGTGATACCGGGTCGTCGACGCCCAGCTCGTCGCTATCGAAAGCGTTGAGGACGGCTACGTCCGCCTTCTCACAGTATTCCGTGAGCCGGCTGACCGAAATGGTATCGTGCTGGAATGGAATCGTCGCGTCGTTGATGAACACCGCCCGGGGAGTCTCCGGGAGCGCGTCCAGCTGTTGCTCGGCACGGCGAGCGTTTTCCCGGGCGAGCGCGACCGCCTGCTCGGCTGTCTCGCTCTCGGCACGGGGAGCGTTGGCGTCAACCCGGTCGAGCCAGACCGCCTCCGGCACAGTGATGAATCGGTCGAGGCGACCGCCCAGAATGGTCCCGTCCCGTTCGAGTTCGGGTGCGAAATCGAGGACGACGACGCCTGCGGGTCCCTCGCTGTCGAGCCAGGCGTCAAGGGCGGTCGCAGTTGTCCGCGTCTTGCCGGCGTTCGAGGGACCGGTGACCAGCGTCGACCCCGAGAGCGGGAACTGGAGGCCGGTCACGCGAGGAGTTCCTCCCGGAGGAATTTCCCGCCGAGGCCAGCCATGGCGAGGCCGAGCGCGACAGCGAACGCCAGCACGAACCCGGAAAGCGGGCCGACACCGCCGCCGATCTGTTCGACAACGAAGTTCGCGGCCAGCCCGCCCGAAACAGCGATGAGTGCCAGCCCGCCGACGTTGGCGAGCAGCGAGTTGGACTCCGGGACCGCATCAGAATTCAGGAGATAGAGGACGAGGGCGATGACGAACGGCGTGCCGACGGTGCCGAGCGCGAGCACGAGGACGAGTTGGCCGAGGACGTTCCCGCCGATGAACGCGCCCGGCGCGGACAGCAGCGCAACAGCGACGAGCAGGCCGCGGTAGCGGTTGTCCTCGATAGTGGTGCCCCAGCCGAGTTTGTCCGCGAGCAGGAACGGCGGGACGATGGTGTTGCCTCCGAGCGTCGACACAGCAGCGCCCCACAGACCGAGCAGGAACAGCCAGCGGGCGCTGTCGCCGACCAGCGGACCGAGGGCCTCAGCAGCGCCGACCGTGGTAAGGTCGCCCGAAGTGAGCACGCTCGCCGTCACCAGAAAGATGGCGAGGCTGTAGATGCCGAAGGCCACCAGCATCGACGCCCCCACGTCGACCGTCGCGAGGTCGTAGTCCTCGCGGGTCCAGCCGCGTGCCCGCATTGTGTAGGAGTGCATCGTAATGAGCGTGATGTGGACCGCGCCACCGAGGATGCCGGCCGCGACCAGTGCGCTTCCGGATGGGACAGACGGGACCAGTCCTGTCACCGCCGCACCGGCGTCGATGGGCACGACGAATAGACTGGCGACGAACGCGACGACGACCAGCAGGACGAGCACTTTCGCGGCCAGTTCGAGGAACCGGTAGCCCCCGCCCGCCAGCCCCGCTGCGAGGATGAGCGCCCAGACGACGCCCCAGATACGCGCGTCGATACCCGTCACCGTCGCCGAAACCGTGGCGACGGTCTTCATGATGACCAACTGTGCCACGCCGGCAGCGAGTACCGCGTCGCCGACAAGCAACCACGCCCACGTTTCGCCGAGGTGATCCTCGACAACGGCGACGATGCCACGCTCGGTCAGCAGTCCCAGCCGCATCGCGAGATACTGCGCCAGCGCTCCCGCCCCTGCGGAGAGGACGACGACCCACAGGAGACTGTAGCCGAAGGCACCGCCCGCGGTAACGAGGCTGGCTATCGTCGCTGGGCCGGCAGCAATCGCGCCCGCGATCCAGGATGGTCCCATCGCTTCGACGTAGTCACTGATTGTCCCGCTGCTAACAGCCGAACTGTCGACGGTTTCGGTCGAACTCATACCTCCGGCTTGGGTGAGGCCCCCTGAAAACACTGCCGACATATTGTTCGGTGGTATTCTACGGTAATTCGGTTGCTGTACAGCGATTATGCGGAAATGGAAGCTCTGCGGAATTAGTATATCACGCGCTCACCGGGCGGAACGCTACCAGAAGGAGTCCAGACTGCGCTGACTCAGAGTTCGACGGTCCCGAGGTCCGATTCCAGTTCGTCGACGTGGTCGTTGTACGCGTCGACGAAATCCTCGAACTGCGGGGCGTACTCACGGATGTCGGCTGCCGAAGGGGGTTCGTACTGCGAGAGGAGATAGAGCCCGTTGCTCCCGCCGACCCGGAGGTACGACGCCCCGTCGGTGTCCCACTTCAGTTCCCAGCGCGTGCCGCCGATTCGGTCGGTGAAGGTGCCGTAGTCGCCGCCCTCGTAGCGCTGGAGTTCCCGCGCGATCTGGTCGCATATCTCGCGGATACGGCCGAGGACACGGTCTCGTTCGGCCACAACGCCGTCGGTCGTCTCGATTTCCGGGAATTCCGTCGACACGTCGTCGAGAACACCGTCGAGCGACGCGACGTAGTTGTTGAATCCCTCGACGAAGGCATCGTAGTCGGCGAGCGCGGCCGCCAGCGGCTCCGGCTCTGGTGGCTGTTTGGTCGAGATGACGTAGGTATCGGAGCCGCGCGAGGGGGAGAACCGGAGGTACTCCAGATCGCCACCCTCGTACTTCACCGTCCACTCGCCGCGGTCGGTCTCGATATCCGCCTGTCCGTAGTCGCCGCCCTCCAGTCGGGCGAGCTGGTAGGCGACCTGTCCGGCGTGGTCCCGGACCGCCGCGACCAGTTCGTCACGCTGCTGTGCAACGGCCGTTGCGTCGGCGGGGTCCACCGGTGGCCACTCTGTCACAGTAGACGGAAGCGACGGGACGGCAATAACAGGCTCGGTCGGCTACTCGGACTCTAGGAGCGCATCGTCACCGTGGCGCTCGCGGAGTCCCTCGAAGTACTCGCGCTGCTCGTCGATGTTCGATGTCGATTCATCGTACACGTCGGTAAAGAGGTCCGTCGGGTCCGGTGCGTGGGCCTCAGCGTTGTCGATGATTTCGCCAAGGCGCTCGTCGATGGTGTCGTCCATCACGTCGATTTTCCCGTCGTCCAGCAGATTGCAGTTTCTGAGGAATGCCTCCATGCGGTCCAGCGGGTCGCGTTCGCGCCACTCCTCGACCTCTGCGTCGTCCCGGTATACGTCCGGGTCGTCGGCGGTCGTGTGCGCGCCAAAGCGGTACTGGACGGCCTCGATGAAAATTGGCTCCTGATCTTCGCCGTTTGCTCCTACGGCCCGCTCTCTGGCGGCCTCGGTGACGGAGTAGGTCGCCAGCGGGTCCATCCCGTCGACCTGCACGCCGTCGAAGCCGTACGCGTCGGCTTTCTGCGCCAGCGTCTGGCTGGCAGTCTGGCGCTCCCGCGGGACGGAGATGGCCCACTGATTGTTGTTGCAGAAGAACACCGTCGGTGTCTCGAACACGCCGGCAAAGTTCATCGCCTCGTGGAAATCCCCCTCGCTGGTGGCCCCGTCGCCGAAGTGGACGACGCCTGCCCGCTCGTCGCCCTTGCGCTTTGCCGCCCACGACCAGCCGACGGCGTGGGGCAGGTGTGCGCCGATGGAGATGTTCAGCGGGAACACGTTCACGTCGCCGAGAGCGGCGTTACCCGCTTCGTGGCCCATCCAGTAGAGGACGTACTCCCAGGGGAGCCCGCGGGCGACGAGCGCGCCGTGTTCCCGGTACTGATAGAAGATAGTGTCCTCGTCGGCCAGCGCGTACGTCGACCCGATCTGTGACCCCTCCTGGCCCGCCAGCGATGAGTAGGTCCCGAGCCGGCCCTGCCGCTGGAGGCTTATCATCCGCTCGTCAAACCGGCGGGCAAAGCGAATATCGCGGTACATCGACACCAGTGACTCATCGGACAGGTCCGGAATGAGGTCTGGTTCGACGATCTCACCGTCTGAATCGAGCGCCTGTACCCGGTCGTCGGGCGCCCGATTGAGAACGTCCTGTGTCATTTCGTACCCTACACTCGGAGAGGACCGTCAAAAAGCTGTGTTCGGCTCCGGTCAGCCAAGCCACTCCAACACGCGCCGACGGGCGTCAGCCTGATCGTCGGGCATCACTTCGAGGACGACGGCGCCGTCGAAGTGGGTATTGAGAACACCGGCAGTTGGTTCGAGCGGAATGTCACCATCGCCGAATGCCAGCCCGTCCGTCAGTACTGTGCTGTCGGTGAAGTGAACGACTTGAATCTGGTCGCCGTAGTCTCTCAGGAGGGTTGTCAGCGACTCCAGATAGGCTGGCTCGGACATGAACAGGTGCGCTGTATCGAGCACCAGGTCGTGGCCACGGTCGAGCAGGAGGTTTGCCAGCGAGAACTGACTCGCGCCGGGATTGTTCTCGTAGCCGCAGGGAGCGGTGAAGTCGTAGCTGTCCAGTTGGGTAGTATGCGTGTGCTGTGCGTACTGGCTGTGGACCACGAGATAGGCGTCGAGTCGCTGGGCCAATGCATCGCTCTGGCGGAACGGGTCCGGGTCATCCGGGCGGGCATGAAGCGTGTGGACCGACGTCGCGGAGACGGGTGACTCTTCGACCGTTGCCGCTGTAGCCGGTACGTCATCGAGGTCTGACGGCCGCAAGTGAAGTTCTACGCTATCAAAGCCCCGATCGGCCGCGGCGTCTAGCTTGGCCGGGGTCGGCGGGCACTTGCCGACAAGATTCATTATCGTGATTTTCACGACGGCGAAAATAAAACAGTCCCTTCATTAGCATAACTGAGCCGTATAATTCATGGCGTGTCCGCCCAACGTATTCATGATGCTCGGCAAAGAGGGGCCAGCGGCAGACAGTGAGCGGGTGACGCTCTGGCCGGATCACCACCTATCGCACACTCATGCGGTGCTCTGGACCGTCATCCTCGTCGCAACAGTCGGAGATATCCTCCTGACAATGACTGGGCTCACGGTCGGCCTACAGGAGGGGAACGCCGTCGTCAGCACGATGCTTGCGGAGTTCGGGCTGGCTGGCCTCTGGCTGGTGAAGTTCGGGGCGATGCTGTGGCTGGTCGCCGGGTGGCGACTGCTCTCCGAGCGCAACGCGACGATCTTTCTTGCCCTGTTTGCCGTGGTGACACTCATGGTCGTCGCCTACAACTCAGTCACCATCCTGCAGTACCGCGGGGTAATAACGGCTTTTGCGGGCATCTGAAGCGCTGAAGCCTTAGAATTCAGGAACAGCGGGATTAAGTACCACTGGGTGTGACCACGGTGTAATGGATAGACGTTCTTTCCTGACAGCGGCCGGCGCGACGGTGTCCGTCTCGTTTGCCGGCTGTGCCGGACTGGGTGGCAGCGACGAAGCGAGCACTGAGGCGTCGAGCACGGACGAATCAACCGCCACCGGGACAAGTACCGGCGACGCCGGCAGTGCCGACGAGACGCTGGTCGTTGGGACCTACAGCGCGTTCGTCGACTCGCCGTCGACGAGCCCGGGCGCATGGGTGAAACAGCGCTTCGAAGAGGAGTTCGACGCTCGCCTGATCTGGCAGACACCAAGCAATGAGGTCAACCACTACATCGAGCGCCGGAACGCTGGCGTCGACATCGAGGCCGATATGTACCTCGGACTGAACACGGACCACCTCGTCCGAGTCGACGAGAACCTCGACGACAGCCTGTTCGCCGATGTCGGCGACGTGGCGGGGCAGAACGACATCAAATCTGGCCTGCAGTTCGATCCCGACGGCCGGGCGATCCCCTACGACACCGGCTACATCAGCCTAGTGTTCGACGGGACAGCGACTACGGCGCCGGAGACGTTCGACGGCCTCCTTGCCGAGGAACACGCTGGCGACCTCATCACACAGAACCCTGCCAGTTCAGCGACCGGGCGGGCGTTCCTGCTGCACACGGTCAAGCAGTTCGGCCCGGACGGCTATCTGGACTACTGGAGCGACCTGCAGGACAACGACGTTCGGGTGCTTGGCTCCTGGAGCGACGCCTACAGCGCCTGGTCGGGCGGCGAAGCGCCGATGGTCGTCTCCTACTCCACTGACCAGGTGTTTGCCGACCAGAACGACGCGAACATGGAGAAACACCAGATCCGCTTCCTGAACGACCAGGGCTACGCCAACCCGGAAGGGATGGCGATCTTCGACGGGGCGGACACGCCCGACCTCGCCCGGGAGTTCATGGGCTTCCTGCTGCGCCCGGAAATCCAGGGCGAAATCGCCGTCCGGAACGTCCAGTTCCCGGCGACTGAGTCAGCCGACCTCCCCGAGGACTACGCCGAACTGGCCCAAGAGCCACCTGAGCCGGTCACGTTCGGCTACGACGAACTCAAGGGCTCCGTCTCGGGCTGGATTTCTGACTGGGAACGGCAGTTCGCCTCGAACTAACGACGACGGACTGTGGCCCGAGATTTCGACGGCGGCGTAGATGATTCCGACAGCGAAACAGCGACAGGGACAGCGAGCAGTCCGTCCCGCGAGCGAGGCCGGACCGTCCGAAATACTATCGAACGCCGGGCAATCGTCGGACTTGCAGTCGTCACTATCGCGCTGTTGCTCGGCATTTTCTACTACCCGGTGGCGACAGTCTTTATCGACAGCGTTCTCGTCGACAGCCGCTGGACTGGCCGGGTGTTTGTCTCGATACTGCAGGACCCGTTCTATTTCGGGGAGCCCGCGCGATTCCTCGCAGGCGAGCCAGTAGGTGCCGTCATCGAGAGTGTTCTGTCGCCGGACCGGCGGCTTGGCGTCATCGGCTTCACGGCCTATCAGGCGGCCCTCTCAACCGTTGCCAGCGTCGCACTCGGCCTGCCGGCGGCGTATCTGCTGGCGCGCTACGAGTTCCCCGGTCGGCGAACGCTCCGGTCGCTGACGATTCTTCCGTTCGTCCTCCCATCGATAATGGTCGGAGTGGGCTTCGTCGCAACATTCGGCCAAAACGGAACGCTCAACGCCGTTCTCGGTGCGATCGGGATAGGACAGGTGGATCTCTTGTTCACGCTGGAGGCTGTCGTCATCGCTCACGCGTTCTACAACGCCCCCCTCGTGGCGCGGGTGACCACCGCCGCCTGGGAGTCCGTCGACGCCAGCGCGGTCGAGACGGCCCGGAGCCTCGGCGCGAGCCCCTTCCGAGCGTTCCGCGACGTGGTCGCCCCGCAACTGTATCCGTCGGTGCTGATGGGTGCGGCGCTTACCTTCGTGTTCACCTTCAGTACGTTCCCCATCGTCCTCGCGCTGGGTGGGTTCCAGCTGGCCACCGTCGAGGTGTTCGTCTATCGGCTCATCCGCGACTTGGAATACGCCGAGGCGGCCGCCCTCGCGCTGATTGAACTCGGCATCTCGCTGGGGCTGCTGTACGCGTATCTCCGGTACGAGGTCAAACATACTGTCCAGTCACGAGGGATTCGGCCGCTCCCGCGGCGGCCGCTGACGCCGCCGTCGCTCTCGGTTCGGGAACTGCTTCCACGGATGGGGATCGCCGTCTACGCCATCGTCGCGCTGGCGGTGTTTGTCGCGCCGATAGCGAGCATGATTCTGGCTAGCTTCAGCGGGCCGGAGGGTTTGACGCTGGCGAACTATCAGTTCCTCATCGACCGCCAGACGACCGGCGCGTCGTTCCAGGTCCAGCCGTGGGATGCGGTCAGGAACTCACTCCTGTTCGGGGTCGCCTCGCTCGCCGTTGCCCTGCCGATGGGTGTCGTCGTGGCCGTCCTCACGACTCGGGACTACCGCGGTCGGAAGCTCGTTGACGCCGTCGCAATGGCTCCGCTCGCCGTGTCGGGCATCGTCGTCGGCCTCGGCCTGCTTCGTGGCCTCGTCTTCGGCGTCGAAGTCGGCGGGTCCCGCTTCGCCGTCGGTGGCGGTCTCGCTATCATCGCCGCCCACGCTGTCGCCGGTTACCCGTTCGTCGTTCGGACGGTCGCGCCCGGACTGGAGGGGGTCGACCACACGCTGGTCGAATCCGCCCGCGCACTCGGCGCACCGCGTGCTCGAGTGCTCCTCGACATCGAACTGCCGCTCGTGTGGCCAGCCGTCATCGCTGGATCGGCCTTCGCGTTCGCTATCTCTATCGGGGAGTTCTCAGCGACGATTGTCCTTGCCTCCGGGACGAACCAGTTCACGATGCCCATCGCCATCGAGCGGTTCATCGGCCGGCGACTCGGTCCCGCGACGGCAATGGGGGTCGTCCTGCTCGTGGTCACCAGCGCGAGCTTCCTGCTCATCGACCGGCTCGGGGGTGACGAGGTTGGGTTCTAAGGAGCCCCCAGCAGACAGGGCTGCCGTGAACCGGACCGCCCTGCCGGCTGTTGAACTCGACGGTGTCACCAGACGCTACGGCGAGACGACCGCCGTCGATGACCTTTCGCTGTCGGTTCGGGACGGCGAGTTCTTCACGCTGGTCGGGCCCTCCGGCTGTGGGAAGACGACGACGCTCCGTCTCATCGCCGGCTTCGAGGACCCGACGCAAGGCAAAGTCCGATTCGGCGGCACGTCCATCACTGGCGTCCCACCGGAGGACCGCGACGTGGGCGTCGTCTTCCAGAACTACGCGCTGTTCCCCCACATGACCGTCGGGGAGAACGTCGCCTACGGACTCCGATTCGCCGACCCGCCGGGCGGCGGCAGCGCCGAGGCACGGGTGCGTGAACTGCTTGAACTGGTTGACCTCGGCGGCATGGTGGACCGGGACCCGGACACGCTTTCCGGCGGCCAGCAACAGCGAGTGGCGATGGCCCGCGCACTGGCCCCCGGCCCCGACGTGCTCTTGCTCGACGAGCCGATGAGCGCCCTTGACGCGAAACTCCGGGAGCGCCTCCGCGTGCAGGTCCGCGAGATTCAGCAGGAACTGGGAATTACGACGATTTACGTCACCCACGACCAGGAAGAGGCCCTGGCCGTATCTGACCGCGTGGCGGTCATGCGCGACGGGACGCCAGAGCAAGTCGCGCCGCCGCGGACTATCTACCGCGAGCCGGCGACGGAGTTTGTCGCCACCTTCGTCGGCGACAACAATGTTCTCAGCGGCGAGGTGACAGCGGTACGGTCAACCGTCAGTGCCGAGGATGCCGACAACTCTGGCGGTGATAGTGGTCACTCCATCGCAGACGTGACGGTCGACGACACCACGCTCTCAGTGGCCCTGAACGGTGACAGCGACCCGACCCCGGCTGTTTCGTCCGGAGACCGGCTCACATTCTGTGTGCGCCCGGAACGGCTTGCTGTCGACGCTGACCGAAACGCGGTGACGGCGACGGTCACGAGCGCGGAGTTCCTCGGAGAGACCACGCGCGTTCATCTCGACTGGGAGGGACGCGAACTCCTGTTGCGAGCCGAAGACCCGCCAACCGGGACCGTGACAGTCGGCTTTGACCCGGCGGACGCACACATTGTCGATAAGCAGTCGTAAGCTACCATTCCCCACGCCGACACTGGAATGAAGTCTGTTTTAACCCGCCTGTGGTTATCGCCGATATAACTATGACACGCGGTGCCGTCGCAAGTGGTCAGAAGAGGCGTATCGGTGCGTGTCGACAGGGCTGGCGGGAATCTCCATCCCCAGACCGGAATCCTGCCGGAGTCCGGTCAGATAGGCGCGACGGGGTGCAGTGATGGTCGAGTTCGAACCTCGGCTGTTCGACGAGATCGATCCGTCTGAACGGCCCTCGTTGGGTGCCGCACTCGTGCCAATCGCGGGAATGATCGTGTTCCTCAGCGTGGGCCTCGTCGCCTTCGATCTGGACCCACAGTTCCCGCTTTTCTGGGGGATTGCCTTCACCGGCCTGTTCGCACGGTACCATCTCGGGCTGTCGTGGACGGAACTGTATGACGGCATTGCCAGTAGCCTGCTCATGGGCATGCGGGTAATTCTCATCATGTTCACCGTCTATGCGCTCATCGCGTCGTGGATTCAGGCGGGCACGATTCCCAGCCTCATGTACTTCGGGCTGGAGCTGTTCACGCCCACGGTGTTTCTCCCAGTAGCGGCTATTCTCTCGGCGATAATCTCTTTCGCCGTCGGCTCCTCGTGGACGACGGCCGGGACGCTCGGGGTCGCGCTCATCGGGATCGGGTCGGGACTGGGTATTTCAGAGCCGATGACTGCCGGCGCGATTCTCAGCGGGGCCTACACGGGAGATAAGCAGTCCCCGCTCTCGGATACGACGAATCTGGCCGCCGCAGTGACGGACACAGACCTGTACGAGCACATCAACGCGATGCGGGCCGGGACGCTCGTCGCGTTCACGATCGCCATCGTCCTGTACGCTGGCCTCGGACTGCGGGCCGCTGGGGCCATTCCCGCTGACCGCGTTGCGTCCATCCAAGCGGCGATCGAGAGTACATACGTCGTCTCGCCGCTCGTGTTTCTGCCAATCGTCGTGACCTTTGGGCTTGCGCTGCGTGGCATCCCCGCACTGCCGACGCTCGGGACGGGCGTCTTCGCGGGCGTTGGGACCGCGATGTTCGTGCAGGGAACCGGATTTGGCGCTGCCTGGTCGGCGGCACAGTCCGGAACAGCCCCGGAAACTGGGATGGAACTCGTCAACGGGCTCCTAGAGAGCGGTGGGCTGACCGGCGGCGCGTGGATTGTGACGATCGCGATTGCCGCGCTCGCACTGGGCGGCCTGCTCGAACGGGCCGGCGTGCTCGCGGTGCTCTCCCACCATCTCGGGCGACTCTGCCACAGCGTCGCGAGTCTCACGGGCGTGACCGCTGTGTCCGCCATCTCGATGAACATTCTTGCGGCGGAACAGTACGTGAGTATCGTGGTGCCGGGGATGACACTCGGGAATCTGTACAACGAACAGGGGCTCAAGAGTCAGAACCTCTCCCGGGCCATCGAAGCGTCGGGAACGACGACGAGTGCCCTTATCCCGTGGAGCAGCGGCGGACTGTTCATGGCCGGAACGCTCGGCGTTCCAACACTGGAGTACGCGCCGTACTACTTCTTCGGCTTCCTCTCGCCGCTCGTGCTCCTGTTCATCGGGGTGACCGGCTGGCAGATCGTCTATGCGGACCGAACCGACAGCGAAGAGCCGGCCACGGGGCCCGGTGGTGCCGGATCGGTGGCAGCGGGCGAGGACTAATCGGCCCCGAACCGCCCGCAGTAGCGGATACGTGACGACATCTGGAAGTCATCTTCTGACGATGTCTGAAAACCGTCTCGGGGTCCGCGTGCGCGTGTGCGCGCGAAGCCCTGATAAGTCCACAGCCCCTACATTAAATGATGACACCACAGAAGCCATCCGCTGACGGCGAGCAGGCTGCCGACGGTCGGGCGAGCGACGCGGGCCCGGCGGTCGACTACGAGACGGTGTCGGTCCCAGTGCTGGTCGTCGGCGCTGGCGCTGCCGGGGCGCGGGTCGCGATCGGACTCGCCGAGAACGGTGTCGAACCGCTGGTCATTGGCAAGCGGGACCACGGCGATGCGCATACGACCTGGGCGGCCGGTGGCATCAACGCCTCGCTTGGGTCGCTCGACCCTGAGGACGACTGGACCATCCATGCGGCGGATACGCTGGACGAGGGTCATTTCATCAACGACCCGAAAGCGGTCGAGTTGACGGCTAAGCACATGCCCGACCGCATCCGGGAACTCGACGAGTGGGGAATGCCGTTTGACCGCACCGAGGACGGCAAAATCAATCAGCGGTACTTCGGCGCGCAGTCGTTCCGTCGGACCTGCTTCGTCGGTGACCGGACGGGCGAGGCGATGCTTGATACGCTCGTCGACAAGGCCCAGAGTCTCGAGATTCCCTACCGCGACAACGTGATGATTACCCGCTTGCTCTCGGATGGCGACCAGATCTACGGCGCGGCCGGCTACGACATGGAGAGCGGCGAGTTCATCCTCTTCGAGTCCGACCACGTCGTCCTGGCGGCGGGTGGCTCCTCCGCCCTCTACAACCGCCACTCCTCGCGTGATGAGGAGAACAACGGTGACGGCCCGGCGCTGGCACTCGAAGCCGGCGCGTCGCTGATGGACATGGAGTTCGTTCAGTTCCACCCGACGGGGATGGTCGGCAACCGCTACGGCGAGGACTGGGACGGCCGACTCGTCACCGAGGCGGTTCGCGGCGAAGGCGGTCGGCTGCTCAACGCCAACGGCAAGCGGTTCATGGAAGAGTACTCGCCGGATCAGATGGAACTCGACGCGCGGGACGTGGTGGCCCGCGCCATCGCACAGGAGCTCCGTGAAGGCCGCGGAACCGAGAACGGAGGTGTCTATCTGGATATCTCCCACCGCGACGACGAGTACATCAAATCGCGGCTCCCGCGGATGTACGAGCGGTTCATGGACCTCGGCGTCGACATCACCGAGGAGCCGATGGAAGTCGCGCCGACCGCCCACTACTCGATGGGCGGCGTCGACATCAGCTTCGAGACCGGCGAAACCGGCGTTGGTGGGCTCTATGCCGTCGGCGAGACAGTAGCAGGCGTTCACGGTGCGAACCGCCTTGGCGGGAACTCGCTCGCGGAGACGGTCGCCATCGGCGCGCTCGTCGGCGACCACGTCGCGGCGCAGGTGACAGGCGACGACCGCAACGGGGCCTTGCCGGATGGACAGCGCGCTATCGCCGAGCGTGAGTTCCGGTCGCTGCGGGAACTAGAGGCCACCGATGGCGACGAAACGCCCGAGCAGCTCCTCGCAGACCTCGGCGACCTGCTGTGGGAGCACGCTGGTATCCTCCGCACTGACGAGTCGGTGTCGGCAGGGCTGGAGAAGCTCCGAAACCTCCGCGAGCGGACGGGGAACATCAGCGTCGACGGCGACCGGACCAGTCTGTCGTTCGAACTCGCTGTCGACCTCTCGTTCAGCCTCACGGTGGCCGAAGCGCTACTGCTGGGTGCGCGCAAGCGTGACGAGTCCCGCGGCGCACACTACCGCACCGATGCGCCCGATGTGGACCCCGACTGGCGGCGGAACATCCTCGTGAACCGCGGAGACACCGGGCTCGAACTGACGACCCGCGGGGTCGCCGAGCCGAGCGACGCAGTCAGCGAGGCGGTCGATGTCGGCTACGAACTCGACTATCACCATCTTGAGTAGGGGACACTTCGAGGACGGGCTCGGCCTTTTCGAGCACTAATCAAACGGTGATAGGCTCGTGGTTTTGGCTCCGCTGTCGTGTCAGCATAGCATCCGCTGTGGTGTCTTTCAAATCGGCGCGGCTTCGACGGCTACTCCTCGACAGCGACAACTGCGGTCATGATATCGTCGACCAGTCGCGGGCTGTACGTCCAGAGGCCCCGGAACGGTCCGTCAACTGTTTCCTCAGCAACGAGCGCACACTTGTTCTGGTCGTCACCGGCGGCGTCGAACGCCAGCAACCACACCTGTTCGAGGGCGGTGTCTGTGAGCGGATGGAACGTGATTCCGGGAATCGTCGGCGGATCCCAGTCCGCCTGTCCGTACACGTGAATGTCGAGGGCCGTGTCGCTGGCAAGCGTCTCATACCGGGCGCGCTGAGAGCGGAAAATCGACAGCGACTGGAAGCTCACTCGAAGGGTTCCCTCCCCGACGCGGTAGGCTCTGTCCTCGAACTCGTGGGACGTTTCGAGCAACTGTGCCGGTGTGAGCGATGAGAGGAGCGTGTTTGCGAGTGCCGAGTAGAGCAACTGTCGGCCCGGGTCACTGTCAGGCGGTCCGCGTTCGTCGGAACCGATCGTCGGCTTGCACAGGAACGCCTGCAGGATGGTGAGTGGGACTGTCTCTGCGAACGCGCCATCCCGACGGATGACGACGAACGCATCTTTGTGGCCGGTCGGGAGTTTCCGCCACGTGGCGTCGATTCCCTGGCCTGCTAGACGCTCAACTATAGTTGTCGATGCAGGCGGACCGTACACAGTCATCGCTACGTCCGAGCCCTCAAACCGTCGGAGGAGCGTGCTGACTGTCATCGGCCCATAGTTAGCCTTCGTGGTCTGTCTCAGCGGGATCCAGATCGGTTATCGTTGCAAGAATCTCGGTCGCTGACGGCGGCAGCGATGCCAGCGTTGCCGTCTGCTGGTCAGCATCGTAGGTAACGATGCCAGCGTCATCGAGAATGGGGAGGTGCTGGTGGTGGAGCGCAGTGCGGGTATCGTCCCAGTTGCAGGCGTCCCGCCCACGCGTTTTGAGCCAGCCTACGACCACATCAGTGAGTTCCGTAACTGTGGCCGAATCGTGTTCGGCGAGGTAGGTGCATATCATCCGTCGGGGCTCAGCTGCCAGCGCCCGTAGGAGCGTATCGAGTCGCTCGGATGATGATCCCGATGTCTCCGCAGGCTGTTCGTGTTGATCCATGTCAACCAATTATCCACTCTCAGTATTAATATCATTTGGCAGTAGTTAGTCACAGATGTGACGGAATCCATTTACGTGCCAGCACCGTCTAAAACGTATGAACTACGAGTCCGCTCTACAGCGTGCGTACGACGTGCTACCAGACCAGCCCCGGGAAGCCGGTGAACGGCTCTCGATTCCGGACCCGGAAGGTCAGACAGACGGGGCGTTCACACGCCTGACAAACTTAGAGGCAATCGCTGACGCCGTCTCACGGGACGCACAGCACCTCCACCGGGCCATCCAGCGCGAGTTCGGGACCAACGGGCAGTTCGACGGCGGTGAAGCCCGTTACAACGGCTCGTTCGATACCAGCGATTTCGAGGCTGCCATTGACGCGTACGTCGCCGAGTACGTCACCTGTTCCGAGTGTGGCCTGCCCGACACCGTCCTCAAGAACGAGGACGGCGTCGATATGCTTCGCTGTCAGGCCTGTGGTGCGTTCCGCCCGGTTGCCAAGGGTGCGAGTTCGAACACACAGCAGGACCGACCGACGCTCGAAGAGGGCGAGACCTACGAGGTCAAGATCACCGGCACCGGCCGCGAGGGCGACGGCGTCGCCGAGAAAGGGAAGTACACAATCTTCGTCTCCGGAGCGCGCGAAGGCCAGGTTGTCGAAGCCTACATCGAGAGCATCAGCGGCACGCTGGCGTTCGGTCGAGTCGCCTGAAGGAAGCTTCTCCGCGGCGCAGTTACGTTTCTTCCTTATTCCCAGAGATCCGTCGAGAGGTATCGTTCGCCGGTGTCAGGCAGGATGACGACGACCGTTTCCTCGGGGTTCTTTCGGGCATATTCGGCGGCCGCGTGCAACGCCGCACCCGAGGAGATTCCAACCATGATTCCCTCTTCGCTGGCAAGTCGGTGGGTCGCGTCGATAGATTCCGCCTTGCTCACGGTCCGAACCTCATCGACGAGGTCACGCCGGAGAATGTCCGGTACGAACCCGGGACCGATGCCCTGGATATCGTGGCTATCGGGGTCGTCCGCCGAGAGCAGTTTGGACTGTTCCGGCTCAACAGCAACTGAGGTGAGGTCTGCACCGACCGCCTCCTCGATGTACTCCGAGATGCCGGTGATTGTGCCGCCGGTCCCGACGCCGGCGACGACCGTGTCTACGTGGCCGTCGGTATCAGCCCAGATTTCCGGGCCGGTCGTCTCGCGGTGGGCCCGCGGGTTCGCCTCGTTCTCGAACTGCCGGGCACGGATAGTGCCCGGCGCATCCGCGAGTTCGTTCGCGCGCTCGATTGCGCCGCTCATCCCGCCGTCGGCCGGTGTGAGTTCGAGGTCCGCGCCGAATCCCGAGAGCAACTGCCGGCGCTCCTCGCTCATCGATTCGGGCATCGTCAGCACGCAGTCATAGCCCCGTGCAGCACAGACAGCGGCCAGCCCGATGCCGGTGTTACCACTGGTCGCTTCGACGACCGTTCCGTCGTCGGGGAGGTCCCCGGATTCGGCGGCCGCCTCAACCATGTACAGCGCGACGCGGTCCTTCACCGAGTAGGGGTTGGCCGCTTCGACCTTCGCGAGCAGATTGCCTGCGAAACTGTCGAGACAGACCAGCGGCGTGTCGCCGATGAGGTCAGTCACGCTAGCTGCGACAGTGCCGTCATCATCATCTCGCTGGGCGTACGACTGCATACATCGGGAGAAGACGATTGGTCCCCGTAACAGAGTGCCCCGAATACTGTGGGTCGAATACATTCACTCGGTTCCGAGTCTCCAGAAGCTTATGTTGTCCCCATCCAATCGTTTCAGTAATGCCTGAGATTACTGTCTCTGAGGGCCTGTACCGCCAGCTATCCGCCGCCGAAGATAAGGTCGAGGAAGACACGCTCTGGAAGATGCTGCACCAGTTCAAGCGCCAGAACACGCCAAGCGAGTAACGCCGTTGCTATCCGACCGGTTCGATGAGTTCTGATGAGTCGTTGGCGGGGCTGTTGACCGCTGACGAAATCGGATAGGTCTGCATGGGCCCGTCGTACGGGTCAAGCAGTGTGCCCACGTCGTCGGCGCTGCCGTGCAGCCACGTCGACTCCTCTGAGGGGGCCAGAATGACGGCCATCCGGTGATGGAGGTCGGCAACGGCCTCGTTCGGTTCGGTCGTCACAATCGTGAACGACTCGACGATATCGTCTTCTCCACCCGAATCGCCGCCGCTTGCACCGAACTCGCCCAGCCCGGCCTGTCGCTGTGGCGGCTCCCATCGCTCGTACAGCCCCGCCATCGCAAACAGGTCGTCGTCCGGCAGCGCCACGCGGTACGGTTGCTTGCCGCCGCTCGTCTCGACCCACTCGTAGAACCCATCAGCGGGGACCAGACAGCGCCGGGACTCGTAGGCCTCGGCGAACGAGCGTTTCTCGGTCAAGGTCTCGGCGCGGGCGTTGATGTGCCCGTGGTCCGTTCGGTTGTCGGCCCAAGTCGGAATCAGGCCCCACTCCATCCGCTGGATTGTCCCGGGCGACTCGTCGGTGATGACCGGCAGGTCCTGACTCGGAGCGGCGTTGTATCGAGACTCGTGGTCGACGGAAAACTCGGCGTCGAATCGCGTCTCAATTTCTTCGCGGGGGGAGAACAAACTGTAGCGGCCACACATGACCTGTGTTTGGCGTTCCCGCTGGATAAATCCACTACTCGCGCATCCACTCGCTTGCCTGTGGCTCCGCCGGGTCGGTCCTGACCTCAACGAGCGTCGGCGCGTCCGTCTGCACCGCTTCACGAACCGCCGCGCGGATCTCGGACGGTGTGTCGGCTTGCATGGCTTCCATCCCCATCCCGGCAGCGACAGTTCCGAAATCGATCGGCGTCCTGTCCCATCCGTACGCCTGGTGGTCGAGATCGTAGCTGCGCCCGGCCTCCTCGCTGATAATCGCGTAATCGTCGTTGTTGAGGACAACGACGGTAATTGGGAGATTCTCAGCGACCGCAGTATGAAGCTCGTGGACGCACATCATGAGGCCACCATCACCGGTCAGTGCAACGACCGGCGTGTCCGGATTCGCTAGCTGTGCCCCAATCGCCGACGGTAGTCCGGTTCCCATCGTCGCCCACGACCCGGGGTTGACGTAGCTGCGTGGTCCGTGCGCCTCGAACGTGTTCAGCGCCCAGACGCGAAATCCACCGGCGTCGGCGGCTGTGATGGCGTCCGAAGGGAGTACGTCTCGAAGGAGTTGCAGCACATGGACGGAGGTGAGCGGTGGTTCCGAGTCGACGAGCGGTTCGATTCGACGCGCAGTGGCAGCACGGACAGCCTGTGCGCGGTCGGTGCCGTCCGCCTTTGAAGCGGGAGCGATGTCAGCCGCCGCGATTCTGTCCTCAATCGCTGTCATCGCGTCCGCGGCATCTGCGAGGATGCCGACGGTCGGGTCATAGCCCGTGCCGAGGTCGTCAGCGTCAATGGTGACGTGAACGAGCGTCTCAGGCAGTTCGACGGACCACCCGCGTGTTCCATGTGCGTCAAGATCGGAGCCGACGGCGAGCACGGCATCGGAGTCGGCGAGACAGTCCAGTAGCTCCGGGCTCGCGCTTCCAGCCAACACGCCGGCACTGAGGTCGTGGTCCTCCGAGAGCACGCCTTTGCCTTTGTACGTCGTTACGACGGGCGCGTCGATTCGCTCGGCGAGGCTTCGGAGCGCCGCCGTCCCACCCGACGCTCGCACACCACCACCGGCCAGAATAAGCGGCCGCTCGGCCGTGAGCAGGTGCTCGGCGGCTGTCGAAACCTCTTGCTCCGGGACGGTGCTTGCGGACGGAGCCGACGGTGTGCTTGCACCGGCGAGCGGGACATCCATCTGTAGATAATTCTTCGGAAGCCCGACTCTGACTGGGCCCTTCGGGGGTGTTTGCGCGATCTGTACTGCCCGGTCGATTGTCGCCGCTGTCGTTTCGGGGTTTTTCAGTAATATGTTCTCTTTGACGACGTTGTCGTAGGTGTCCGGTGGTGTTTCGTGAATCGCATCGCCGCCCCGGAGCGCCGGCTCGGTTTCGATGGCGAAATGCACCAGCGGCGTGCAGTCGTTCAGCGCGTTTTTCAGGCCGTTCATCGCGTTCATATCGCCCGGGCCGGGGACGACAACCGTGCTCGCTATCTCCCCGCTCGTTTCTGCATAGCCCCAGGCCTGATGTGAGACCGCAGTTTCGTGTCGGGCTACGACGAATCGGATGTCGTCCCGGTTGCCGATGGCCTCGTTCAGCGGGAGGGACTGCTTCCCCGGGATTCCGAAGACGGTATCGATGCCGTTCGCGACGAGACGGTCTACCACCGCCAGACTAACGCGCATACTGATTCCTCACTCCGAAGACAATTCACTCTCATGACTTTAGTTCGCCGCCGGCCATGCTAGACCCCAGACCACATCGGGTCGCCACAGCCGCAGAGGAGAAGATACTACTGGGCCCTGCACGGCCCGCGAATTTAAATCCGAAAGCGCCCAACTACGTGACAGATGACCACGGACCCCTCGTTCAGCATCCCCGCACACCCACAACGGCGCTTTCCCCACGGAAGCGGGGTCGAATACGAGGGCGGGACGGAATTCCGACTCATCCCGGAACAGGAGCAGGCGACGCCGGAACTCGCCGAGACAGTCGTCGACATTCTTGCGGCTGGGCCGTACCGCTACGGTGATTTCCACGACCTGCCGATGCCGCTGTGGCTGGTCCGCGACGAGGAAACAGCCGATGTGTTCCGCGTCGCGGTCCGCGACGGAACGGTGCGATTGCACGTCCTGCCGACCACGGAATCCGACGGGCTACAGCGTTTCTTTGAGCGCCTGTGTGAGACCAGCGCGGGGGTGTCGTGGGCCGTGCAACGACACGTCGACGGACAGTAGCCGGACCGCCGGGGTCACGCAGACCCAAAACCGTCTTACACACCTGCCTCCATGTCTTGGCCATGACCGTCTCTCGCGAAGTCGAGCTAGAGGGCCACATCATCGACTCCGGGATGATGCAGTCCTGTTTCGGTATCATCATGGATCTGGGCGGTTCCTTCTCCGTCCAAGAGTTCGATATCGGCCGCCACAAAGACGAGGAGTCCTACGCCCGAATGCTCGTCGAAGCCGACGATGAGGCCCAACTACAGTCGATCGTCCACGAACTCCACCAGCACGGCGTCAACCCCTCAGACCCGAAAGACGCCACGCTCGTCCCCGCGCCCGACGACCAAGTCGTCCCACATGGCTTCTACTCGACGACGAACCATCCGACGTTCATCCGCCACAACGGCGAGTGGATAGAAGTCGAGGACGTGGAGATGGACTGCGCTGTGGTTGTCGAAGACGGTGACTCCCCCCGGGCCTACACGAAAGTTCTCAACGCCATCGAAGAGGGCGACATGGTCGTCACCGACGAAACGGGCATCAAGGTCCAGCCGCCGGAGCGGCCCCGTGACTCAGGTGGCGCGTTCGGCTTCATGCAAGGTGGCGTCTCCTCGGAGCGGCCGTCAGAGTCGACAATCCGCAAAATCGCAAACGCGATCGAGGAGACGAAAAAAGAGGGCGGCAAGGTGATGGCGGTCTGTGGGCCGGCGCTCATCCACTCCGGGGCACGTGAGGACCTCGCTCGCCTTGTCCGAGAGGGCTACGTCGACATGCTCTCGGCCGGCAACGGCTTTGCAGTCCACGACATCGAGCGGGATATCTACGGCACGTCGCTCGGGATGGATACCGAAAGCCTTGATCACCCCCGCCACGGCCACAAACACCACATCTACACCATCAGCGAGGTCATCCGCGAGGGCGGCATCGAGGAGGCCGTCGAGTCCGGAACCATCGAGTCTGGCGTCATGTACGAGTGTATCGATAACGACCGTCCGTTCGTGCTCGCGGGATCGATCCGCGACGACGGCCCGCTCCCAGACACGATTACCGACGCCGTCGAGGCCCAGAACGCCATCCGAGAGCAGGCCCACGAAGCCGACATGGTGCTGATGCTCTCGACCCTGCTGCACTCGGTCGCCGTCGGAAACTGCCTCCCCTCGACGACACGGGTCGTCTGCGTCGACATCAACCCCGCGACGGTGACACAACTCCTTGATCGCGGCTCCGCACAGGCAGTCGGGATGGTCACCGATATCGGTACCTTTGTCCCGATTCTGGCGAGACAGTTGCTTGGCGAGGACTAGGTCGACCACGAGCGGCGCGAGTGAGCGAACAAGCGAGGAGACGCGAATCGGTGATTCGTGGACTGTCCTCGGTTGTCACGCCCGTGTTCTCGCGAGATGCTTATTACCGGCCATCCGATAGTCCGTCTATGTTCTCTTCCGAGCGGCAGTTCGTGCAGCTTTCTAGCGGTATTTCCGGCCTTGATTCGCTTCTCAGAGGTGGACTGGTAGAAGGGCGACTCTATCTCGTTATCGGGCCGCCCGGAACTGGCAAAACACTGCTTGGCACGCAGTTTCTCGAAGCAGGACTCGAAGCTGGCGACGACGTACTGTTCATTCATGCCGAAGAATCTGCTTCCGACCTGCTGGCGAACACTGCCGAACTCGGCATTGATATCAGCGACGCGACGTTTCTCGACGTTGGCCCCGACTCAGAGTTCTTCGAAGAGGCTGAGTCGTACGACGTTGTCAAACCCCAAGACGTCGAGGACGGCCACCTGATTTCGGATATCCGCGAGGCTATCGAGCGGGTCGACCCGGACCGCGTTCTCATCGACCCCATCACGCATTTCCAGTATCTTGAACCGACCGAGTACCAGTTTCGCAAGCGCGTCATCTCTTTCGCACGCTTCCTGCAGGACAGGGAGACGACCGTGCTGGCGACCAAGACGCCGAGCAATCAGATGGACAGCCAGCTCAGGTCGCTCAGCGACGGCATCATCTCGCTCAGCTACGGCGACGAGAAGGCAGGTCGACGGATTCGATTGCGCAAGCATCGCGGCATCGGCCAACAGGACGGCTCACACGGGATGGAAATCCGCGACTCCGGCGTCGAAGTGTATCCGGCGCTCGAACCGGAACAGCGGACGCGGTCGTTCGACCCCACGCAGTTTTCCGCGGGGGTTCCGGAACTGGATTCGCTCCTCGATGGGGGACTCGAACGCGGGACAGTGACGATTCTTAGTGGCCCCTCCGGTGTCGGCAAGTCGACGACAGCGACGGAGTTCCTGGCCTCCGCAGCGGCAGACGGGTCCCCGGCGCTCGCGTACCTGTTCGACGAGTCAATCGACACGTTCAGCCACCGCTGTGAGACGTTCGGGATACCACTCTCGGAGTTACGTGACGAGGGGACACTTCTCGTCGAGGAGGTCGAATCGCTGGCGCTGTCGCCCGAGGAGTTCGCGAACCGCGTCAAGACCCAGTCCGAGGAGCGGGGGGCCGAACTCGTCGTTATCGACGGCATCGCAGGCTACAAGAACGCGATCAAGCGCGGCCAAGACGACGTGGAACTGCGTCGGCGACTCCACGCCCTGACACAGCATCTCTCTCGCGGGAACACGGCCGTAATCCTGATTGACCAGCGAAGAGACGTGACCGGGTTGCACGAGCCGACGAGCGAGAACGTCAGCTACCTCGCTGACAACATCGTCTTCGAGAACTACATCGAGGTTGCGGGCGAACTCCAGCGCGTCGTCGGCGCACTGAAAAAGCGCGTCGGCGGGTTCGAGACAGTCCCGCGCCGATTCGAAATAACGGCCGACGGCCTACAGGTCGGTGCCCCCGTCTCAGGGATGCACGGCGTGTTCGAGGGCGTTCCCGAACAGCGCGGCGACAACACCAATCAGTCGTCCACTCGCTAACCACCGATGGCCGACATCCAGTTACTGCTGGCCGGCGATGGCAACCGGGACGCACTCGCCTCCGTCGTCGCCGAACACCACACGGCGATCACGGACGGCGAGTTCCGGGAGGCAGACCTCCACATCGTCGACGAGTCGTCGTTTCCGCAATACAGAGAAGCGATAGAGCAGTACAAACATCGGGCAGATCCGGTGTTCTGCCCCGTGATTCTGGTCCGTCGCGAGGAGACTCCGGGCAGGATCGATCTCCCCGATATCGACGCGGCCGAACAGCCACTCGTCGTCGACGATATCATGACAGTGCCGCTGGACACGCAGGCACTCTTCCGAACCATCGCGAACCTCCTCGCGCGGCGCAGTCACACCGAGGACCTTGCTAAAAACCTCAGGGAGCAACACAACGAACTCCGGCGGTTCAGAAACGCTGTCGAGCACGGAGGGCACGCGATTCTGATAACAAACACGTACGGCATCATCGAGTACGTTAATCCGGCGTTCGAGGAGTTAACTGGATTCAGTGCCGAAGAAGCAATCGGTCGGACGCCGCGGATACTCAAGTCCGGCGAACAGGGCGAACAGTTCTACGAACAGCTCTGGGACACGATTTGCCGTGGCGAGGTCTGGACGAGCGAAATTGTAAACGAGCGAAAGTCCGGAGAGCGATTCATTATCAACCAGACCATCGCCCCGATTCAGGACGCAGACGGGACGATCCAAGGGTTTGTTGGGATTCAGGACGAAATTACCGGTCGTCGGCTACGTGAGCAACAGCTCACCGTTTTTCACCGGATACTCCGACATAATCTCCGTAACAACGGAACGACGATCAGCGGACGTGCGGATATTCTCTCAGAACTAGTCGACGACGATGACGCGCTCGCCCATCTTGAGACCATCAAAAGAAACGTTCAGTCCCTGCTCGATATCAGCGAGAAAGCCCACCACGTGCAGGAACTGCTCGCGGACTCACTGACTGACGATGTCGAGCGCGAACTCGAAACTGCCCTCGGTGATATCACAGACGGACTGGCTGCAGCATACCCCGACGCCGAGTTCGTCGTCGAGGTCGATTCACTCCCGTCATCGACGATAGATGCAAAGGTTGTTCCGGCGTTGCAGGAACTCATCGAGAACGGTATCAAGCACTCCGACGCATCGGCACCGCGAGTGACCATCCGGGCGAAGCGCCACGACACGACAGCGACAGTGACGATTTCAGACAATGGACCAGGCGTCCCGGACCAGGAGCGCCAGGTCATCGAAGCAGCGGAAGAAAAGCCGCTTGAACACGGGTCCGGGCTGGGGCTGTGGTTCGCGTACTGGCTTATCAGCTACATCGGTGGCGATATCGACATTCAGACCCATAGTGACGGGACGAGTATTTCCGTGATGATGCCCGTGCGGTGACGGCGAACACACGCTCAGATGGCGGCCCATGCCAGGACAATGACGGCAGCGCCGACCACCGTTGACCCGACAGCGTGCGTCCGGAGTTCGTCGAGCAGGTCGTGAGAGTGGTCGTGGAGTTCACAGACCTCATCGATCTCACTGCCGGCTTCGCAGTTCGGCAGGAAGTCCATTGCGACGTGGAGGAAGATGCCAGCGGCGAATCCGAAGATAACTGCGTTGAGAAGCGCTGACTCCGGTACTGGAAGCAGCGCTGCCGGGATCGCCGTCAGGCCAACGCCGGCCGCGGGGAGCAACAGGGCAGTTGCGGACTTGCCGCTACGTCCGAGCCGCCGGGCAGCAGCGTAGCCGGCCGGCCCTTTGTGCGAAACGATGGCGAGACCGAGCAGGATGCCCAGTTCCGGCATCGAAGCGTAGACCAGTCCGATGACCAGTCCGGCCGAGAGCGCGTGGGCAGCGATGGCGAGTGTCGTTATGTCGAAGGACGTCTCAATGTGTGTCAGTCGGTGGCCGATAGTGTGGGTGCCGTAGCCGGTGACCAGTCCGGCGGCGATACCGACGCCGCCGATTCGCGCTGCGCCAGCCTGACCGCCAAGCCCCATCGCCTGCGGGACGAGGAACATGGCTGCTGACGCAACCATCGCTCCGCTCGCGAGGCCGTACCCCCAGACCAGTCGGTACGGGTTTGTCTCGTCGGCCCGCGCACCGAGCCACGCGCCCATTGCCATTGCGACGAATGCGACCCAGGAGATAACGAGGACTTTGCCCGCCCCGGCAGTGAATGCGACGGCTGACAGGACTACCAAGCCGACGGCACCCGCGATACCAGCGGCGGACACCCGCCCATTGTTATTAAAAATTGAGGTTGAGTTAATAGACATTATCTACAATCACCGGCCTGTTGCCAATAAACCCATCGGTGGCGGTCACCGCGTCGCTGACCGATAGTCGCCCCAGTCGAGGACCCCGCCGTCCAGTGCTGACGGATCAGCGTCCCGGAGTGCCCAGAGAACCATTTCAGCGACGGATTCTGGATCGCGTCCGCCGTCACCGGAGAGGTCCGTCGCGACCTGTCCGGGGTCGACTGCACCGACCGGAATATCAAGTTCGGCGGCGAACCCGCGGGCAACAGCCTCCGCGGCGGCCTTTGAGACGGCATAAGAACCGTACCCGGGCATTCCCTCACGCGCGACGACGCCCGTCGGGACGACGATGCGGGCGTCCGAACCGAGGTGTGGGACCGCTTCACGAATCGTTGAGAACACGCCGCGGGCGTTCGTCCGGATGTGGTCGTCGAACGCGGTGTAGGATTCCTCGGTGAGCGGCGTCTCGCCGGCGGTGCCGTGGTAGACACCGGCGTTGGCGACAACGTACTGTATTGCATCTCCTTCCCGCATGGCAGTTTCGACCAGCCGTTCAACGTCGTACTCATCGCGTACGTCCGTGCGAATTGCAGTCACGGAGCCACCCGCGTCCCGGATAGCAGCTTCGACCCGCTCAAGCGCCTCGGCATCGCGGGCACAGATGACCGTATGTGCGCCTGCGGCCGCTACCGCATGGGCTATCTGCTCGCCGATACCTCTACTCGCACCCGTGACAACAGCGGTTGCGCTGTCCATCGCTGGGACCATGGCGGTGGTACCGGTGCCAGCCACAAGGTCGTTGCTCTCACCCCCTGTTGAGTGGGAGCGGTAGTCTCTTGTCGAACGCCCGCTACCGACCGGGCATGGACATCACGATTACCGAGTCGACGGTCAAGGGGACGGCACAGGCGCCGCCGTCGAAGAGCTACACGCACCGGGCAGTGCTGGCCGCGGGCTACGCTGACGGCGCAGTCGTCCGCGACCCGCTCGTGAGTGCGGACACGAAGGCCACGATGCGAGCCGTCGAGGCCTACGGCGGCAGTGTTTCGCTGGCCGACGACGAATCGACGGTCGAGGTTACGGGCTTCGACGGGCGTCCGGAAACGCCGGCTGACATCATCGACTGCGCCAACAGCGGGACGACGATGCGACTGGTCACCGCTACGGCTGCGCTACAGGACGACCTCGCGGTGCTGACTGGTGACGAGTCACTCCGGTCGCGCCCGCAGGGGCCGCTGCTGGATGCTATCGGACAGTTGGACGGCGACGCCGAGTCGACGCGCCGGAACGGGCAGGCCCCGCTTGTGGTCGGCGGCGGCATCGACGGCGGCGCAGTGGAAATCCCCGGCGACGTATCCTCGCAGTACATCACTGCGCTGCTGATGGCCGGTGCCGTCTCGCCGGACGGCATCGACATCGACCTGACGACCGAACTGAAGTCGTCGCCGTACGTCGACATCACGCTGGAGGTGCTGGACGCGTTCGGCGTCGACACCCAGAAAACCGACACCGGGTTCACCGTCGACGGCGGCCAGACCTACGTCCCCGACGGCGGCGACTACAACGTCCCCGGGGACTTCTCGTCGATGAGCTATCTGCTCGCAGCCGGCGCGCTCGCCGCCGAGGACGGCCTGCAGGTCACGTCGGCGTTCCCAAGCGCTCAGGGTGACGCCGCAATCGTCGACATCCTCGACCGGATGGGGGCCGACCTCGACTGGGACGAGGAAAACGGCGAAATCACCGTCTCACAGTCAGATCTGACCGGCATCGAGATCGGTGTCGAAGACACGCCGGACCTCCTTCCGACCATCGCAACGCTGGGGGCCGCTGCCGACGGCGTCACCCGGATTACCGACGCCGAACACGTCCGGTACAAGGAGACTGACCGCGTGAGCGCGATGGCCGAGGAACTCACGAAGATGGGCGCGGAAGTAGAGGAACACCAGGACAAACTGTTCGTTTACGGCGCGGACAGCGACCTCGCCGGCACGACCGTCGAGGGCCGTGCAGACCACCGCATCATCATGTCGCTGGCCGTCGCCGGCCTCGTCGCCGACGGCGAAACGACGGTGATGGGCGCGGAGCACGTCGACGTGTCCTTCCCGGACTTCTTCGACGTACTCGAATCGCTCGGCGCTGCTGTCGAGCAGTAAGGCATCGGGTCACCAGCGCGTCAGGTTTTGTACTGAAATAGTACTGTTGATTTGATAGATGAGTGAGCTTATACGTTTCGAGAAGTATTTACAACACACGTTGTGAATCAGACGAGCGCTTCCGAACAGTCTACTGCGGACCCCACGACAGTCCTCTACGTCGATGACGACCAGTTGTTGCTTGATTTGCAGGCCGATATCGCCGACGAGCGTGAGGCAGTCGAACTAGTAACGACACCAAACACCGACCGGGCGATGACACTGCTGACCGACCGCGAATTCGACTGCGTGGTGGTTGGACGCCGGCGTACTGCCTCCTCAGTGGGCAACTTTGCCCGTACGGTCAACACGAAGTATACGGACACGACACTGGTACGGTACACCTGGGAGCCCTGGTCTGACGACGCAGACGAGGTGTTCGATGCGGTCCTTGAAAAACAGATCAGGGCGGCGGAGACGGTGCAGTTCCTCGACCGTGTCAGGTGGCTCGACGACTGACAGGAGCATCTACAAGGTTCAAATGCCCCCAACCCCGACACCACTGTAATGAACGGTAACGAGTTCGGTCGTCTGTTCCGCATGACGACCTACGGCGAGTCTCACGGGGAGGCGATGGGCTGCACCGTCTCCGGCGTTCCAGCGGGCGTCGAACTCTCGGAGGAAGAGATACAGAAAGACCTTGACCGACGCAAACCCGGGCAGTCGATGATTACCACCTCCAGAGGGGAACCGGACAAGATAACGATCAACTCCGGGATTCAGGACGGCTACACCACGGGCACGCCTATCGGGATGGTCATCCAGAACAAGGATGCCCGGTCGGGCAAGTACGAACCTTTCATCACAGCTCCGCGGCCGTCACACGGCGACTACACCTACTCCGCGAAGTTCGGGACCCGAAACTGGGGCGGCGGCGGCCGCTCCTCTGCCCGCGAGACGGTGAACTGGGTCGCTGCCGGCGGCGTCGCCAAGCAGGTGCTCGAACAGTCCGACCACGATGTTCAGATCAAGGCCCACGTCTGCCAGATCGGTGACGTGGAGGCCGGTCCGGTGACCTTTGAGGATATGCTCGAACACAGTGAGGAAAACGAGGTCCGCTGTGCCGACCCCGAAGCCGCCGACGAGATGCGCGACGTGGCCGACCAGCACCAGAAGGAGGGTGACTCCATTGGCGGCGCGATTTACTTCGAATGTCGCGGCGTCCCGTCCGGCCTCGGAGCGCCGCGGTTCGATAGCTTCCCGTCCCGGCTCGGACAGGCAATGTACTCCATCCCGGCGGTCAATGACTTCGAGTACGGTATCGGCCGTGAAGCCCGGACAACCAAGGGCAGCGAGTACACCGAGAACTGGGAGTTCAACGAGGACGGTCACCCTACGCCTGTCGGCAACGACCACGGCGGAATCCAGGGCGGCATCACAACAGGCCAGCCCATCTACGGCGAAGTGTCGTGGCACGCGCCGGTGTCGATTCCAAAGACCCAGGAGACCGTCGACTGGGAGACCGGCGAAGGCAAGGAAATTACCGTCACCGGTCGCCACGACCCGGTCCTGCCGCCGCGGGCGGTCCCAGTCGTCGAGGCCATGCTCGCCTGTACGGTGCTCGATTTCATGCTGCTTGGCGGCCGCATCAATCCCGACCGGCTCGACGGCCGGCCAGGCGAATACGACACCGACTACCACCCGTCCAGCCCGCAGAACGACCCCGAGGATGCGGACACCCACGCAAAAACCATCGACGACGACTAACATGGACGCACAACAGGAGTCCAAGTCGAACCCCTTCGGGATGGATGAAGAATGCCAGAACTGCCCTGCGCTGTGTGAGACGCGCGAGAACGTCGTTCACGGCTACGGCGACGTGGGCGCAGAGTTCATCGTTCTCGGTGACTCGCCCGCAGTCGGCGCCAACGAGTCCGGTCTCCCCTTCACCGGGGAGAGCGAGCGCGAACTGCTCGACATCCTCGCCGCGGTCGATATGTGTTCAGACCCGGACGCTGACAGACCACAGCTACAGAACACCTTCCTGACCTACGTCACCCGCTGTCGCCATCCCGACAGGGATGCGACTGACGAGGAGGTCGTTAACTGCGAGCCGTATCTCAACAGCGAGATACGGATGATTAACCCCGAGATCCTGCTGCCGGTCGGACAACGGCCACTCGAAGAATTGGCCTTCGAGTACACGACGATGAGCGAGGACGAACTCGACATCGAGGACCGCCACGCGACGACGATCCGCGGCCGCGGGTTCGAGATCCTCCCGATGATTCCACCGAGCGAACAGACTGACGCGGAACGGACGGCGTTTCTGGAACACTTCAGCGAGACGCTTGGACAGGACTACCGCCAGACGAAGGGCCGACGCGGGCGGTAGTCAGGTGTCAGACTGGACTTCAGTCGCAGCGGCCTGAGGTAACTCTTTCGGGCTCGACACTGTTCCGTACTCTGTTGCTGCCTGTAGACGGTTCTCGGCGTCGTGGCGGTACTGGCTCGCCTGTGTCGACTCACCCTGTTCGCTGGCATAGGTCATGCCGCTGAGCCATTCGGCGGCTTGCCAGAGGCAGGTCGCTTTCTTGCGTGCTCGTTCCGATAGCTCGGCCAGCGTGTCGTCGTTCGCTTCGCGAACAGCCGTCGTGAACTCCTCGACGCTGTCCTCGAAATCCGACGCGGCACTGTCGAACCCACCACGAGCGAGCGCCAACTCCCCGTCTTCGACGGTCGCCAGCGCGTCCGATAGCTGGCGGCGCGCCTCGCGATACCGTGTGTAGCCGATACGATATGCCCGCTGTGCTGCCGCCGTCCCGGATAACGTCGCTTGGCGGTCGCAGTCGCGACACACGACTTTCGGTTGTGGATCTCCAAGTACCCGATACTCCGACCCACATCCATCGCATCTGTAGGTCTGGGATTGCTCCATATAGATTCTCTTACTTATCAATTATCCCCCATGTGATATAATTGTTCTGTGCCTACACCGGAACACAAGCGACTAATCACAGTCGGGCCGAGAAGACAGTATGACTACGGTAACTGTGCTGGCTGACCCGCCAGTCGAAGGGTTCGTGTTACAGGAACTGGCGGGCGGCATTGTAGACGACGCCGAGGCCGCCGAGCTATACGAAGCCATGCTGCTTGACGTTTGTCGTGCGGTGGAGATCAGCGGTGCCGAGTTGTTGGTGAACTACCGTCCCTCGGAACAGGTCCCGGACGACGTCGACCCCGAAGCTGCGGTGCGGGAGCCAGTGACAGAAGCTCTTGAATCACCGGATAACGCCCGGTTCGAGGTTCAGGTCGGTTCGACGTTCGCCGGTCGGGTCGGGAACACGGTGACGCACCTCCTTGATCAAGAAGATGTCGCAACTGTCGCCGCCGTCAAACCGACAGCAGCGCTGCTGAATCGGCAACTTATCGACAGCGCGGCGATGAAACTCCGGTCCAGCGGCGTGGTTCTCGGCCCCGCTGCCGGCGGCCGCGTCTACTACGCCGGGTTCGGCGAGCCGATTGATTTCGAGGACAGCTACGCCACCCCGACGGTCGAAACGATCGGCGAGCGTGCTGCGGATGCCGGCCTCGACGTGGACTTTCTCCCGCCGTCAGCCGTTCTCGAAACGCGAGCGGATCTTGAGACCATCGTGCCGCTGCTCCGAGCCCGGAGCCGGGCTGGTCGGGTCGTACCGCAACAGACGACGGCGTTCCTCGATGACCTCGGAATACGTGTTGTCGACGACGACGGCGAGCCGAGCGTGGTCCGAGAGACCGACAGGTCTTAGAAGGCCCACCGAATATGCTTGACTGCGGTGGGATGGCAGAGCGGCCTATTGCGCCTGCCTTGAAAGCAGGTATCCTCACGGATTCCTGGGTTCAAATCCCAGTCCCACCGTATTGCTCCGAGCGAATACGCGAGGAGCCACCGGTACGCATTGGCGATTTGAGCCTTGCAAGTCCACGCAGAACGCGGTGAGTGTGATCGCCTTGTCTGGAAAGCTGAAACCCGTCGCAGCCGACTGCACGAGTAACAGACGCTGCAACGGGAAGATACAGAATTCGCTGCCTTCTGACTCGTAGGGACCGTTTACCGAATCGAGGCAATCGGGCGGTTTTATGTCGATGGTCTGGATTATATTTGAGTAATGGTACGTGAAGAGAGGTCCCCAAAGCAGCATCTTCCGAGCCTCCTCGCGGTCTGTGTCGTTGCCCTCCTCCTCGCAGCGACGGTGGCAGGTCCTGTTGCTGCTGCACCACGACTGTTCGTATCCGGCGCATCGAAAGAGGTAGACACGATACTGGCCGGTGAATCGGTAAACGTCACCGCGACGGTCAAGAACACCGGGAGCTCCGGGGGCGCGATGAGAGTTGAGTACATAGCGAACGGAACGACGAAAGCGACTGAGCGGGTGGCCGTCGATTCCGGGTCATCGGCCAAGCAGACACGGGCACTAACGTTTAACACGCCTGGGACATATCAGATTACGGTTAAAGGTCCAGAGCGGTCGGCTGGACGCCTTCAGGTCAAGAAGGCGACTGCAACGATGAGACGACAGGATGCAACCAGCCGACAAACCGAGGTCCGTGGCGGCGCAGTGCCAACGGCGAAGCCATACGAAGTCGAGATGCCGGGTGCGATGAACCGGACGTTCGCAGTCCAGTCGTGGACTGTAAACGCATCCCAGCGATCGTTCACACAGGACGTGACCGAATATACAGACCCCGCGGACGCAGGTATCACAGTACCCGATGACGACGATGCATCGGTGTTCGGTGTGGTTACCGTCGGATCATCGGCGGGGGTCCAACCGTCGTCGATGCAGTTCATATTGAACCGCTCGAATCTTCAATCGGCTGGCATCGATGCTTCGGCGGTCCGCGTGTACCACCGTGTGAACGGGTCATGGCAAGCCGCCGAAACAAGCGTTGTTGACGAGCGGCCTAATCAAGTCGTCTACGAAGCGGACACGGCGGGCGCATCGGCCTACGCGATTGGGCAGATCGAGCCTGCATTCAGCATCACGCGAACCGCAGTTGTCAGCGAACAGGTTCCTGAGGGGCAACGAGTCGTCGTTGAGGCAACGGTTTCCAACGGCGGCGGTATCGAGGGCTCCTACGACGCACAGATGCGGGTGGACGATGCGGTCGTCAATCGAACATCTGTGACTGTACCAGCGGACACCGAACAGACGGTGACGCTGTCGACGGTCATAACAACGCCAGGGACGTTCCAGATCAACTTCAACGATGTCAACGCCGGCGAGATTCAGGTAACCGAGAGTCAGGTCCAGACCGGCGAAGACGGCGGCGCCGAGCCGAATCCGGAGCCGACGGGAACAGAGCCAGCGGCCCAGACCGAACCAGCGGTTGACGGTGACGGCGGACTCGGGCCGCTCCCGGGCACAATCATGGGCATCAATACGATGCTGGTCATCGGCGGACTTCTCGGTGCGTTGCTGCTGTTCGGTGTCGTCATCGCGCTCCTCCGACGAGGTGGCAGCCGGAACGACAGCGGCTTCGAACTGTAGGCGGGGAGAGAAACCCTTTTTGTGCCAGTGTCCAGAGAGTCGCGTATGGATTGGCCACACGATCCGGACGGCGAGGAAGGAAGCGAGGGCCGGCGAAAGTACGGCCACGCTGTGCTGGCGAAGAAAGTTGACGAGGACGAGGACTTCCCGCTGACCGCCGAGGAGTATGTCGAACAGTACGGAGATCACCCGGTTCGGATCGATTACGAGACGGTCGTCAGCGTGGCGGACATCTTCGAATACGTCGACCAAGAGGAGTTCAAGGACTTCCCGGACTTCCACAAATCGCTTGGGCGCGCGCTGCGCGAGGCAGACTGGTGGCCGTACAGACTCGAACAGGCCTGATTGTGTAGTGTGTGGGCACGACACATACTTGTGGGAGGCCGGTGTAGCGTCGCGTATGGCGACGACATCTTCAAGCGGCGACCGCACCGAGCAGGGACTTCCCGAAGAGGTTGTTGCTGACCTGTTGTCGGACAACACTCGCCGGCAGGCGCTCTCAATACTGGCTGACCGCGATGAGCCAGTGGTCGTGTCAGACCTCGCAGCAGCGGTTCTGGCGGCCGAGCGTGACACCGAACCAGCGGCGATCCCAGACACTGACAGGGACGAACTCACCGAGGAACTGTTTACCGATCACCTCCCGAAACTGACGGCAACAGATATTGTCGCGTACGATTCGATGGTCGGAACTGTCGAGATCCAGCGACGTGATGCAGTAGCGACTGACCCCCGTTGAATCGGCTCGCATATCTGGAATCCAACACCGGTCGGACCGGCCTTCAGTCCATTCTGCCGGTTAATTTCGACAGAGCAATACCCGTTGCTTCTAAACGAACGATGGACAGTGACCAACACCCAAATCACCCATATACAGATTGATAATTACGGGCCGTGGACTGTGACGCCTGAGCCCCGCCGTGAAGTCGACTTGCAGACGCTCCAGTCCCGGTTGTACGCTGACCTCGCACAGTTGGTCGGGAACCGCGACGGCTACATCTTCTTCTCGCGGTTCGACAACATGATTGCCGTGACGAATGGACTGGATGAGGCCGCACACGCGCTCATTCAGGAATCCGTCGGCAATCGCTACCCGGTGACGATGAGCCTCTCTGTCGCGACGGGAACGACACCCGTCTCGGCGCTGGGAACGGCGACGGAACAACTTCAGGAGGCCGGTAGTGCCCAGGACAAGGGTCGACGAGAAGTGCTACGCGGCCAGACGATCGACGAGCAGTTCCAGAAGCCCACAGACGTACAACTCGCGCATTTCGATGTCGATGACGCCACCGAGAAATACACCGACCAGCTCAACGAGTTCGACACGTTCATTCAGATCGAACAGGGGTATGCAGCGCTCATGAAATATATGCGCGAGGCCCACGACTCGCTGTCGTTTTTCGTCGGCGGCGACAACGTCATCGCAGTCTGTCCGGACTTGGATGAAGCCGACTACCACGACGCAATTAATCACGTTCGTGAAGCGGTCGACGTAGAGTTGAAAGTCGGTGTCGGACGCGGGCGGACGGCAGCGACGGCCGGGATGGACGCCAAGCATGCGCTAGAAACCTGTCGAGCGACTGGCGAGGCCGTCACCATCGAAACCGAGACAAGTGAATAACTTGTGAACCACGCGATATAAACGTAGTGGAGGTATCTTTTAGACCGGTCATGTGGTAACTACACACATGAACGGTGAGGTCACTGTGCGGGAGGTTATGAATAGAGAGTACGTCGGCGCAAGCGAGTCCGACGACCTCCTTGAAACGACGGAGCTGCTGATCCGAGAGGATCAGCACCCGATTCTCGTATTACGGGGGAACGAACCAGTCGGCGTCGCGACGGACAGAGACGTGCTGGCATATATCGTTGACGGTGGTGACCCGGAGACTGCCACTGTCGGTGACGTGATGCGTGAATCCATTCCGACAATCGGTCCCGATGCTGGACTCCCGGCGGCACGGGACCGGATGGCGACACGCTCCGCCGAGTTCCTTCTGGTAACGGCTGACGGAGAGCCGCTCGGGACACTGACCGAGCACGATATCCTCTCGACTGCGAGATTAGAGAGCGAGTCGACAGAGGTCGTCGAACAGACCTCGACAGTTGCGACGACCGGTCAGGAAGCCACAACCGACGGAATGCAGTCCGCCGCCGAGGATTCGTTCGACAGTCAGGGCATCTGTTCCGCCTGCAGCACGTTTACACGGGATCTGGCCTCGTTCAACGGGCAGCTTCTCTGTGCGGACTGCCGGGACGTCTGAGCCACTTCAACCGGTCTCCCTCACTGCAGCGGACGGATACGACGGCGTAGCCGAACTGTTTTGACCGTACGACACGGAGTAACATTGTGGAAATCGCCACCGCCTCGATGGATGACGTGGACACCATCGTTGACCTGTGGGTCCACTTGGCGGAGAGCCAGCGTGCTCACGGATCACATCTGTTCGGAGACCGGAACCGAACCGCGGTCCGAGAGACAGTCGTACAGCGCGTTGTCGCCGAGAACGTCTGTCTGGCTCGCATAGACCGGCACGTCGTCGGGTTCGTCATGGTGACCATCGACAGCGGCCGGTACGAACAAGACGAGACGCGGGGTATCATCGAGAATATCTTCGTCGAACCGGTCCACAGGAACCAGGGAATCGGCAGCGAACTGCTCGCTACAGGAGAAGAGCTACTCCACCAGGCCGGTGCAGATATCCTTGCGCTGGAAGCGATGGCAGACAACGAGTCCGCCCGACAGTTCTACCGCGCACACGGCTACGCACCACACCGGATCGAGCTCGAAAAGCCGACCGAAAACGATACTCTCTAAACGGTCCCCACACAACGCAGGTATGCAACCGTGCCAGGGGAGCTTGGGTGGTCCAAGCACTCGACTTGTAATCGAGAGTTCGTGGGTTCAAATCCCACCCCTGGCTTTACGCTTTTACCGCTGGAGGGCGTACGGCAGAGCATGAGTGAATCCGAAGAAGAACTCCCGGACAACGACGAAGAGTGGCGCGACATACTCTCCGACGAAGAGTACCGAATCCTCCGCGAGTCTGGAACAGAGCCGCGGTTCAGCAGCGAACTTATCGATGTAGAGGACGAGGGCGTATTCACCTGTGCCGGCTGCGGGACAGAACTATTCGATAGCGACAGGAAATTCGAATCAGAAACTGGCTGGCCGAGCTTCTGGGACGTGTATCAGGAAGGCAACGTCGAAACACGGGCGGACAACAGCCACGGGATGGAGCGAACAGAAGTCATCTGTGCCGAGTGTGGCGGTCATCTGGGTCACGTGTTCGATGATGGACCGGAGCCAAGCGGGAAGCGGTACTGCATCAACGGCGCGGCGCTTGACTTCGAGTCAGAGTAGCAACCACCGGAACCCTTTTTTTCGTCATTGAAGTTGATACGGCTAGACGTGACTGAACATGGGACCGACGAGGCGGGCGACGACGGGGCCGGAGCATCGGTCGACGAGTCGCTGGTCGACGAACCACCGACTGCGACCGCCGAACAGCCACAGCCGGAGAGTCACCTGCTAGCTGAGAGCCTCCGAACGTTTCCGTGGCTCCGCGCCGCCGGCGTCGCAGTCGGGACGCTGGCTGTCGAGTATCTGCTCGTCGCCCTGCTGTTTCTCGTCGGCCCGTCGTCGGTCGACCTGCCGGAACTGTCGGACCGACTAGTCCAGTACGGGTTCGTGCTGTACAACGCCCACCACGTGCCGACGCTGGTGACGGCATCGGACGCAGAGGTGTACGGCTCGGCCGCACGGAACGTCCTGTACGGCGCACAGGGTGCAAGCATCCCGCCGATAGTCTATTTCCTGATTCCGATTGTCTCGCTGCTCGTCGTCGGCGCGCTGTTCGAGCGCTATCGCGGCGATGCCCGGTCGGACAGCCTGCTCGAGGAAGCGGCGCTCGTCGGGACTGGTATCGGCTTTGGCTACGTCGTCACTGGGTTTATCGGGAGCTTCGTGTTTGTTCGGACGGTCATGTTCGATGGTGGGGGCGAAGGGCAGGCTGCACCGGCAGTGCTGTGGCTTCTCATTCTGCTGTTTTTCCTCCCGCTGGTATTTGCGAGCCTCGGCGCGGCCGCTCGCTATCTCTACGCTGACTGGGCTTCGGGCGCGTAAGTCGTCTCAATAAGCTCGAGGATACGGTCGGACTCGGCCATCGTGACGCCGCGGTCCTCATCAACCAGAACCGGGACCCCCCGCTGACCGGAGACCCGCTTCACCTCGTCGCGTTTCGAGTGCAACGCCTCGACCCAGACGCTGTCGTAATCGATGCCGAGTTCGTCCAGTCGGTCGGCGACTTTCTCACAATACGGACAGCCGTCGAGCTGGTAGAGCGTCAGGCTCATACTGAGCGGTACGGACGCCGCCCTCAAGGTGGTTGTGCTCGAAAAAACGCAGCGGTCGACCTGACGTTACTCGTACAGCCAGGACGAGTCGATCTGGTCCCAGTCGACGAGTTCGCCCTCGTCGAAGAACAGCTCGATTTCGCGCTCGTTTGCGCCCTCGTCCTCGTGGTCGGAGCCGTGGATGACGTTCCGACCGAGGTCGAGCCCGTAGTCACCACGAATGGTGCCGGGAGCCGATTCGGCGGGGTCAGTCTCGCCCATCATGTTTCGGACCTGCCGGGTCGCGTCCTGACCTTCCCAGACCATCGCGAACACGGGCCCGGAGGTGATGAAGTCGACAAGCCCGTCGAAGAACGGCTTGTCCTCGTGCTCGCCGTAGTGCTCCTCGGCGAGCTCCTGGTCGATCTGCATGAACTTGCCACCGACCATCTTCAAGCCGCGGTCCTCGAAGCGGGAGACGATATCTCCTATGAGGCCGCGCTGGACGCCGTCAGGCTTGACCATCACGAACGTGCGCTCGTGCTCGGACATCAGGCCTCGGCCTCCTCAGCTTCCTCGTCCGCCTCGTCTTCAGCATCTGCGTCGGCCTCGTCGGCGTCGGCAGCAGCTTCTTCAGCGTCTGCTTCCTCGTCCGCAGCCGCCTCAGCGTCCGCTTCTGCCTCGTCAGCGTCAGCTTCGACGTCTTCAGCCTCGTCCTCGACCGCACCGGCGTCACCGCGTGCGGTGTCAGTCCATTCAAGGTTGCGGGCCTCGCGGCCCAGGTCGGCGTTGTTCTCGCACTTCGAGGAACAGAAGTGCGTGGTCGCGCCGTCCTTGTGGACGAACATCGTGCCCGTGCCGGGTTCGATGTCCGTGCCGCAGTAGTCACATTCGCGTGTCCGGGGCATGGTTACTGCCCTCCGATGGTGTCGGCCTCGCGAGCCGTCTCGCGGAGCTGGAGCACGTCACCTTCGCGGACCGGGCCGAGAACGTTGCGCGTGATGATGCGCCCCTGGTTCTCGCCTTCGCGGATGCGGCACTTGACCTGCATGGCCTCGCCGTGCATCCCCGTCCGGCCCACGACTTCGATAACCTCGGCGGGCGTGGAACCGCTGCTTTCGGATTCCTCAGCGCTCATCCGAGGTCACCTCACCGAAGCTCCTCGACCTTGTCGGCGATGTCCTCGACATCGGCGTCAGCCTCACCGGCGTCGGTGACGGCTGCGGCGGCCGAGCCGACTTCGAGCCCGGCGGCGTGTCCGAGGTCGTCCTGCTGCTCGACGAAGATGAAGGGAACGCCCTTCTCGTCGGCAAGCTCCGGAATGTGCATGACGATTTCCTCGGGCTGGACATCTTCAGCGACAAAGACGAGCTCGGCGGAGCCGCGCTCGATGGACTTGGTCGTCTCGTTTGTACCCTTCTTTACTGCGCCTGTGTCCCGGGCAACCTCGAGCGCCTCAAGGGCGTCGTCTTCGAGGTCCGCGGGAACGTCGAAATCTACGTATACTGGCATTTGTATGTTCACCTCCTGCGCGCGAGCTCAGGCTCCCCCGCCGTGTCCGGGCCGCGAGGCCCGTCACACCGTGATGGTGTGTATCCTGAAAAGGCTGGGAGCATCATCAACTCGGCGCAGGCTGTACACCATTCTGTGCTACCGGCCCTAAAAGCGCTTTCGAAGCCGAAATCGCGTGCCAGCCCGCCACACAGGTGCTGTCGGGGGGTCTGCCTATTCTGCGGCCGCCGACGCATCGACCAGCGCGGCCCGCGCGTCCGAGACGAGACGGGCCACCACCTCACCGGCGGGCCGTACGTCCTGTGTGAGGCCAGTGCTCTGGCCGGCGTAGTGTGGCAGGGCCTCGACATCGCCGGACATCCCCGCAAGCGGGGGCATATCAGCAATCCGACTAATCGGCTCGCCGTCGGGCATCTGTGCAATTTGTTCGGGGTCGCTGGCGTCGTCCAGTTCATCCGAGTCGTGTCCGGCCTGTTGTCGAACCTCGTCGGTTTCGAGGACTCGGTGTGGTTGGTCCGGCCAGCCCCGGTCGAACAGGTCGGTAAACCGTGTCGCCGTCTCAGGCGCGTCAACGATTCGCTGCCGATATGTCTCGTGCGCGCCCGATTCCTCGGTCGCCACAAACCGAGTGCCGAACCAGCCGCCATCGGCTCCGAGCGTCAGCGCCGCCGCAAGCCCACGCCCGTCGCCGAGACCGCCGGCCGCAACGACCGGGACTGGAACCGCGTCAGCCACCCGCGGGAGCAACGCGAAAGTCGTCACGTCGCTCTGGACGTGGCCACCAGCCTCCCGGCCCTGAGCGACCACTACGTCGGCCCCGGCGTCGACGGCGGCCCCGGCCTCGGCAGCGCTGGCAACCGTGACCATCACCGTCCCGCCGACCTCGTGGACCCGGTCGATGTACGGCCCGGCATCGCCAAACGAGAAGGAGACGACCGACGCGCCCGCGTCCAGACAGGCATCGAGACACGCCGACGGCGAGAGCACGCCCGTCGATTCGTCGAGGACGACGTTGACGCCGACCACGCCGTCAGTCGCGTTTGCAGCGTCCGTGTACGCGTCACGGATCGCGTCGGCCTCACGCCACGACATCGCCAGCATCCCGAAGCCGCCCGCGTCCGCGACTGCCGCGGCCAGGGACGGTGTCGAGACACTCCCGACCGGTGCCTGCACGACTGGGTGGTCGATACCGATCTCGGAACAGAGCGGGGTCTGGAGGGGAGCCATGCCGGCGACTGTGTCCGGTCCAATAAAAAGCGTACCTGGAGAGCACCGTGACCGTCAGGTCCATACTGGCTCGTCCGCCACCACCGGTATGGACATCGCGCGCTCGCTCCGAGCGGAGGCCCGCCGTGCGAACGAGCGCCGGCTGCTCGTGCTGGCGGGCGACCCCGACCGGACGCGGGAGCGAGCGGCAGCAGCGCTTGACGCGGCAGGCATCTCCAGCGCCGAAACGACTGTCGTCGGCCCGGAATCGTTTCTCGACTGTGAACACCACGAGCAGTCCCGCGCCGAGGAGCTTCTCGGTCGGACGCGGACGGCTGTCATCATCGATGCGCACGAGGAACTACGACCGGATGCGGTCGGGCGCACCGTCGGTGCCGTCGACGGTGGCGGCCTCTACGTCCTCCTCGCGCCACCACTGGAAACGTGGCCCGAAGAAAGCGACGGGTTCGACGCCTCGCTCGCAGTCCCGCCCTTCGGCGTCGAGGACGTGAGCGGGCACTTCCGCCGTCGGTTCGTCGAGACACTGCAAGCACACCGAGGTGTTGCCATCGTCGACGCCGACACGGGCACTATCGAGCAGGACGGCCTGACGGACCCGCCACCGAGCCGTCCGGTTCCGCGCCCGACACTACCCACCGACGCGTGGTTCTGCTCCGAGACCTACGCTCAGTGTCTCACCGACGACCAGCGGGACGCGGTCCAGGCATTCGAATCCCTGCGGGACGACGGCGAGGCAGTCGTGGTCGAGGCGGACCGAGGGCGGGGGAAGTCAAGTGCCGCCGGGCTGGCCGCCGGAAACCTCGCCGCGGCGGACAGGGACGTACTGGTGACCGGGCCGCAGTACCGGAGCGCCGCCGAGGTGTTCGCGCGGGCGGGACATCTGCTGGAGACGCTCGGCGTCGCCTTGACGCGCGACCGTTCGTCAGACCCCCAGCGGCTCAGCGTTGCAGGGGCGGGCTGTGTGCGGTACGCGCCACCGGACGAAGCGGCATCGCTTCCGGATGGTCCCGACGTGGTCATCGTCGACGAGGCCGCGGCCCTGCCGGTCCGGCGACTCGAACAGTTCCTCGACGCGCCGGCGGTCGCCTTCACCACGACCGTCCACGGCTACGAGGGGGCAGGCCGGGGCTTCTCCGTCCGGTTCCGTGACCGCCTCGCGGAAAGCGACCTCGCCGTCACCGACGTGTCGATGACGACGCCCATTCGATACGGGGACGCCGACCCCGTGGAGGTGTGGGCGTTCCGGGCGCTGTTGCTGGACGCTCGCCCGCCGGTCGACCAGCTTATCGCAGATGCGACGCCAGAGACCGTGGAGTACCGCCGGCTCTCGGCAGCCGACCTGCTCGCTGACGAGCACCTGCTCCGGGAGGTCTTCGGCCTGCTCGTGCTGGCGCACTACCGGACGGAACCCTCGGACCTGGCCCGACTGCTCGACGCCCCCAATCTCACTGTCCGGGCGCTAACCCACGAAGGCCACGTCGTTGCAGTGGCGTTGCTGGCACAGGAGGGCGGCCTCTCGGCTGACACGCGGGCCACGATGTACGAGGGTGGACGGGTCCGCGGGAACATGCTCCCGGACGTGCTGTCGACGCAACTCCGGGACGAAGCTGCCGGAATCCCGGTCGGTCAGCGGGTCCTCCGCATCGCGACCCACGCTGCGGTCCGGTCCCGCGGACTCGGGTCCGAACTCCTCTCGGAAATCAGAGCGGAGTTCGCCGACCATGTGGACTGGCTCGGGGTCAGCTACGGTGCGACGCCGGAACTCGTCCGTTTCTGGGCGGACAACGGCTACAACACCGTCCACCTCGCAACCTCGCGGAACGCGACCAGCGGCGAGTACTCCGTGGTAATGCTCGACCCCTGTTCCGACGACGGGGCGGCGCTCGCGGCGCGCCACGGGGAGTGGTTTCAGAACCGAATCGCGGCGGTGCTGTCGGACCCACTCGACGACTGTGACCCCGACGTGGTTCGGGCCGTGCTTCGAGCGACCGACGGCGAGCGGCCGGTATCGCTCTCGGAGTGGGAATGGCGGCTGGTCGCCGGCGTCCCCGGTGGCGCGTCGGTCCTCGACACGAACCCGAAGCCGTTCCGTCAACTCACCCGTCGACACCTGTCGCACCCAGCCGACGCGACCGCGCTCTCGCCGCGGGAGAAACGCCTGCTTGTCCGAAAGGTCTTGCAGGCACATCCATGGTCAACTGTCACCGAGGAACTGGCGTTCGTCTCTGAGCGTGAGTGCATGCGCACGCTCGGCGGAATAGTCGAAAGGTTGACGCGTCTGTACGGCGACCCTTGGGTACAGGAGGAACTCGATAGACACCTATGAGCCTGCTTGGCCTCGAAACGCTGTTGTTTGTACTCGCGTTCGCCCTACTGGTCGGCGGTGTCATCGGTAGCCTCACGCCCCAGGTTCCCGGCGCGCTCGTCTCGCTCGCCGGCGTGTACCTGTACTGGATCGCCAGCGGCATGACCGACCCCGGAACGCTCTTACTGGCCCTGTTGACGCTGGTCGGCCTGCTGACGTGGGCCGTCGACATCGCGGGCGGAGCCGTCGCCGCGCGCGTCGGCGGGGCGTCGAACTGGACAGCAGCCCTCGCCGGCGTCGTGGCGCTCGTCCTCTTTTTCGTCACCGGCCCGCTCGGCATCCTGCTGGGCGTCGCTGGAACGGTGTTCGTCGTCGAGTTCTATCGGCAGGAGGACGCAAGGGGGAGCGCGAAGGCCGCGCTGGTAACCACCGTCGGGATGCTGGCCTCCGGCGTCGTTCAGGCCCTGCTGACGGCGTCGATACTGGTTACCATGATTGCCGTCGCGCTCCTATGACACAGTGTGCGGAGGACAGCTGCGAGAATGAGGCCGCGGTCGAACTCCACATCCCTTGGGAGGCGAACCGAGAAGTGTGTCCGGCCCACGCTCGCGTCTGGGCGCAGAAGGACGGCGTCGTCCCAGCGCCGATGGACGGCCACGAAGACAGGTGGCCATAGACCGCTGTCGTCGGAATTGACGATTTAATTTACACGTGGGTATCGAATCAACAGGTTGTCAACCGTTCACGAAGAAAATATAATAATAATTGGGTTTGAATACGACAATTGAGGCGTGTTATCATGAAACGCGAGATGCTCACCACCGACTTCATCGACCGTGCAGCAGACATATACGACGACGTTACCGGGATCATCGCCCATGACGGCACCGAGTACACGTACGCGGAGGTGAACGAACGGGTCAACCGGCTGGCACACGCGCTGTCGGACCGGGGCGTCTCGAAGGGGAGTCGCGTGGCTCTCCTCGCGCCGAACACACACTACTTCATCGAGACGCTGTACGCGACGAATAAACTCGGCGCAGTCTTTGTCCCGCTGAACTACCGACTCGATCCCGCAAAAATCGAGTACATTCTGAATGACTGTGAAGCCGCGACAGTAATCGCCGACTACGACTTCGCGGAGAAGATCCAGCCAGTACGGGATGACATCCCTGCGGAGACGTTCATCGGCTACGAGCCCGACCGTATCGATGGGGAATGGGAGGGGTACAGCGATGTCCTTGACGGGCAGCCGACTGCCGAACCGGACCGACCGGACATGACCGAGGACGACGACGCCAGCATCAACTACACGTCCGGAACGACGGGGGACCCGAAGGGCGTGGTCAGGACCCATCGGACCGAAAGCTGGCACTCGCTGGTCCTCAATCAGCATATGGAGATACGCGACGATGACACGTACCTCTGGACACTCCCGATGTTCCACTGCAACGGCTGGGGCCACACCTACGCCATCACCGGGACCGGCGGGACGCACGTCTGCCAGCGGACCTTCGACGCTGCGGATACCTTCCGCCGGGTCCGCGAGTACGACGTGTCGTTCATGTGTGGCGCGCCGACGGTGCTGAACAAGCTCATCCAGCACTACCGGGCCAACGACGGCGACGTAGTGACGCAGGGTGACCGCGACGTGCGAATCGCGACAGCCGGCAGTGCTCCGGCGACGGCGACCATCGACCGCGTCGAAGACGAGTTCGGCTGGCGCATCATCCACATCTACGGCCTGACCGAGACGGCCCCGATCATCACGACCAGCAACTCCCCGCGGCGTATCGCTGAACGGGGCCGTGAGATCAAGGTCAAGCAGGGGTCTCAGGCGCTGTGTACCGACATCAGGGTCGTCGACGAGGACGGCACCGACGTGCCACGCGATGGGACGGCCATCGGTGAGATCGTGGTTCAGGGCAACCAGGTGATGGACCGCTATCTCAACAAGCCCGATATTACCGAGGAGGCGTTCAACGACCGCGTCGAAGGGTACTTCCACACTGGCGACCTCGCGACGTGGGACGAGGACGGGATGATACAGATCATGGACCGCCGGAAGGACATCATCATCTCCGGCGGCGAGAACATCTCCTCGATCGAACTAGAGGACGAACTGTACGATCACCCCGATGTGCTGAAAGCCGCGGTCATTCCGGCACCGAGTGAGGACTGGGGCGAGACGCCGATGGCAATTGTCGTCCCAACGGCCGACAGCGACGCGACCGAACAGGATATTCTCGAATTCCTCAGAGAACGCGTTGCGAGCTACAAGGTCCCCGCAGGCATCGATTTCCGTGACTCGCTTCCTGAAACAGCGACCGGGAAGATCCAGAAGTACGAACTCCGAGAGGAGTACTGGCAAGAGCAGGAGCGGATGATCGGGCAGGAGTGAGCGCGGCGGTAGCTGTGAAGTAGTGGAACAGAACCAACACGATTCTTTATTAGGTTTCCAGCAGTCGGTCACAGCATGCATCTAGGAGTCGTCGTGCCACGCGTTGATGACCACAGCACAATCGACCTGGCCGTCGAAGCCGAAGACCACGGCTACGATTCGGTCTGGCTAAACGAACTGTGGGGCGCTAGCTCCGTCGTCGAACTCACGGATATCGCGACACGGACCGACGATATCGAAATTGGCAGCGCGATACTCAACGTCTTCTCGCGGTCACCGGCCGTGCTGGCGATGACAGCGACGACCCTCGACAGGGTGTCGGACGGACGAGCAGTGCTGGGGCTGGGGACGAGCACAGCCCGGTCCATCGAGAACATGCACAGCACAGAGTTCGAGCGCCCCGTCCGTCGCGCCCACGAGACAATCGATATCATCAAACGGCTCATGACGAGCGACGAGCGAGTGACCTACGACGGCGAGGTAGTATCGGTGAGGGGGGTTCCGCCGCTAGACCGTGACGTACCGGTGTACCACGCCGCGCTCGGGCCGGCGAACAGGCGTGTTGTCGCCAGACTCGCCGACGGCTGGCTGCCGCACATGATTGCGTTCTCCGAACTGGAGTCGGCGTTCGATTACATTGCGGAGACAGCACGCGACGCTGACCGCGACCCGGACGACATCACCGTCGCGCCGTACGTGCCGGCAGTGGTCCATGAGGACCCCGACCAGGCGACCGAGGAGCTCCGACAGCACATCGCCTACTACGTCGGCAGCGGCGAGGGGTACCGCCGGGCTGTTGCGGAGACGTATCCGGACCGGGCGGAGCGCATCGCCGACGCCTGGCAGGCGGGTGACCGCGGCGAGGCGACGGAGCTCGTCACCGACGAAATGACGGCCGACCTCGGCATCGCTGGGACGCCGGAACAGGCGCGGGAGAAACGGGATAAGATTGCGGACAGGGATGTCATCGACCGGCTTTTGCTAACTGTGCCACAGCAGGTCGACGGGGAGCTGGCTCGGATGACGATTCGGGCGCTGGGGCCGAATTAAAGGTCGATCTCCATCATCACCTCGTCGGCGTACTCGTCGCCGAACTTGTAGTGGTCCTCGCGGATGGCGTCAGTGTCCCACCCGTGGCCTTCAAGGAACTCGATCGCATCCTCGTTCGTCGATGGGACAGAGTTGTACAGTTTCTCGTAGCCGTTCGACGCCGCCCACTCGGTGCCCCGGGCAAGCAACTGCGAGCCGATGCCGTGGCCTCGATACCGGTCAAGGACGCCAAGCGTCAGCTCTGCCGTGTGGCTGAGCTTCTCAACTTCGGGATGTTTGAGATGGACCCATCCGACCACGTCGTCGTTGATGCAGGCGACGAAGAAGATGCGCGACTCCAGTTCGTTGTGCCGGAGCAACACGCCCTCGCTGTCCACTACGTCGGCGACGGTCTCCGCATCGACGTACTCACCGCCGCCGATCGCGGCCCGGATGGCCCCAACGAGACCGGTCAGGTCCTCCTGTCGCGCCTGACGGATGGTGAACTCGATGTCGTCGGCTTCGAACTCTTCCTCGACGGTATCGTTGTAGGCGACGCGGAGTTGACCGTCGATTTCCTCCAGTACGCCGTCGCGTTTGAGTATCGCAACGTGGTGGCCGAACGGTCGCGGGTCCATCTGTAGCGCCGAGCGAGCGGCTCGCGGCTCCACAGACCCGTGCGATTCGACGTACTCGTAGATGTCCCGTCGGTCCTCGTGATCGAAATGCAGTGGCTCTGTTAACTCCATGTTATCTGCTACCACGACACAGTACTTAATCCTTTATCAAAAACCATGTATATCTCAGTAAACGGCAGCTACTGCTCCGGAACACCGGTCAAAAGGACTGCCACGTCACGGGCGTTATGGGTATCGACGAGCAGTTCTGCGGCCGCTCTGACGCTGTAGGTGCCGGCTAACTCCACGCCGTAGCAGGCGGCGTAGCAGTCAAGCCAGTCGTTCATCGCCCGTTCCAGCCGCTCGAATTCCGCTTCGGAGAACCGGACCCACGACCCGCCGGTCCGGGCCTCACAGTATAGCGCTACCGTGGGTCCGAACCCGTCCCGAAGGATTTCCATCGCGCGCTCCTCGTCTGGCGGGTCGGGGTCCAGCGACTCGTGGACCTGTTCGGCCCGGCGCGCGAGCGCCCGAACACGGTCGTCGTACTGGCCGCTCATCACCGACCGGGTCACCCCTGGTTGAACTCCACGCCTTTCCCGCCGGCAGGGTGTTCCCACTCGGTGTCGGCGACGATGGCGCAGGTACCACACTCGACGCAGGGCTGGGTGTCGAGGCTCACGAGGTGTTCCTCGCTTCCGTTGGTCTGGACCATCTCGTCGCGGTAACAGCCGCCGCCGAAGTCCTCGGCGCTGACCGGGCAGGCCGTCACGGCGGTGCCCGAGGCTTCGAATGACTTGTCGACCAGTTCGATGTGCGGGTCGTCTACGTCGTAGGTCAAGTCGCCGATGCGGTCACCCAGGTCAGGTGGTGAGACGGTGTTCTCATCGGTTACCGGCTCGCCGAGCTCCTCGGCAATGACAGTCGGTAGCGTCACGTAGGGAAGTTTAGTGTCAGGAATCATCGACACCATGCGCGGCGACGAGTAGGCCCGTTCAAGCAGTCCGGCTGCCGCGCGGACCCCGAACCGGCCGACGGCGGAGTCGGCGATAGCGTTCGAGAAGTCGTCGACGGGGCCGAGTTCGCCGAGCTGCCCGAACACCCTGTACCCGGTCGGCCGGAGCTTGTCCATCACGCCCTCGTCGTGGAGTTTCTTCTCGTACAGGTCGCCGGCCTGAGACGGATCGTCTCGTGCCCTCGCGTCGGCGAAGGCCTCGGCGGCCAGCGCCCCGGCAGTGACCGCATGGTTCATCCCCTTGATAATGGGGCCCTGGGCCTGCATCTGGCCGGCGGCGTCGCCGACCAGCACGAGCCGGTCCTTGTGTGGCGAGGGATGGGCCGCTTTCTTCGAGTCCGGGACAAGTTTCGCGCTGTACTCGCGCTCGTCGTATTCGTCACCGAGCCACTGGGCCATGAGCGGATGCGTGAGCAGGCTGTCGAGCAGTTCGTGGGGCTCCGCCCGCTCCTCGGCGATAGAATCGAGGTGGAACACAGTGCCGATAGACAGCGAGGACTCGTTGGTGTAGAGGAAGCCACCGCCGCGGACGCCGTCGAACAGGTCGCCGGAGAACAGGTGGGCCGCGCCGTCATCGGGAGCCACGTCGAAGCGGTCGTTGATGACCTCCGGCTCCATGTCGACGACCGCTTTGACGCCCTGGAACCATTCCTCGGGCTCGTCCCAGTCCATCAGCCCGGCGTCCCGGGCGAGTTCGGAGTTGACGCCGTCGGCCGCCACGACGATGTCGGCTTTGATGGGGTCTAGCTCCTCGGTCGTCACGCCGACGATTTCGCCCCGTTCGCGGAGCAAGCCGGTGACATGGACCTCGGTCAGCAATCCGCCGCCGGTCTCGCGGGTGCGCTCGTGGACCTGCTGGGCGAGCCACGAGTCCATCTTCCGACGGAGCACTGCGTCGGCCCACGCCGTGTCGTGGTGGTGCAGGTCGCCGATGTCGAAGGATTTCACCTTGTCGCCGGCGATGTTGTGAATCATATTCTCTGTCACCGGCCGCTCGGTCGCCTCCTCGCGGAAGTCCGGGAACAGCCCGTCGATAGTGTATGGGGCCGATTCTTCGGCGTATATGAGCCCGCCAGAGACGTTCTTCGAGCCGGCATCGACGCCGCGTTCGAGGACGAGCGTCTCGACGTCGTTCCGCGCGAGTGTCGCCGCCGCGGCGGCCCCGCCCGGACCACAGCCAACGACGACGGCCTCGTACTCCTCAACGGCGTCAGTCATCGCTGGCCTCCATCATCGCACCCAGTTCACCGGCCTCGACCGCCTCGGTCAACTGCGGCAACACCTCGAATAAGTCGCCCTCGATGAGATAGTCCGAGAAGTCGCGGATATCGGCGTCCGGGTCAGTGTTGATTGCGATGATCGTGTCGGACTCGTCGCAGCCGACCTTGTGCTGTATCGCGCCGGAGATGCCCGCCGCGATGTACACGTCCGGTTCGACCTCCTGCCCGGACTCGCCGATCTGGCGCTCCTCGGTGACGTACTGCTCGACGTGGCCGTCGAAGGAGTACGACGAAGTGATGACGCCACGCGAGAGCCCAAGGTCGGCGTCCTCGAAGGCGTCAACGAGGTCCAGTGCCTGCTCGATGCCCCGCGTCGGATCGTCACCGATACCGCGACCCACGGCGACGATAACGTCGTTGCCGGTGAGGTCGACGCCGCCGGAGAGGCGATCGTACTCCTCGACTTCGACTGTGAACCAGTTGTCATCGAGGTCCATCTCGTAGTCGATGACCTCGCCGTCGCGCTCGTAGTCGGGGTCAGGCATCTCGAAGCTCCCCGGAATCACCGACGCCCCTTGTGGGTGGAAATCCCGGTGGGGTTTGTCGATGCAGAGAATCGTCGAGTACTCGAACCCGGAGAAGTCCGGGCGCTTCATATGTAGCACCCGTTCGAACTCCTTCTTGTCGCCGGCGGTGCCGACCTTCGCGGGGTTTGAGATCATCGCGCTCTCGATGTACAACCCCGAACAGTCCGACGCTAATCCGGAGTCGAGTTCACCCTGAACGAGCGCCGAGAGGTCCCGACCGTTGTTCGTCGCCGGGAAGACGGCATACCGCGGTTCGTGGTAGTCCTTCCATTCGATTTCCTCTCGCCCCTCGGTAGCGAGGTCGCCACCGGCACGAGCCATGTCACAGATGATTTCGGTGTAGGGCTGATGGCGGAAGCGCTCGAGGCGGTCGTCCTCGTGATAGACGACGAGATCCGCGCCGCAGGCGATGACATCGTCGATGTGGTCGCTGGCGTCGGCCCCGATGAGCACGGCGACGACACGCTCCTCCTCGTCGTACGCTGCGTTGTAGTCGTCCATCAGTTCGCGAGCCTTCCCGAGCATCTCCTTCGAAACGTCCACCAAGTCGCCGGCCTGCGTCTCGCAGTACACCCACATATCGCGGTACTCTGCGCCGACTGTGCCCTCAACCCACTGCTTGTCGTTGGTCGGGTGGTCGAGTTCGGGGTACTTCTCCTCCGGTGGGACGTACTCGACCTCTGTCACCTCCTCGCCTTCGGCCTCCTCGGTTCCCTCGACCGATTCGATTCGACTCTCTATCTGGGATTTCGCTGTCTTCCGGTCCTGGCCTGCTTTCTCGCGTTCGATCAGGTCCCGGAGCACATCGGCGTCATCGACGTCCCTGACCATGTTCGCCACGTCAGCGACGGTGAGGTCGGAGAGGTCGACGCTTTCCGGGTCGGTCTCGCCGTCGTCGTCGCTTTCGACCTTCTCGATACGGTCCTCGATGAGCGTCTTGACGGGCATTCGGTCCTCACCATCTTCCTCCAGCGCCAGCATCGCCCGCAGTTCGTCGGCATCATCGACATCTTTGAGTTTCGGCCCGAGCTCGGCGATTTCGTGTTCTGTGGGGTCGATATCAGGCATGGTTAGTCACCCGCCGCGTACGGCGTGAGTTCGTCCAGTACCGGTTCCAGTGCCTCGCGTTCGTCGGCTTCGATAACCGTCGCCTCTCGCTCCGAGGGAGCCTTTGGAATCGGGTCGACGCCGGAGACGATGGTCGGCGACCCGTCGAGACCGATGTAGTCCGGGTCGAGGTTGAGATCCTCGTGGTCCCAGACCGTGAGGTACTCTTCGTACCCCGTGGCCCGCTCCTGAGTCTCTTCACGGAGGTCCTTGTGTTTCAGTCGGTGGCTCGCCTTCCGATAGGTCGGTTCGAACTCGGGGTCGGCGACAATGAAACACGGCATTGGCGCTTCGACCGTTTCAATCTCGGAGATGTCGCCGTCGACCAGCCGCTTCGCCCGGACGGTGCCAGCATCCTCGTCGATATCGAGCGAGAGAACGTGGGTGATTATCGGCCAGTCCAGACACCAGCAGGTCTGTGGGCCGGTGTGGCCCGTTTCGCCGTCGGCCGTCTTGAATCCAGCAAACACCAGATCGGGCTGCTCATCGAGATTCTGGAGGCCGGTGGCGACAGTCATTGCAGTCGCCCAGGTGTCCGCGGCCCCCATCTCGCGGTCCGAGAGGAGGTATAGGTCGTCTGCGTACACGTCCCGCATTCCTTCTTGCAGGACCTCTTTGTATCCCGGCGGCCCCATGCTCATCAGCGAGACGTGGCCGCCGTTGCGGACTTTCGTCTGGAACGCCGCACGGAGTGCGTGCTTGTCGTTGGGGTTCATCACCGTCGGTGTCTTTCCCCGTTCGAGATGGCCCTCCTCGTCGAACGATACCTGTCCCTCACGGAAGTCCGGAACGCCCTTTGTCATAACAACTGTGTGCATGGTACCATGACCCTCGTGAGTGTATCTCACACAAGAATCTATAATAAATGTATGTTTACAAATCCGAGTGACAGGTCGGCGGCTCCATCTCAGGGGAGGTAGAGTCCGGGCAATGCGCAGTATGTCGACGGGCCGATAGCTACAGGTCGTATGTATTCGAGGTGTAGAATACTGCAATCCCGCGAAAACAGGAGTTTGGTAGCTTCAGATCCGACCGGCACGGCCCGGGTCCACGTCGATTGCGTCGACCGGGCACACGTCGACACAGAGCATACAGTCGATGCACTGGTCCTCGTGAGCCGGGTCGGCCTTGATCTCGCTCTCCGGATGGTCCGGCGTGTCGACCCACTCGAACACGTCGACGGGGCAGTCCTCTAGGCACGCGCCGTCAGCGATGCAGATGTCGAAGTCGACGGCGACGTGTGTCCCGTGGATGCCGAGATCCTCGGGCTCGTCGACTGGCCCCCAGACATCGTGTCCGTCATGCTGTTCGACAACGTCGCGGTTCTCCTCGAACTCCGGGTCTATGGCCATTGGTATCTTATCTCACTTTTGGGAGCTACTTAACTTTTCGACCTGCCCCGTCAGAATCCGGGGCCGTTGCGGCGATCCGAGCCGCGAATATCCCCCGACCCGAGGTCGTCAATGCGGTCGGTCGATCCTGGCAGATTGCTGTCGGGCAAGCCGGTGTCCTCGCCTGTGCCCCCTGGGCCGTCAGTGCCCGGACTGTCGGTTCCGATTCGCCGAATGAACTCGACGGTCCGTTCGTACACGTCGTCGTAGTGAGCGCCGTGGAACGGGAACCCGTGGTCCGACGGCACCGTCTCGTGGACCACATCGGTCATGGGACCGAGGGCATCAGCCAGCAATTCGGACTGTGCCGGCGGCACGACGTCGTCGTGGGTCCCATGGAGCAGCAGCGTCGGCGGGGCGTCGATATCCACCTGTGCGACCGGCGAGGCGAGGTCGTAGGCTGCGGGTTCACCGTCGGGCCCGCCGCCGAGATACGCTCGATGGCCCTCACCCGCTGGGACGTCAGTGGCAGTGTCGAGCGCGTGGAAGTCGTAGACGCCAGCATAGCCGACGACGACTGACAGTGCCGAGGACGAACCGGGGTACAGTTCGGGTTCGAATCCGGGCTCATCTGCCGTCAGCGCGGCCAGAACAACGAGGTTTGCGCCCGCGGAGTGGCCGATGCCGACAACTCGGTCGGTGTCCGCGCCGTAGCTCTCTCCCTCCGTCCGTGCCCACTCGATAGCGGCCTTCACGTCGATCAGCGCCGCTGGGAACGTCCATTCCGGTGCGAGCCGATACTGCGGCTCGATGACCAGAAAGCCGTCCGCGGCGAGATCAAGCGCGTGCCGGGCGAACTCGCCCTTGTCGCCAGACGTGAACGCGCCACCTCGGACGAGCACGGCAACCGGCTTCGGGCCGCTGGCCGCCGTTGCGTCGTACAGGTCGAGCGTCAGCGTCTCGCCACCCGCCTCATGGAACGGAATGTCGCGCTGCACTGTCACTGACTCCGGGGCGCGTTCTGTCACGGGCATTGGTCGGGCCGTCGCGGACATAAGCCCGACGCTATCAGCTCTCGGTCCCGGAGTTGAACGACGCGTCGGCATCGCTATCCCACCGTGGTCTGTTGGGACTGGCTTGATCGTCAGTTGCCTCCCTCCGAACGAAGTGAAAAAGGTCGGCTCTCGGGCGGTGCGTCTGTGGCCCGACGGTCAGCCTTCGACCTCGATCTGCTTGCCACGGGCTGTCGCGCCCGTCTCAACGGGTAGGCGCACTTCGAGGATACCGTTCATGTAGTTCGCAGCGATTCCCTCGTCTTCCTCGTACAGTTCGTAGTCGTCACTACCGGTTTCGAACAAGCGGGACGAGAGGTCGAGACCGCGCATCGATGAACTCGGTGTGGTTGTTGGCAGTGCCATTGGCCATCACCCCCATCTATTTGACACTATTGTTGTGGTTCGTAAAAAATCCCCAATCATGTTAACTGATGCCATACGACAGATAGAACGTAAGCGAGTCGTTGCGGTACAGAAAGCGGTATTAGGCCAGCAGAGCCAGCGGTTCGCCCGTGTCAGGGATGTGTGAAGTACGCGACAGACTCCGCGTCTGAGTCGTCCGCGATCTCGTCGAGTCGGGCGAACCCGATACGCTCGAACTGAACGACTTTGTCGGCGTCGTAATCGAGTAGTCCAGATTCCGCCACGCCAGACACGTCGCCGTCCATCGTGCGCAAGCGGAACTTTGGCCCATCAGCCGGTGCCCAGTGAATCACGTCGACGCCCTCCTCGCGGACGGCGTCAATGTCGTCGCCGGTGTATTCGAATGCGTCGCGGGTGTGGCGCACGCAGCCGTATCCTTTGAGCCATATACGATCGCCGTGTTCCGGCAGGTCGTCGCCCTCAACGACGACACCGCTGGTCACCGGAATCTCGCGGCGGCCACGCTCCTCGTGGTCCGGATGCAACGGCGGTTCGCCAGCGTCCGGCCCGCCGACGATCTGGCGCTCAACGAGACCGCCGTGGTCGTCGCTGTCCCGGACGAAGAACGCCCGGTCTGAGTCGTCGTCAATGAGATCGCGGTTGTTCGAGTAGATAGAGGACATCGCCAGATCGACGTTCGAGGTGGACGTACCCAGCTGAATCATCGCATCGACGACGGCCTCACCGCGGATGCCGCGCCGTTCGAGGCTGGCGACGGTCGGCGCTCGCGGATCGTCCCAGTCCGCGAGTTCGCCGTCAGCGATGAGTTCGGCGATGCTCGATGTGGACAGCGGTACGTCGTAAGCATCGACCTGGACGTGGCCCCAGTGGATGACCTCGGGGTATTCCCAGTCGAAGTAGTCGTAGACGAACTGCTGGCGCTTCGCGGAGTCCTGCAGGTCGATACCGCGGATGATGTGCGTGACCCCCAGCAGGTGGTCGTCCAGCCCGCTCTGGAAGTCCAGCATCGGCCAGCAGCGGTACTCCTCGGCCGCCGTTCGCGGGTGTGGTGTGTCCACCATCCGGAACGCGACGAAGTCCCGCAGTGCGGGGTTCTTATGCGTAATGTCGGTCCGGACCCGCAGTACCATCTCGCCGCTGTCGTACTCGCCGTCGACCATCGCCTCGAACTCCGAGCGCGTGGTCTCGGCGTCCTTGTCGCGATGCGGACAGGCCTTGCCGTTATTCTTCAGATCGGAGAACTCGCCCTGCGGGCACGAGCAGGTGTAGGCCCCGCCCTTGTCGATGAGCTCGCGGGCGTACTCGTAGTACGTCTCGACGCGGTCGCTGGCGTTGACCACGTCGTCGGGTTCGAAGCCCAGATAGCCGATAGCGTCCAGGATTGCGTCGTAGGCATCCAGATCCGGCCGCTTGGTCTCGGGGTCGGTGTCGTCAAAGCGGCAGATGAACTCCCCGTCGTAGCGCTGTTTGTACGTGCCGACGACGGCGGCCATCCGCGCGTGGCCGATGTGCCACGGGCCGTTGGGGTTTGGCGCAACGCGCATCCGGACGGTGTCGTACTCTTCGGCGTTGGGCAGGTCTGGCAGCGGGTGGTCCTCGCCCTCATCCTCGGCCTCCAGCTCTTCGAGTTTCTCCGGAGCGAGTTCGGCCAGCCGCTCCCGGCGCTCCTCGGCATCCATCCCGTTGACTCGCTCAACGACCGGCGCGATAACGCCGGGTATCTCGTCGCCGTACTCGCGGAACTCCGGATTCTCGCCCATGAGCGGGCCCATTATTGCGCCGACCTGTGCCTCGCTGTCGTGTTTGACCGCGTTGAGGAGGGCGCTCGTCTCCGCCGCCTCCGTGATTCGGTCTCGCAGCTCGTCGTCCATTACCGGGACCTGCGACTGGGAGGGTCAAAACGCCGTCGGGTTCAGCCAGCTATGGGGGCAGGGTGTCAGCAAGCGTTCACATAGCCCTATGTCTACAACGATTCGCTTCACTCGGTACAGGGGGAAACACACTGGTTAGTACAGCGAGCACCGTCAACAGCCCATACTTGTGGAGACGGTCCGAGAATCGACTGTTCCGTTGCTATCGATACGGACTTCTGCAAACCGGGAATTACAGTCGAAATGGTCAGTTGTCACTGGGTACGTTCCATTCGCCTGTGTTGACACGTCCGTCACTGTGAGGAGGTACCCTGGAGACGGAATTTCTAACCAAAGTGTCCCGTTCTGTGGGAGTGTTTCTGTACGGGTTACGACTGAAGAGTCACTGTCATTATGTATTAGTTCGACGGATACGGTTTGATTCATCGGGCTAGCATTCCAAACCTGAATCGGCAACCCATTCCCAGTTGCACCGACTTGGATGACGACAGAGGGGTTGGCTTTCGTTCCTTGGTATGGTGCTGGAACAGATGGATCAATCGTCGGCGTGTCAGTCGTCGTTACATCGGGCGGGCCGCTGTGGGCAGAAAGGGTTGGAAACAGGAGTAGCGAAGCTACGATGCCGACAGTAATAATGAGAAACACCGCAAGAAGCGGACGCAGATTCATGACGCAAGCAACTCACCTCTGGCCCCATGTGTTTTCCGGTTGGTACGTTCGCAGACGGGCTGTGTATTCTACGCAGGACGGTTCCCCGCAAACGAAGAGTGGTCACTCAACAGCACCCAATGAGTCCGCGACCCGTTCCAGCGCGCTAAGACCAGTCACCTCACCGGACTGATCGGTAATCGTCCAGATATCCAGTTCGGGCAGCGACTCCCGGAGTTGTGCAATAGCCGCCTCCTGCACTGCCTGCTTGCCCTGACACCGCTGACAGTCACCAGCATCCTCGATAACCTTGTTCACGACCAGCGTCGTCACCGGCACGTCGAACTCGCGGAGTTTCCCGACCAGCCGCTCCGTCTCGCGGACGGCCATCGTCTCGGGGATGGTGACGACCCGGAACGCGGTCTGTTCGGGGTCCCGAAGCACCGTGCCGACCCGCTCCATCCGCGTGCGCATCTCGGTGAAGTCGTCCGGGCCGTCGTCGCGCCGACTCGCCATCGGGCCGAACATCATCGTCCGAGCGGTGTTGACCTTCCGGCGGACCTGATCGCGCAGGTCCATCGCCGTCGCAACGCCACGGTCCATCACCGACGGGAGGTCAAGCAGGCGGAGCGTGTGGCCGGTCGGAGCGGTGTCGAACACCACGCGGTCCCAGCGGTCGCTCTCGATGTACGTCGCCATGCCTTCGATAGCCGCCAGTTCGTCGCTACCGGGCATCACGCCGGTGGTGAACAGGTCGGCGATTTCGTCCTCGTCCATCCGAATGCCGGCATCGGAGAACTCCGACGCGAGCGCCTCGAACAGCGACCGGTAGCGGTCGATTCCAGTCTGTGGGTCGACCTCGACACCCCACAGCCCCGACCGGATTTTTGTCGGGTCGCCACCGACCTCGGTCTCGACGGCGTCGGCCAGCGAGTGGGCGGGGTCGGTAGAGACAACGAGTGTCTCGTGGCCCGTCCTCGCCAGCCGATAGCCAGTCGCCGCGGCCACGGTCGTCTTGCCGACGCCGCCCTTGCCGCCGTAGAGGACGAATCGAGTCACGGGCGTCGCTAGGGAGCGACGTGTCTTAGTTGCTGACCAGCACTAGTCAGGGTCGAAGCGACGCGGGAAAACTGACCGCCGGCGCGCTCAGTAGTCGCGCTCAACGAGGTAGTTCGCGATGCCTTCGAGCAGGTAGCGAGCTTCGTTGTCCGGGAGGACTTCGAGGTTCTGCTTGCCGCTCGCGATGAGGTCTTGCCCGGTCTGGCGGGCGTATTCGATTGACCCCACCTCTCGCAGGCGCTCGACGGCGTCATCGATTTCGGCTTCCGAAACGGCCTCCACGGAGTCCGTGTCGACCAGATCGCCGACATCGACACCCTGCTGGCGGGCGTGCAGTGTTACCAGCGTCTGCTTTTCTTCGACGAGGTCCGAGCCCCGTTGCTTGCCCAGTTTCTCCGAGGGCGTCGTCAGGTCCAGCAGGTCGTCCTGAATCTGGAACGCACGCCCCACGTCGAGCCCGTAGTTGTACAGGGCATCGACGGTTTCCTCGTCGGCCCCCAGCAGCGTGGCCGGAATCGAGGCGGCCGCGCCGTACAGCACGGCCGTCTTGAGTTCGACCATCTCCAAGTACTCCTCAGGCGTGACGACATCGCGTTGCTCGAACTCGATGTCGAGGGACTGGCCCTCGCAGATGCGGGTACACGTCGTCGCGAGTCGCTTGTTCGCGTCGACGGTCCGATCGTGGGCCGCGCCCGTCTCAAGCAGGAACTCGAACGCTTTCGAGTACAGCGTGTCGCCGGCGAGAATTGCCGTTGAGAGGTCGTACTCCTTGTGAACGGCGGGCACTCCACGGCGGAGCGCGTCGTCGTCCATGATGTCGTCGTGAATAAGCGTGAACGTCTGGATGACCTCGATGGCGAGGGCGGCCGACATCATGTCGGCTTGCCCGCCTCCGAGTGTCGGGAAGTCACGGTAGTCTGCCGTCAGCGGGTCGACATCAAGTAGCGACTCCGCGACCAGCAGCAGGACCGTCGGGCGGAGTCGTTTCCCGCCCGCGTCCAGCAGGTATCGCGACGCCTCGTAGAGGTGGTCCGGCTTCTGTACCGGAAGGTCCTCTGGCAGGGCATCGTTGACCCGGTCTCGTCGGGCGACAATCGCGTCTTCGACCTGCTGATGGCGTTCGGACATCGATTTACTCGGTGAGCTTGATCATGTTGCCGTTGCGGGTGATGTGGAGGTCCCGTCCGGCTTTGTAGCCCATGTTTTCGGCGAGGTCGACATACGGTGCGAACCCTTCGAGGCTCTGGTGGGCCGGAATGATGTTCTTCGGCTGGAGCGCGTCGATCATTTCGTAGTGGCCCTCTTCGCGGAGGTGGCCCGAAACGTGGATATCGTCGTAGATGCGTGCGCCCTGCATGCCCAGAAGCTTCTCGGACTGGTAGCGCTGGCCCTCGTTGGTCGGCTCCGGAATGACCCGAGCCGAGAAGATGACCTTGTCGCCGTCGTCTAGCTCGTAGGGCGTCTCGCCGCGGCCCATACGGGTGAGCATCGCGCGTGGCTCGCCCTGATGGCCGGTGACGATCGGAAGGAAGTTCTCCTTGCCCTCGTTCATGATCCGCTTGAACGTCCGGTCAACGGACTTGCGGTGGCCGTACATCCCCAGATCTTCCGGGAAGTCAACGAAGTCAAGCCGTTCGGCCGTGCCGGAGTACTTCTCCATCGAGCGACCGAGCAGCACCGGCTGACGGCCGATGTCGTCGGCGAACTCGACGAGGCTCTTGACACGAGCGATGTGTGAGGAGAACGTCGTCGCGACGATCCCGCCGTCGTAGTCGGCGACGCTGTCCATCACGTCTTTGAGGTGGCGACGCGCCACGGACTCAGAGGGCGTGCGGCCCTTCTTGCCTGCGTTCGTACAGTCCTCAATGTAACAGAGGACGCCCTCGCCCTCGCGGCCGATCTCTCGGAACCGCTTCATGTCGATTGGGTCACCGATGACCGGCGTGTGGTCCATCCGCTTGTCCAGCCCGTAGACGACCGACCCTTCCGGCGTGTGGAGGACGGGGTTGATGGCGTCGATGATGGAGTGTGTGACGTTGACGAACTCCAGTTCGTTGCGCTCGCCGATTGACATCGTCTCGCCGGCATCCATCTTGACGAGGTCGTTCTGGACGCCAAACTTCTCCTCGCTCTTGATCTGCTGTTTGACGAGCTCGATTGTAAAGGGCGTCGCGACGATCGGTGCGTCGTAGCGGTGGGCGAGCTTGGATATCGCGCCGATGTGGTCAAGGTGACCGTGTGTCGGCACGATAGCCTTCACGTCGCCTTCCAGGTCGGACATGACCCGGTCGTCCGGAATGGCACCCATGTCGATGAGGTCCAGCGAGTGCATCCGTTCCGTCTCGACGTTGTCGTGAATCAGTACCTTCGAGAGGTTCAGGCCCATGTCGAAGATGACGACGTCGTCCCCTGCACGGACGGCCGTCATCTGTCGGCCTACAGCCTCGTAACCGCCAATTGTCGCAATTTCGACTTCCATGGTTGTAGCTCCGAGTGGAAAGCCGGCCGCGGGCATCCGGTGGGGCACGGCAACGACGGTATCTGCAATGTAGGCGACTTCGTCCGCGTCGGCGCTCCAGGCCAGTCGGGTACGCCCGTAGCCTGTGCAACCGCAGTGGGAGGGACTTCCGTCCCGCAACTTACATCCGCCGTCTGCCGGCCGCCGAACCGCAGTCCACGGGCGGCCGTGCGCTCGGTTACGTCGGTCTACAACGGCGCTTCTTAAAACGGTGTGGGTTCGTCGCTACTCGTCGTCTAAGGGGTCCGAGAGCGGGTCGTCGTCACTGGAGACGTCGAAGCCAGTGACACCGTCGTCCGCGAGCGTCGCGTCCTCGCCAGCAGGTGTGTCCGTATCCTGAGACTCCCCCTCGCCCTGCACGCTCTCGTCAGCGTCGGTTCCAGGTTGGCCGTCATCAGCACCGCCGAACAGGTCGTCCGTCGTCCGCGGGCCACCGGACGTGTCTTTCTCATCCGATTCGTCGAGTAATCGGGTGTCCTGAGTCACGGCGTCGTGCTGGTCCGCCTGGTCGGTATCCGGCGTGCCGGCACCAGTGGGTTCAGCATCGGCTTCAGGTTCGGTTTCCCAGTCGTCGGCCGGTGCTGGCTCATCTGCCCCCCGGTCGTCAGCTGCCGCGGGTTCCTCGCCCTGCGTGTCGAACTCCGCAGGGTCCGGCGGGGTCCATTCCTGTGGCTCCGTGCTCGGCTCCGACTCCTCGGCGGCGTCCGAAGCAAGCAGGTCACGGTCCGACTGCTCGGTGGGGTCTGACTGCGGACCCACCGTTTCCGAGTCCTCGGCGAGATCCGTTTGGGATGGCTCCGCCGTAGTGTCGTCCACCGCTTCAGGTTCCGGTCCGGCAACGTTTTCCGCCGGCTGCTGGTTCGATATCTGTTCGTCCTGGTCCGCCGGGGCTGTCTCTACCGCGTCTTCGTCCGTCACCGGGCCAGCATCCGTCGCTGGGTCAGCATCTGCCAGCGGATCATCGTCGGCCGCCGTCACCGGCGCGTCGTCAGTCTCGGCCACCGCAGTGTCGGACGGAGTAGACAGCGCTGCCCCATCGGATTGCTCAGGGGGTCGCTGTGCGGGCGCGTGGACTCCCGGTTCACCGGTCGAGTCGGCGTCCGGTTCGGAGTCAGCGACCGGTTCCGACACCTCGGACTCGCCCATTGCCGACTCGGCAACCGCCGGGTCAGCAGCCGGTTCGGTATCCCGGGAAGCCGCTGGCTCAGGCTCGGTTGGCTCCGGTGTCGGGTCGTCGGAATCCGAAGTCAGTTCGGTGGCGGGTGCAGCGCTATCCTCGGCAGTTTCAGTTGCTGTCTGGTCACTGGCCGGAGGGGCCCCGGATGCCACATCGGTCGCATCACGCTGTGCTGTCTGTGCCGCGAGCGTGCCCGCCATTGCCGCGTCAGCGATGAGCTTGTGGGTCAAGCCGAGCACGCCGGAGAGCAACAGGAGTCCACCGAGCGCCCCGACGACGATGCCGAGTACCGCACGATAGCCCGCGTTCCCCGATAGCGAGGCGAGCGAGCCGTTCTGTATCAACACGTACCCTGCAGCGATGAGGCCGCCACCGACGCCGGCGACGACAAGCAATATCCCGAGAAACCTCGTTCCGTATCGATAGACGTCGGTCAGACCTACTGCAGACATAGTCGCATAATTGATAACAGAGGACAAATATGTTACGACAGTCGAGGAAGTGATATTTAGATTACCTGTCCGCTGAGAGCGAGCAGTGATACCGCTCCATCAGTCCGTTTGGGCTTGAGTTCGAGTATTCACACTCTGGGCAGAGTCAGCCGACGACAGGGCTAGCGATTCTATCAGTCGCTGTCATTACCAGCGATAGTCGTCCCCGGACTCTCACCGGCGAGAAACGCAGGGAGCGCGTCGGGGCCGAACACGAGAGCGGGGGCCGAAAGTGCAAGCAGCGCACGGACCTTGCCGGCCATCCCGCCCGACACATCCGTCGTGTCGCTCCCACCCAGGGCCGATGCTACAGCCTCGAATGCCTCGATACGGTCAATGACGGTCCCGTCTTCATAGAGAACGCCGGGAACGGTCGAGCAGACGCCGACGCGGTCGGCGTCGACGGCGGGCGCGAGTTCGACGACCAGTTCGTCGCCGCTCAGAACCGTCGCGCCCGCGCCGGCGTGTGCGACGAGGTCGCCGTGCAGGACTGGAACGAACCCTTCCTCAAGCAGCGTCGTGACCTGCGCCGTCGGTAGCGAGATATCGCCACCTGTGTCGCGTGCAGCCGCCGAGAACGGGTGGACCGGAACAGCCGGAACGCCTGCCTCGGAGAGCGCATCTACGACAGCGGCGTTGAGCCGGCACATCGCGCCGTGGATGGCCTGCACGCCGTTTACGTCGTGGGTTCCTTCGGTCGTGCTAACGCCATATTCGGCGGCGTGGTGGTGGCCGAAGCTCCCCCCGCCATGCACGATGACGATATCCTCGCCGACTGCCGAGTCAGCGATAGCTGACACCGCCGCCGATAGCGCAGTTCGGTCGACCGTCTCAGGTTCGTCTTTTTCGGTGATGACGCTCCCACCGAGTTTGAGGACGACCGTCATTCCTGTCGGACTCCGTCGGTGTCCAGTTCAGCCCGGAAGACGTCCTCACACCCCGGCGTGTACTTCAGCGCCGTGAGCGCGTCATCCGTCTCGTCCAGCACGACGATACAGCCGCCGCCACCGGCCCCAGTGAGTTTCGCGCCATGGGCGTCGGCGTTGCGGGCCGCCCACACCATCGAGTCCAGCGACCGCGAAGAGACCCCCAGCGCCGAGAGCAGTCCGTGGTTGAAATCCATCAGCTCCCCGAGCCGTTCGTAGTCGCCCGTTCCCAGTACTGACTCGCCCTCGCGAACGATGTCGCCGATTGCTGCGACGGTGTCGGCAGCGAAATCGTACTTCCCACGGAGGTCCCGGACGCCGGCGACGAGCGCCCCGGTGTCGCCAGCTCCGCCGTCGTAACCGATAACGAAAGGGAGGGTGTCGATGCCCTTCAGCCGCCGGCAGTCATCGCCCTCCACACGAACTGCCCCGCCCATCGCCGAGCAGAACGTGTCCGCCCGCGAGGCCTGTCCGTCCTGTACCTCGTGTTCGACCTGATAGGCGCGGTCGGCGATCTCGCTCGCCGATAGTTCGACGCCGAGTTCCCTAGTCGCCGCGTCTATCGCTGCGACGACGAGCGCGGCCGACGACCCCAGCCCTGCCCCGAGCGGGATGTCACCCTCGACGGAGATCTCGAAGCCCGCTTCAGGCGAATCGGCCGCATCACGGGCCTGTGCGACCGCTTCGTTGACGTATCCCATCCCAGCTTCGACGAGAGACTCGGCGACATCCACGTCCGGATGGCTCTCCCCGTCACCGGAGTACTCGACGGTAAAGCCGTCCAGTTGCAAGTCGTTCGCGTGGATGCGCAATCCCTCATCGATTTCGGTTGCCGTCACGTGCACCCGCCGCTCAATGGCGCAGGGCACCGCCGGCTCGCCGTAGACGACTGCGTGCTCCCCGAACAGGTACACCTTCCCGGGAGCGCTCGACGTGACCATACCCGCTCGTGTGCTCCCAGGGCGTTAGGCGTTTTCGGAGTCGACGGTCAGGACGACCGTCGGTATAATACTCGGAAGCGGTGCCGATATCGGAGAATTCGAACCGTGCGTCAACAGGGTGGTCCCATCGGCGTCTGTGTTACCGTTCCTGTACGCGCATCGACATCTCCTGTCGGGGGTGGGCAGTCAGCGACGGAAGCAGTTCCAGCGGCGTCTCCCCCTGAAATTCCAGTCGGTACTGACTGGCCGTTGTTGCGGTGATGAGCTGCGCTTCGAGCATTGCGAGGTGCTTCCCGATACAGTGGCGCGGGCCACCACCGAAGGGGAAGTAGGCGAACCGCGGGCGCTCGCTCGCTCGCTCGGGCTTCCAGCGCTCCGGGTCGAACGCTTCGGGGTCATCGTAGAACCGTTCGGACCGGTGGACGCCCCACTGTGGGACCATCAGCGTCGTCCCGGCCTCGACATCATATCCCGACAGCGTCACGTCTTCGGTCGGCTCTCGGAAGATTGTGTACACTGGCGGGTAGAGCCGCATCGCTTCCTGAATCACCCATTCGAGGTAGTCCAGTTCGCGGACGTGTTCCATCCCCGGCCGCTCGTCGCCGATGACATCGTCCAGTTCTTCGTGGACTCGCTGTTCGACTTCGGGGTGTTCCGACAGCAGGAACCAGGTGTAGGTAAGCGTCAGTGCCGTCGTGTCGTGGCCCGCGAGCAGCATCGTCATCATTTCATCGCGCAGTTGCTCGGGCGACTGATTCCCTTCGTCGCGGGCACGCAGGAGCACCGACAGGAAGTCCATCGGGCCGTCGTCACCGGACCCGACCGAGTCCTCACGGACCTCGATAATGTCGTCCAGTACCTCGTCAAGCGTCCGCACGGCGCGGTTGAACTCTGCGTCGTCGGGCATCGGCATCCACTCTGGCATAGCAAACCGGATCGGGTCCGGTTCGAACCGCTGGCCCAGCGGCAGCAGTTGCTCCTCGATGGTCTGGACTCGCTGCTCAGAGAGTTGGACACCCATCATCAGGTCCAGAATCACGTCCAGCGTCACTCGGGTCATTGACTGCTCGGCGTCGATGACATCACCGTGGGACCAGTCGGCGATGCGGTCCTCCGCGTGGTCGGTGATGCGATCAGCCATCCCCGATAGCCGCGCCATTGAGAACGCGGGGTTCGCGAGCTTTCGCTGCTGCTCCCACGTCTCGCCTTCGCTCAACAGCAGTCCGTCACCCAGCAGGTCCCCGAGCGCATCGCCCTGAAAATCGGGCTTGCGGAACCGATCGGCCTCCGAAACCAGTACGCGCTCGAGTGCCGTCGGGTCACACAGCATGACCGTGTCCATCGGCCCCATGTCGAATCGAGCGACGTCGCCGTAGGCCCGCTCCAGCGCCGAAATGAACCGGAATGGGTCCTGTGCGTACGTTCGACTACTGCCGAACAGCGGTTCGCCCTTCGGTCCGGGCGGCGTCTTTGACATCGACTACTGTTAGTGTCGGACACGCTTGAATGGTATGCCAAATGTCGGGTAGCAGGCGGTTCTGGCACGTTCAGAGCCAGCGGTCGGCATCTATGTGCCAGTCAGTGTGTACCGATATCCAGACGCCGCCGAGGCCACCAAGGGCGCTGAGACCGACAGTGTACAGCAGAAAGAACGTGAACACGAGCGCCAGGAACAGGCCGTACCCGGGCGTCCCGGGCGGAATCCCAAGGCCGAGGAGGCCGGCGATGTACAGTGCCGGGATGAAGAGGGCGAGCAAGGGGACCATCGCGCAGGCGCCGGCCAGCGTCCCCAGCCAGAGCCCGGTCCGGTAGCCGCCACCGTGGTTCGCCGCGGCCACGGCACCGCCAGCCACCGACGAAAAGGGGATGAACGACAGCGCAACCGTAACAAGTGCCCCAATACCGGCGTTGGTCACCGTCTCACGCATATGCGTTGGTAGTAGCGGTATCTCCAGTGATGTAGTTACCGACAGCGCGGCTGGCCGGTTAATCACCAATGGTGGTGTCGTATCTGACGTAGTTGCCCAGCCAGCCGCCGAGGGCACTCAGACCGAGGAAGTACGTGGCCGTCGTGAGCGTTCCCAGAACGAGCACGAGCAGCCCCATCGCACCGAACACGCCCAGCGCTTCGGGAGCGAACGCCAGAAACACAGTCAGGAAGACGAACACAACCAGCAGGAAGACCAGCGATATTGCCAGCCCGATGACGCCGGACAGGAACCCGACGCGAACCCCGTCGGCTCGCTCACCGCCTTCGAGATAGCCAGCGATGCCACCACCAAGGAGCGGTGCGAGCGGGACAAACCCACTCAGCAGTGCGGTCGCGACAGCACCGATGATAGCGTTGACAAACGTGTCTCCTTCTGCCATTTCCCGGAGCTACTCCGGGGCTCGTGGTATGTTTTGTGTTGGCGACACCGGCGTCGCCACTTGTGCGGCAACGGGCCGGAAAACGAAACAGTTCAGCGACGTTAGAGGTCGGACTCGAAGTCGTCGAGTCCGTACGTCGGCTCGGCACCGCGGCGGTCGAGCGTCTCGTTGGCCAGCAGCCAGTAGACGACTGACAGCGCCTTTCGCCCCTTGTTGTTCGTCGGGACTACCAGGTCGACGTTCGACGTGGTGTTGTTGGAGTCACACATTGCGATGACCGGGATCCCGACTGTGATGGCCTCCTTGACAGCCTGGGCGTCACCGATCGGGTCGGTGACGACCACGATGTCAGGCTCGATGTAGCCGTCGTAGTCGGGATTGGTCAGCGTGCCGGGGATGAACCGACCGGTGCGGACGCGCGCGCCGATCGCTTCGGCGAACTTCTCTGCCGGGAACCGGCCGTACTGGCGCGACGATGCGGCCAGGATCTGCTCCGGCTCGTAGTTGGCCAGGAAGTCCGCGGCGGTGCGGATACGCTCGTCGGTCATCGAGACGTCCAGCACGTAGAGCCCGTCGGTCCGGACGCGGTGGATGAACCGCTCCATGTCCTGGGTCTTCTGCTGGGTCCCGATGTGGACACCGGCGCCGAGGTAGTCCTCGACGGGGATGAGGAGGTCGGCCTCCGACTGCTCGTCGGGCATGACGTCCTCGTCCAGCTGTGGGCCGGCAGCCTCGTCGGCGTCGGCCGCTTCGTCGGCTTCCGTGTCGTCATCAGTTGGTTCGGCCTCTGTCGCCTCTTCGGCGTCGTCGGCGGGCTGTTCGGCTTCCGTTTCGGTCTCCGCGTCGACCGCTTCGTCGTCCTCGTCGGACGGGTCGAAGTCGGAATCGGACGCGTCGAGACCTTCTTTTTCGTTGCCGCTCATACTGCGTTGTCCTCGATACGGATTAGTTCGTTCAGCTTGGCTGTGCGCTCGCCGCCGACCGCGCCGGTCTTGATGAACGGTGCGTCAGTGGCGACAGCGAGGTGTGCAATCGTCGTGTCTTCCGTCTCACCGCTGCGGTGGGAGACGACGGACTCGTAGCCGTTTGCCGTCGCCAGTTCGATGGCGTCGACAGCGTCGGTAAGCGTCCCGATCTGGTTCGGCTTGATCAGGATGGAGTTACCGGCGTCGGCGTTGATACCGGCCTGCAGGCGCTCGACGTTCGTGACGAACAGGTCGTCGCCACAGACGAGCGTCTGGTCACCGACCTGTGCGGTCAGGTCCGCGAAGGCCTCGTAATCATTCTCGTCGAGTGGGTCCTCGACGTAGACGAGGTCGTACTCCTCGACCTTCTCGGCGATGTACTCGATCTGCGCTTCGGTGGACTTGACGCCGTCATCGTAGACGTAGCCGTCCTCCTCGTCGTCGTAGAGTTCCGCGCCAGCGACGTCGAGGCCGAAAGAGATTGCGAAGCCGAAGTCGTCGGCAACGGTCTCAACGGCCTCGTCCATGATCTCGAACGCTTCGTCGTCCGAGACGGACGGTGCCCAGGCTCCCTCGTCACCCTTGCCCGCTGGCAAGTCGCGGTCAGCCAGGATGTCGTGGACTTCCTGGTGGACCGCGGCGTTGGCGAAGACGGCCTCTTCGACGCTCGGCGCGCCGACGGGGGCCGCGAGGAACTCCTGAATGTTGGTTGCATCCGCGGCGTGTTCGCCGCCGCCGATGATGTTGCCCAGTGGCGTCGGGTACGCGTTGCCCCGGAACGTGCCACCGAGGTGCTGGTACAGCGGTGCGCCCAGCACATCAGCACCAGCCTTTGCGGCCGCCATCGAGATGGCGACAGCGCTGTTGGCTCCGATGCCGGAGAAGTCGTCAGTGCCATCGGCGGCGTGAAGCGCCGCGTCGACGTCACGCTGGTTCCCGGCGTGGACCTCACCGATGAGTCGTGGGAGTGCCTCCTCACGGGCCTTGGCGATGGCCTCGTTGGCGGGGAGTTCGATGGCCTCGTACTCACCCGTGCTTGCGCCGCTCGGTGCCTTGCCACGACCGAAGCCCCCACTCTCAGTGAGAACGTCGGCCTCGACAGTCGCGTTCCCGCGGGAGTCGAGGACGCGGCGGAGTCGGATGTCAGTGATGAGCGTCATCGTTAATCACTCCTGTTGACCGTAAACGGTAGGACGCCAGCGTCGTACTCCTCGGCGGCGATGAGTATCGGCTGGGTGTGTTCCGTCTCGATGAGCACGGGAGCACCGTGGGCCAACTGCAGCGCTCGCGCGCCGAGTTTGCGGGCCTTCTCGTAGCGGCTTTCCTGTGCGTTCATTGGTAGGGTGAGACGATGTCGACGAGGTCCTTGTGCGAGACGAGCATCCGGCGACAGCAGTGCCGCTCGACGCCGAGTTCATCAAGGACCTTCTCCGGGTCCTCAGGCTCCTCGGCCTCGCGGGTGCGTGCTTTGAACTCTTCCCAGTGCTCGCCGACGACATTACCGCACGTGAAACACCGAACCGGTACCATCATACCTGAATCACCTTAGCGGTACGATTTCTGGTAGCGGGCCCGCGCACCGGGGCCGCCCCACTTCTTGGGTTCGGACTGGCGAACATCGTTGACCAGCAGCGAGCGGTCGAACTCCATGAACGCGTCACGGAGTTCGGCGTCGTTGGTGTGGTCGACAAGTCCGCGAGCGATGGCGGTTCGGGCGGCATCTGCCTGCCCCATGACACCGCCACCTTCGACGGACACTTCCACGTCGACCTCGCCGCGGAGGTCGTCCTCGGCGATGCGGAACGGTTCCAGCATCTTGAGCTGCGCCAGCTCGGGGTCGACGAGTTCGACCGGCTGCGAGTCGATACGCACGCGGCCCTCACCCTCGCGAACGGTCGCGCGGGCGACGGCGGTCTTCTTCTTGCCAGACGTGTTCGTTACCATGTCTTGTTCGCTCCAAGCGTTTCGCTGATCTCGCCCAGCGTGACGAACTTGATGTTCGACAGTCGGTCAAGCGACGTGCCGTCTAGAACCTCGCCGTCCTCGTCGTACGGGTTGCCGAGGTAGACACGGACGCTCTCGAACGCCTCGCGGCCACGCTGCTTCTTGTGGGGCAGCATGCCACGGATGGTGCGTTTGAAGATGCCGTCCGGTCGCTTGGGGTAGAAGTACCCGTTGTCGTTACCGATGTCGACACGTTTCTCGTACTTCTCTACGATCTGCTCCTCTCGGCCGGTGATCACGGCGCGTTCGGCGTTGACGACAGCGACCGTCTCGCCATCGAGAGCCTGTTCGGCGACCTGTGATGCGACGCGGCCCATGATACAGTCGCGGGCATCAACGATGACATCCGCGTCGAACTCTGCGACGCTCATCGGATCACCCGGACGTGGGAGCCTTCTGGGTTGTTTTCAATTGCCTGTTCGAGTGATACAGCCTCTCCAACCTGGTCGATCTTCGTCTCGGCGGTTCCGGAGAAGTCGACAGCGGCGACGGTGACGTCCTTCTGCAGGACACCGGAGCCAAGCACCTTGCCGGGCACAACGACGGTTTCGTCTTCCTGGGCGTATCGTTCGATACGGCCGAGGTTGACTTCCGCGTGTGTGCGCCGTGGCTTTTCTAAGCGCTCGGCGACGTCGCCCCAGACAGCACCGCCCGAACTGCGGGCGGCTGACTTCAGGTCGGCGATGAGACTACTGAGTCTCGGGTTCGTCTTACTCATATGATTCCTCCGTTGTGGGAAAAGTGCAGGGAGCAGGATTTGAACCTGCGGACCCCTACGGGACAGCGCCCTGAACGCTGCGCCGTTGGCCAAACTTGGCTATCCCTGCGCGCGATTGTTCGTTTTGCGTGCCCCGTAAAACCCCTTTCGGTCCTCGCGCTCGGGGAGCGGGCGGTCATCGGTAGTAGTGGGGTGTGTCGGGGCATTGTATCGTTACAGCTGGACTGCGTCTTTCAGTTCGGTCGCGCGGTCACGCAGCGTCTCGACCGCACGCAGGACCAGTTCCTCGGTGGTGAACGACCCGTCCGTCTCGACGTGGAACACGAACGCGTTCGGCACGTCCGATACCTCGACGTCCTTGCCGGGGTAGCGGTTCCGAAGGTCGTTATCGAACTCGTCTGTCGCGACAAGTTCGCCGTTGGTGGCGTCGCCGGCGGCGTGTTCGGCCGCCTGCTCTTCGATGACGCCACGCAGGATGTTCGGGTCGTCGTCCTCGAACTCGCCGAGGTCGCCGACGACCTCCACCTGCTGGAGGTGTCGGTAGCCGACGGCCACGCCGCCCTGGTGTTTGGCGTGTTCCCGACCGGTATCGAGGACGGCGTCTGCCTCGACTTCGAGACGTTGGCCTTCCTTGAGGTCGATGATCGGGATGTTGTCGTCGGCGGCCTCGACCATCGGGTCCGAAGAGACGAGGTCGCTGGAGTAGGCCGTGCTCGGCCCGTCGACGGACAGCGACAGCGTCACTTCGTCGCCGATCTCGAAGTCGTCGAGGTCGGTCGTCAGCGGGACCAGTCCCAGTCGGAGACCGATCTGCTCGTTGAACATCACGCTGGTGTTCTCGATGACGCGGACGGTGTCGATACTGAACGTCGGTACGTCCGCGACCATCGCTCGCCGGATGCCGTTGGCGAAGGCCGGCGTGATGCCGCGCACGAGGATCCGCGCCTCGCGCTCGCCGCGTTCGACGAACTCAACCTCGTAGTCCTGTGTCATTGGTTAGAATCCGGAGTTCTTGGGTGCACGAGTGCCGTCGTGCGGGGTCGGCGTGACGTCCTCGATGCGACCGATCTCCAGACCCGCTCGGGCGAGTGCGCGGATCGTCGCCTGCGCACCCGGACCGGGCGAGGTCTGGAGGTTGCCGCCGGGACCACGGACCCGAACATCGACGCCTTCGACGCCACGGTCGAGGGCCTTTTCGGCAACGACCTCAGCCATCTGCATCGCCGCGTACGGCGACGCTTCGTCGCGGTTCTGCTTGACAACCGTCCCGCCGGAGCTCTTTGCGAGCGTTTCCGCGCCGGTCTGGTCGGTGATGGTGATAATCGTGTTGTTGAACGATGCGTGCACGTGGGCGATGCCCCAGATGTCTTCGGTTTCTTCGCTCATTCTTGGGCCTCCGCGCGCTCAGGATGGAGTTCGTCCGACAGAGAGCTGTGCTCGTCGAAGCCGACCGAGCTTTCGACGGCGTTCTCCACCGTCATGCCGGGTCGGGTAACGCGAGCGTCGTCCAGCACGATATGTCCGTGGACGATGAACTGGCGGGCCTGCTCGGGCGTGTTCGCGTAGCCCTTGCGGTAGACGACCGTCTGCAGGCGGCGTTCCAGCACGTCAGTCACGTCAAGCGACAGGACGTCGTCGAGCTGGTCCTGCTCGTTGAGGATGCCGTAGCGCTTGAGCCGAGCGAGGAACTCCTCGGACTCGGTCTCGTGCTCGCCGGCGCTGCCCAGCAGCTTCCGTGCCTCACGGCGGTAGCCACGAAGCTCGGACTGTGCGCGCCAGAGCTCTTCTTTGTTCTTCAGGCCGTAGCGGCCGATGAGATTGGCCTCGTCGGCGATGCGTTCGCCCTGGAAGGGATGATTCGGCGTCTCGTAGAACTTCGTGTTTGAACCAAGCGCCATTATTCGTCATCCTCCGCAGCGGCTTCCTCGGCTTGCTCTTCCTTGATCGCCTCGACGTTGACGCCGATGGTTCCCTCCGTCCGGCCGGTGGACTTGGTACGCTGTCCACGGACCTTCTGGCCGCGCTTGTGGCGGACACCGCGGTAGGAGTCGATCATCTTCATGCGGTTGATGTCCTGCCGGCGGGTAAGCTGGAGGTCGTTGCCAGTCTCGTGGGTGGTTTCACCAGTGAAGTAATCCTTCTGGTGGTTGGTCATCCACTCGGGCACATCGTCGGCGAAGTTCTCGACGCGGTCGACAACGCGCTCAATGACGTCGTCGTCGAGCTTGCCGAAGACAGCGCGCCGGTCGACGTCCGCCTTCTGGGCGATAATTCGGGCGGCCCGGTGGCCGATACCGTTCAGTTCTGTCAGTGCTCGCTCGACGGATTTCGTCCCGTCGAGGTCTGTCTGTCCGATACGGACGAAATAGCGGATGTCCTCCTCCTCTTCGGCATCCGCGTCCTCGCCCGCGTTGGGGTCTTCTGCACTCATATGTAGGTACTGATGGGTGAGCGTCGTGGCGGGGATTCGAACCCCGGAGGCTGTACGCCACAGAGTTAGCAACCCTGCGCCTTGGGCCAGGCTTGGCTACCACGACACGCGTTCTATGACACTCGCGCCCGCAGCACGCGGACTCGGGGGCCGGTCCCCCTACACGAGTCTATCCGATTCTATTCCGGGGTTGTATTTAAACGCAACGAAGGGGGCCGGGCGCGTGATTGTAAGGCATACCCACTGAGGCATGGAGTAACAGGCCTCAGGTCGTTGACGGGGCCGGCACAATACACTCATCACTGGGACCACATGTCAACGTATGCGCCGACAGATCACCGACGGCGGCGGCGGTGGCATCGACCCGACCGACCGAACGGCGGTTCGCGGCCAGCTGGAACGGTTCGCGGGACCGGACGCCGTGACCGAGGCGGACGACGGAACGCTCCGGGCCGACTTCGGCGGCCGCACACACGTCACAGTGGCCCCCGACGGCGCGATAGACACCGGCATGCCGCTACACTCCTTTGCTGGGACGCCGGAGCGGCTCGTGTTCGACCACGACAGCGGTGAGCTACGCGCCGAACTTGACGACGGCGGCATCTACGTGTTTCGACGCCCTTGAGTCCGAGACGGCTGCTGTACCGATTTTCGTTATTTGACCTCGTGCGCTTGCGTACGCGAGAGCTACGATAACTGGAGCCAGCACATCTCGATGCCGCCAATTCGGTTACTGCCGTGTCCGGCGGTGTCACAATCCTTATCGCACCTCCAGAGCCTAACCCTGTGCATGAATACAGATGACGTACGCGAGCGCCTGCAAGCGGTCGAGGACCCGGATCTTGGGGACGACATTGTCTCGCTCGGGCTGATCAACAGCATCGACGTGACTGACGACCAAGTCAGCATCGACCTGGCGCTCGGTGCGCCGTACTCGCCGACGGAGACGAGCATCGCGAACGAGGTCCGCGAGGCGCTGGGTGACCTTGACCGCGAGATCGACCTCTCGGCGAGCGTCGACCGCGGCGTCCCGGAAGCAGAGGACCCACTGCCGAAGGTCAAGAACGTCATCGCGGTCGCCTCGGGCAAGGGTGGGGTGGGCAAGTCGACCGTCGCAGTGAACCTCGCTGCCGGTCTCTCGCGGCTCGGTGCCCGCGTTGGCCTGTTCGACGCCGACGTGTACGGGCCGAACGTCCCGCGGATGCTCGATGCTGACGAACAGCCACAAGCGACAGAGGACGAAGAGATAATTCCCGTGGAGAAACACGGGATGCGACTGATGAGCATGGACTTCCTTGTCGGCAAGGACGACCCAGTTATCTTCCGTGGTCCGATGGTCGACAACGTCCTCACGCAACTGTGGGACGACGTGCTCTGGGGCGAGCTCGACTACATGGTCGTGGACCTGCCGCCGGGGACCGGCGACACGCAACTGACGATGCTCCAGCAGGTGCCCGTCTCCGGGGCCGTCATCGTCACCACGCCGGAGGAGGTCGCGCTCGACGACGCCCGGAAGGGCCTGCGGATGTTCGGTCGCCACGAGACGCCGGTTCTGGGCATCGTCGAGAACATGTCGTCGTTCGTCTGTCCGGACTGTGGTGGCACGCACGATATCTTCGGCAGCGGCGGCGGCCGCGAGTTCGCCGACGAGACGGAGATGCCGTTCCTTGGCGAGATTCCTCTCGACCCCGAAGTCAGGGAGGGTGGAGCCACTGGCGAACCGCTCGTGCTCGATGAGGATAGCGACGTTGGTGAATCGTTCCGCGACATCGCCGCTCGCACCGCGAACATGCAGGGCATCATCCACCGGAAGCGACAGAGCGACAGCCAGCGCGCTCAGCCCGAACAGTAGCGGGCAGCGACTGAAGAGAGCAGTAGCTCAGATGCCGCGGGAGACAGAGAGAAAGAACCGAGTTACGCTTCGACCGGGTTGTTCATCTTCCGGGTGACGTAGCCGGCGATGCGGTTGCGGACACCCTTGGACTCGATGTTGGTCAGTTCCTCGACGACGTCTTTGTTGTGTTCGAAGTCTGCACCGAAGGCGTCAGGGTATCGCTCCATGAGGAGCGTCCCGGTCTTCTTGACGTAGGCGGGTTTGATTGCCATGCGCGCTACTTGCTTGGTCGCACTCAAAAAGGGTTCGGAACGGACCACGCACGCGAATGTTTATCAGTAGGGGTGGGACGACCCGCAACCGTGCGCTGATCGTTGCCGTGGCAGGTCCCGCAAGAGTGCGACACAGCCTGTCTCGGACCGTCGTGTGTCACCTGCATGCCCCAAATTCCGTTCGAAGTCCCCTACCAGTCGGTGTCGACCAAGTCGCGGACGCGCTCGAAGGCCGCGCGCTCGCGCTCACCGCCGGCTGTTTCGACCACGGACTCGAAGTACGCGAGACGATCCAGCAGCGTCTCGCGGTCGTAGCTCGGTACATCCAGCCGTGAGGCTGCGACGGTCGCCTCGACGACGGCGGCGTGGCCGCGGTTCGTCGTCGGGACGACGCGGCGCTCGACAGTGCTGTCGACGGGGTGTAGCGCCCACTCGACCCACTGCGTGTTGCCCTCAGTACCGGAGTCACGCCGTTCGACATTGACCTGTACCCAGGCGTCCGCGCTGTCGAGGACGGGGTCGTCCTCCTCGCGGACCGACAGCGCCGCCTCGGCGAAATCGACCGAGTCGCGCGTGAACTGAACGTAGCCACCCTCTCGCTCCCGGAAGTTCCGCCAAGTCCGGGTTCGGCCCCACGTCGTCGCCGTAGCTGGCCCATCGTCATCCGGTGCATGCACACCCAGCGCAGCCACGTTCCAGCGCTCGTTCGGGCCCAGTGTTGTGACGACTGTCTCGGAGACGCCAGCAAGCGTGACGGGCCACTGTGTCTCGGACTCACCAGAGTCCGGACCATCGCCTGTCGAAGGAGCCCCAGTCACACTTCGAGCCCCCGTTCCAGCGCGACGAACAGCGCACCGGCAACGATGTCGGCAGTCGTTCCGGGATTGATGTCACGCCTGACGAACTCCTCGGCGAGATCGGTTGCGTCTCCGTCGCCGTCGAGAACAGCCTGTGCCCGCTCTTGGACCTCCTCGGCGGTTTCGCGGTCCTGACGCGTGACGACGAACGTGTCCGGTTCCGCCGCGAGCAGTTCGAGGAAGACCTCGGACGCGCGGTCGGCGACCGGACCAGACCCGTCCAGTAGCCTCTCGCTGGCCTCGAATACGCGCTCGAAGTCGGAGACCCACTCGGCGGCCACGCCGTCGGTATCGGCGCTGGACTCCATCACGTCGAACAGCGTCATCTCGCGCGCCTGGAGTGCCGGAACCGCGTCGCTTCCGCGGCGAACATCGAGCGGTTCCAGCCCGTCCGGCGGGTCGTCGACAGCCACGTCGACGTGCTCGAAGGCGCGGTAGAATGCCGCCGCGTCTTCGACTATCGTCCCACGAACCACAGCATCGACGCCAGATGGGGACAGCCGGCCATCACTCGCCGCGGCCACCAGCGGTGTGAGCACCAGCAAGGCCCCGAACTGGGTGTTCCCGCCGGATTGGCCCGCCATCCCTTCGACAGCGGTCTCGAACGCAGGACCGATAGGGTCGCCCGCGGCCGCGCGGTCGAGGCCCGGACGCGCCCCCACGGCACCGGCCATGAAGTGCTCGAACCGGAGGTCGTCGTACTCCCGCTGGCGGTCGACGTTGCCGGGCTTCGGCGTGCCGGAGACCTCCAGTAACAGTGCCAGCTGGGCGTTCTGTGCAACAGACCGCTCGGTCACGGTGACACCTCCGAGGCGAACCACTCCGCTGTCGTCGCCCGGACCTCGTCAAGTAACTCCGGCCTGTCGCTTGCGCGACCGACGCTGACGGCGTCAGCACCGTACGAGAGGTACTCCAGTGTGGTCGCCGTCCCGCGAACGCCGTTGTTCGCCACGACGAACAGGTCGGTGGCGTCGGTCACGTCGGCGATGACCGACTCCGAGTCCATCGCGTCGACGTGGAATACATCACCACCGGCATCTTCGATGGCTCGAGCAACGGCCGGAAGCGAGACACCGTCGAGTTCGGCACGCCCCTTCACCGAAACCGTCGCCCCTGTCGACGCTGCTGCTTCCACGAACGCCGCCAGTCGCTCCGGCTCCCGAAGGAGCGACTCACCGGCACCCGCAGCGCACATCTCGTCCTGCCGGCAGTGAGCGTTGATTTCGATGATGGCGTCGTGGCGCCGACAGACGGAGGCGGCACGCTCGACGGGGGCAGGTGTCGCGCTCCGGACGTTGAAACCAGATCGAAGCGGTGCGTCCGCAAGTGCGCCGAGCTGTTCATCGATGAACGCAATCGGATCGTCCGGCAGGAACTCGGAGCGGTCGCGGTCGGTCATCGCCCGGGCGGCCTTGCGCGTCTGGTTGTCGAGCGCGATGCCGCCGAGGAACGCACATCCGACGTGGGACTTGACCGCGCGGGCCCACGACGCGTCGGCCTCGCCACTCAGACTCGCGAGGGCGACGCGCGGCTCGAACATCAGGACACCTCCGAAAGAGCAGTCTCGACCGCACGGTTCACTCGCTCGGCGTCGGCCGCGTCGTTGAGGGTCGTGTCGGTTTGGACAACCGGCACGTCAAGCGGTGTCGAGTCCTCGCCGTCCAGCACGAACGCATCAGCGAAGGGGTAGGCCTCGGCCACGCCGGCAGTGCTTGGCTCCAGCCCGACACCGGCCATGAGGTCCGCCGCCGGCCCCGAGAACACCGTATCCTCGATGAACGGCGAGACGGCGACGACCGTTGTCTCGTGTAGTGCCCGTTCGATGTCGTCAATGGCGAGCATCGGCCCGAGCGAAGTCACAGGGTTCGACGGACCGATGACAACAGTATCGTCGAGTGCGGTCAGGACGGCGTCCGTCGCGCTGGCCCGTTCTGCGCCTCTGAACTCAACATCTTCGACCGGCAGCTCCCCCTCATGACCGACCCACCACTCCTGAAAGTGCATTGGACCGCTCGGCGTGTGTATGATTGACGCGACAGGGTCGTCGCTCATCGGTAACAGCGTCCGTTCCAGCCCGAATGCATCGGCGAGCGTACGCGTTACGTCTGTCAGTGAGCGGCCCTCGTCGAGCAACGAGGTCCGCGTGACGTGGACCGCGCGGTCCTGGTCGCCGATGTGCATGAACTCAGCGACGCCGGAGAATCGCCGCCAGTGGGCAATGTCTCGGCCCTCAATTTGCGCGTCGTCGGAAAGGTATCGCGGTCCGCCGTCGAGCCCGGCGGCATCGGCGAGCCGTGTCAGTTCGGCGTGTGTCTCAGCGGTGTCGTCGGCGATACCCCACCATGTCTCACGGTCGAGGACTTCCCCGTCCAGAAACAGCACGGTGTCGAGGTCCGGGCAGACAAGGTGGCCTCCCAGCTCGATATCGTCGCCAGTGTTGGCGACAACAGTCGTGGCTTCCGGCGAAAACACGTCGTCGGCACCGACGAGGAGCTTCGGCGTTCCCGTCCCGCCGGCGAGAAACGTCACCATGTCTCGACGTAGGGGGAACTGACAGTATAAACGTGGTCACTGAAGCTGGTCAGGCTGGAAAGCGGTCCGGCGGGGACAGTGTTCTATTCAGAGAATCACAGCTGAGAACTGGGTGGGTAGAGTGAAGGGGGTCGGTAGGATAGGCAGGGTAACGGGTGCTATGCCCATCGTGAATCCACACCGCTTCGCGCCTGCAGCCTCCAACGAAGAGTACGTCTACGGGTCCTGTGCACCGGGCTGGCATACGGCCGCCACGCATCAGGACGCTCTTGATGATTGGATTGCACATATGCAGGCCCACGACATTGAGCGGATCTGCTGTCTGCTTCCCGGGCGACAACTCGACGATGCTGGGGCCAATATCCAGCGCTATCGAGAGGCCTTCGGAGCGTCATCAGTCCGCCACGTACCGGTTCCCGACCACCGACTTATCCCTCAAGACCGCCTTCACGACGATGTCCTGCCGTTCTTAGTTGACGCCTGTGAGGCAGAGGAGCGAGTCGTGGTTCATTGCCTGGCCGGCATCGGCCGCACCGGACAGGTGCTCGCCGCGTGGCTGGTGTATCACTATGACTACGGCCCCAACCGCGCCATCGAGACCGTTCAGGAGATGGGTCGTGACCCCAGAGACGCTATCGAATCAGGGAACGCGACTGAAGCAGAGCTGTCCGGGCTGCTATCGTCAGTCGCACGCCTATAGAAGGTCCCGCCAGAACTCAATCCGTCTGCGGGAGGAGTCGCGCACCGATCACAAAGCCGACGACAGCACAGACTGTGAGAACAGCCAGCGGCCCGAGTGCATCGCCAGTACCGGTCGTCGCCGCACGGACGCCACGGGAGAAGTACGTCAGCGGCGAGAGCCACGTCGGCAGCCACGCGGGCAGAAGTGTCTGTGGGACAAACGTCTCCGAGAGAAAGAGCAGCGGGAGCGCGAGGCCGTTGCTCGCCGCAATGACGCCGTCCTGTGAGTCCGCGAGACTACCCAGCATCGCGCCGACGGCACAGAACAGCGCGACGCCGAGGCCGACAAAGGGAAGCAACAGCCCCGACAGATGGATGGTTGCGCCGGTGAGCCATACCATCATACCGAGTATCAGCAGGCCGGCGATGCCGATGATGACGACGTTGACGAGCGTCTGTGCCAGCAGCCACTCGGTCCGGGTCAGCGGTGTCGTCGCCAGCTTCTCGAAGCGGTTGCCGTCCCGATGCCGCGCCACTTCGCTACCGACGCGGGAGAGCGGCGTAAACAGGACGACGACGGCCAGATAGCCCGGTGCGTAGAAGCTCGGCGGCTCGGTGAACAGCCCGCCGCCGCCCGGCTGGGTCTGGACCAGTACGCCGAAGATGACGACGATGATGACCGGGAAAAAGAACGTGAAGAAGACGGCCGTCCGTCGCCGGAGGAAGGCCAGCGACGCCGCACGCGTCTCCGCTGTGAGTCGTCCCAGCCGGCTCATTGGGCACCACCCGCGACCGGCTCCGCCTGTTGTGGCTCACCGCGCTGACCGACGGCCGTTCCGGTCAGTTCGAGGTAGACGTCCTCCAAGTCCGGCTGTTTCCAGGTCAGGCTGTCGTACTCGATGCCCGCCTGCCCCAGTTGCTCAGTGATGTTGCCGATGGACTCCGGGCGGATGCCGTAGACGACCAGCCGGCCGTTCCGGATCGCTGTCTCCGCCGGATAGTCGATGGCTGAGACGGCAGCTTCGTCGAAGGATCCATCAACGATGAGCTGGCTGTCGCCACCGTGTTCGGCCACGAGCTGCTCCGGCGAGTCAAGTGCGATGAGTGTCCCGTCAGCGAGGAGGCCGACGCGGTCCGCGAGCCGCTGAGCCTCCTCCATGTAGTGTGTCGTGACGAGTATCGTCACGCCGCGGTCGGCGAGTCCCTCCAGCAGTCGCCAGAGATCCCGCCGACCGGCCGGGTCGATGCCGGTGGTCGGTTCGTCCAGCACAAGGAGGTCCGGATCGTTGATGAGCGCCGTCGCGACGCAGGTCCGGCGCTGCTGCCCGCCCGAGAGATTCTCGTATGTGGTGCTTGCGGTGTCGGCTAGACCCACATCGTCGAGAACAGCCTCGACGTCGCGGGTATCGTCGTACAGGCCGGCGTAGTATTCAAGCAGTTCCCGCGCCGTCAGTCGCTCGTGGGGCGAAAACGACTGTGGCAACAGGCCAAGTCGGTCGCGAGCGACCGTTCTGGGTGACTGGCCGAACAGCCGTACCTCGCCAGTCGCATCTGTTGTTCCGGTCAACGCCCGCACCAGCGTCGTCTTGCCAGCCCCGTTAGGACCGACCAGCGCGAGCACCTCTCCAGTGGTCGCCGTCAGCGAAACGCCGTCAAGTGCGACCGTATCGCCGTAGCGCCGCCCGACATCCGACGCGACCAGTACCTCGTCCATGCGCCCTCGTCCGGTCGGGTGGCCGAAAGCAGTTCCGTTCTCGCGCGACTATGGGCTACACGTTGCGGCCACATTCCAGACAGACAGCGGGGAGCCACGGCTTGTCCGTGACGACTGGCATGGTCTCTTCACAGTGGTCACAGAATTCGGTTTTCGTCGCCATTTGCCGAAAGTGTCACACCAGAACAACAAATAGTTTGTTGTGCGGTAGGCAGTCACAAACCGAGGATAGCTTCGCCACGATATTCCGCCGACAGTAGCACAGTGGCCTGCTACATGACGTGCGACCGGATCTCGCGCACGATAGCGTCCACATCGAACTCATCACCGGCCTCGGCCTTGTCGTAGACAGTCTCGTCATCCACGCTAATCCGGAACACGCCGTGGTCGCCCATGACCAGCCGGACGCTGTCGAGTTCCCGCTCGAGTCCGGATAAGATCGCTTGCTGGACGTTTACTGCTCGCTCGCGGAACCCACACGGAACACAGTATTCGATTTCGACAGAACTCATACCGGCCCTTACGCCTGTCGGCCTGAAAGCGCTATGGCCGGCCGATCAGTGTTCGGAGCCGACCGACGAGCGTCACGTCGAAGCGGTGGACGCCGTACAGCAGTCCAACCGAGGTGACGAACACCACCGTGGAGAGCCCGTACGACTGGGACAAGGCTGCCTGTGACAGCGTTGCTCCGACACCCACGAACCCGCCCAGTATCGACGCGATGATCGGGAGGACACAGGAGACACACGAAAAGAGGCCAACGATGCCGCCCACCGCGCCGCCGCTCGCATCAACGGCAGTCACGAACACAAGATACGAGAGCGCCAGATAGCCGGCGACCTTCCACGGGATGAGCACCACACTCAGGGTCGCGCCGCTGAACACGACCGTCGGCGAGAACCCTGGCGGAGCCTGTGTGACTAGCCGGAGACCAGTCCCCTGGCCGCCCGTGCCGTACACGCCACCGACATACCCCAGCACAAGTAGATAGCCGAGAGCGACAACCGCACTGCTGACCGTCCGACGGCGGTCGGTCAGTTCCGGCCGCACTCGCAGGGCAACGAGACCGGCGATATTGAGCCAGATGAACGGGAACACCAGCAAAAACGGGTCCGTTGCGGGCTGGGCCGTGTTGACGACGTAGCCCAGAATGAGGATTAATTCCGCGTTCAGTACGACTGCCCCGGTTACGAGCGAGCGCGTGTCCGGTATCGCATCCCTGAGCGTGGCTGTCGTGGTGCTCATAGTGCCAGTGCGTCGACGACGATGGCGACCAGAACTGCCCCAAGGTAGGCGTTCGATGCGTGGAACGCCCGGAACGCCGCCGCTTCGGTCTGCTCGCGGTGGAGCAGGATGACAGCCCAGAGGAACACTGCCCCCAGCAACACCGACGTGACGGCGTACAACCAGCCAAGCGGCGTGAGTACGCCCAGAACACCCGCAGCGATGAGCGTCGCCCCGAGATAGTAGACGATGTGCTTGCGCGTCTCCGTCTCGCCACGGACGACCGGCATCATCGGGAAACCACCCGCCTCGTAGTCGTCCTTGTACGCGAGCGCGAGATTGTAAAAATGCGCTGGCGTCCAGAGGAAGATGACCACGGCAAGGACGACGCCCGGGAGGCCGACCGATCCGTCAGCAGCGACCCAGCCGATGAGCGCCGGTAGTGCACCGGCAGCCCCGCCGATGACAGTGTTCTGGACGGTATTGGGCTTCAGCACGAGCGTGTAGATAATGCTGTAGAACACAATCGCGGTCAGTCCGAGGACCGCTACGAGCGCGTTCACCTGCCAGAACAGCCATAGCGAGGCGAACGACAGGAGCAGGCCGAAAGCCAGCGCGTTCCGGACCGGAATCTGGTGGGTCGCAATGGGACGGTCCGAGGTTCGGTCCATCCGCTTGTCGATATCACGTTCGAGGACATGGTTGAACGTTCCCGACGCGCCGATAGAGAGGACGCCGCCCCCAAGTGTGAGTAGCACCGTTCGAACGGTAAGCGTCTGTCCAGCGGCGAGTGCCATCCCGGCCGCGGCGACCAGACACAGGAGCCACATCAGCCGGGGTTTCATCAGGCGGAAGTACGCAGACGCGGTCCCGACAAGCCGTTCACGGAGGGAGAGTGTTGGAGTCCGGCCGGCGGTTTCGTCTCCGGTCGGCTCCGGTGCGAGTGTTGGGTTCTTCACCGGAGACTCATCATCACTGCCCGTCTCAGCTTCGAGGTGCCACGCCAAGGCCAGCACGAACGAGCCGAAGATACCCATCCCCAGAGCGAGGTGGGCCCCAGGGAGTGCCGTCTCGGTGCTCGTCGCGACGACAGCACCGAGCGCTATCTGGACTGGGTACAGCGCAGCCCCAAGAAGAATCGCCGCTTTGACACGGCCACGACAGCCGGACCGGAGCCCGACGACGGCCATAGCCACCACGAGGAGTCCGACAGCGGCTGCGACAAGTCGATGTCCCCAGGCGACCAACAGGGCCGTGTTCGTCACGTCGACCGGTCCGTCACACAGCGGCCAGGTCGTACAGGCTGCTGCCGCATCCGTGAGCGTTGTCGTCGCGCCGGCGAGAACTAGCAAGTACACGCCGACAGCGGTCGCGGCGAGCAGCCCGGTGAAGGTCCGGCTCTCTGCCATTATTGTATACTTCGATGCTGGCCACTTAGACCTCGCGATTCTGCTGTCTCTGTCCGGAGCAGTTCTGCTTCCCTATTGCTGCAAATCGGGGGCCTGCGGCGAAGACAGCAGTTATTTATCTCCGAAATCCTAAGCCGCATTCATGACCCGGAAACGCGCCGGTCTGGTCGCTCTGTTCGGTGCTGCGTTACTCGCGCTCGCCGCCGAGCCGGCCGCCGCCGCACAGATTCAGGACTCGACGACGGATAGCCTCATCTGGGGGCTAAACATGAACCTCCTGTACGTTGCTCTCCCGATTACAGTCCTCGTCGAAGGGATTCTGGTCTATACCGTCTGGCGGTTCCGTAATCAGGAAGAGGCGCTTCCAACGCGAGAGAACCGTCGACTCGAAGTGACTTGGACCATCGCGACAGCAATTATTCTCCTGTTCGTGGGCGTCGCCTCCTACCAAGTTATGGCTAGCCCGTACGTCACCGCCGAGGCCGGTGATCAGGCCGCACTACAGGAACAGGACACTGAACTCATTACCGTCGAAGCCCAGCGGTACGGCTGGACGTTCTACTACAACGAATCAAGCTGGGACGGCGAGGCAGAAGTAACCACTAGAACGGACCTGAAGATACCAGCCAATCAGGACGTCTCCTTGCGGGTTACATCGAAGGACTGGCTACACGCGTTCCACGTGCCTGGACTTGGACTGAAATCCGATGCGTTCCCCGGCCAGTACAACCGCCTCCGAACCAACGCGGGTAACACCGGGACATACCAGCTCTACTGTGCCGAGTACTGTGGCTCTGGCCACTCACAGATGCTCGGGACCGTTGAGGTCGTCCCGCAGGACGAGTATGAGGACTGGCTGGCAGAGCAGAAAGGCGGCGGTAACGGCTCCGAAGGCAGCGGCGAGTAGCGCGGTAACTGAGCGGCTTTTTCGCTTCGAGAACTGGCGAACTACGGAATATTACGATCACCCGGCACACCGTACGTTTCCGTACGGAACGGGAGTCACGACCAAATCGAAGTACCACAAGAGAGCGAACTGAAGCGGGCCTGTCCGTTACTGAACGATCCATCTTTCAGTCATTTCGCCGTCCGAACCCACGGTCAGATTCACGCTTTGGTGGCTGTTGACCGTTTCACTGAATTCTTGCTTACCGTCGACAGATAACACAATTCGACAGGTCTGCGCATCTGTATCGCGGTTAATTCGGACTGGTTCCCCTGCTTGGATTGAAAGCTCCTTGTCCCGGCATGTGGCTATTAGAACAACGGCACCCGAGAACCCGCCGACGACTTGGGCTTCCACGAGCTGCGACCCTTCACACATCGATGGCCAACATTCCGGTGTCGATACCTCGGAAGGCGTCGTCCCAGTTTCAGTGGCGGTTTTGCTCGGCGTTTCGGTCATCTTCTGTGCTGGGGAATTATTTTCGGTTGCGCCATCAAAATCCCACTTGACACAACCGGTCAGAGGTATGGAAAGTGCTGAGATTGAGAGGAGTTGTCGACGATTCATAATAGCTGGTGAAATGGGTTGTGTAAGTGTCTTGTGAGAAATTAGGTTGAGGATCTCTGCTGACTGAGTGAGTACTGACACCAGCGATTTCCGAACGCTCACCACAGAGAGAAGCGGAGTAACAACGACACTGCTCGCATTTGGGGAAGTATAGAGTTTGGGCAGAGATGTAGAGCGGTGGCGGCAAGACAGCGCTCATAAACGGCCCGGCCATCAGAACAGTCGCTGTGCCGATTAGCCCGTCCAGCAGTTAGCTGCAGATGTTGGCAGTCACGTACACGTTACCAGTGTCGGTTATCTCCACGCCGATGCCGACGAGATTAGCGTTGCGGAGCGTGAGCCGTTCGCGGTAGTCTGGCCACGCCATCCAGTCATCAACGATCTTTCTGGCGACTTCCTTATCGGTAGCGTGGAATCGCTCTTTGCCACCCTCCTCGTACGTTTGTCCAGCGACTGTCTTCTCAACCGCCTCGAACCGGTTTCGGTCTGGTTGCTCGATGTACTCGCCTTCTGCAGAGTTGAACGTGCACCGGTCGTAAAGGCCGGTGTTTTTGTACCGGTCCTTACTGGAGACGCCGTCGACCTTGTGAATCGCCTTCCCTTCGATGGACATCTGCTTGCTGTGGTTCTTTGCCATCTCGTTGAGGTCTTTTTCCGTCCGAAGTCCTGATTCGAACGGTGGGACTCCTGCAGCCTCGCGTTCTTCGTTGAGGAACTGTCGGACGTAGTCCGAGACGTTCTGTTCGTTGAACTGTCGTGCCGGGATCGACTTCTGCTGTGGAGTCGCTGTCTCGGTCGCCGTTCCATTTGCTCCCGGTGTCGGTGTCGGCGTCGTACTATTGCCCGCTGTCGCCGTCGCCGTTGAGCTACCGTCATTACCGCCGCCGCCATCGCCGTTCTGTGAATCGGTTGTCTGTGTCGTCGTGTCCGCTGTCCCGCCCGCGAACTGTGCTCCGACAAGGACTCCCGTCCCCAGAACCACGAGGAGTACCACGGCGGCGATAGCGAGTAACCCTTTCTTTACCATATACAACGAATAGATTACAGAGGTATGTAAGCTTGATTCTTCATTTACCTAATCTGATTTTCATTTCTCCTACTGTCGACGGTGACGATAACCCATATATGCCACGGGCGGCCACTGCCGGTATGGTCGAGAACGTTATCTGGCCGGCGGCACTCGACGCCAACCGTTCGCGAAGCGATGGGCGTCGTGTATCACTGGATCTAGCCGTCGAGGACCCGACTGTCGACGAGATCGCCAAAGCCGTCCAGCAGGTTGGTTATGATGCGGTCATTGAACGGGACAAGACGTATCCACGCGAGTACGAAGGCCGCGGGCGAGTCGTCGTCAAGGACGCGGACGATGCGACGAAAAGCGACCTGCTTGGGGCCGTAGCGGCCTACATGCAGGCGCTCCGTGAATGAAACGTATCGGCACTGTCTCGCGGGTCACACAGGGACTAGCGGTTGTCCGGGCACCTGACGACGAGTACGCGTCCGTCGGAACCGACGTCGTGGACGAGGAACTCCAGACGGTTGGCTCCGTTGTCGACGTGTTCGGTCCGGTCGAGCGCCCATATCTCGCAGTCTCGCCGAACGACAGCGTGCATCTCCCGGCGCTGGTCGGCACGGTCCTGTACGCGCGATAACAGCACTCCGATCCGCCGACACGTGTCCGCACCTGCTTCGTAACGCTCAAACCGGTTCCTGCAGGACGTGTGTGCATGGAGAGACGGTGGCGAATCCTCGGCGGCTGTGGCCTTATCGCTGGTATCTTTCTGTTCGTCCAACTCGGCGCGCTAGCGCTGGTCCAGCCCTTCGAATCGGCTGGCTACCAAGCCGTCGAGGATCCGTCTGACCCTACGAACAGCCTCATGTACATCGGGGCGATTCTGGTCGCGACGGCACTTATATTGCTTGCTTTCCGCTACGATGTCGATCAGCTCATCCGCGGGCTTATCGTCTTCTCGTCGGCCTGGCTCTCTCTGTACGTGTTTCAGGTGCTGGTGCCGCCGGTGTTCACGTACGCCGGCATCAACGTCGTTGCCGCCCTATTAGCGCTGGGTCTGGGGACGGCGCTGCTGGTCTATCCCGAGTGGTACGTCATCGACGGTGCCGGTGCTGTAATGGGGGCCGCCGCCGCTGGCCTGTTCGGTATCAGTTTCGGCGTGTTACCGGCGCTCGTTCTGCTGACTGTCCTTGCCGTGTACGACGCAGTCAGCGTCTACGGGACCGAGCACATGCTCACGCTGGCCTCGGGCGTCATGGACCTCAGGGTCCCTGTCGTCCTCGTGATTCCCATGACGCTGTCGTACTCCTATCTCGACGCGACGACGCCAAACCCAACGGCGGAAGACGAGACGAGCGACGACTCGACGGCAGACGACACAACTGAGGGGGCGACGGGCACTGACGAAGCAGACGAAGGTGACGACGTTCACGCCGACCCGCTAGAGCGCGACGCGCTGTTTATCGGCCTCGGTGATGCGATTATTCCGTCGATACTCGTCGCTAGCGCCGCGTTCTTTGCCTCATCGGACGTACCGTCGGTGTTCGGCGTTCCGTTGCCGGCGCTGACCGCGATGATCGGGTCCTACCTTGGCCTGACGATACTGCTCTGGATGGTATTAAAAGGACGTGCGCACGCAGGACTCCCACTGTTGAACGGTGGAACTATCGCCGGCTACATCGTCGGCGCGCTCGCCGCGGGCATCAGTCTGGTCGACGCCCTCGGTCTCGGCCCGTATCTCTAATTAGCATTCCTGCGACCGCTACCGGCCGGTCAGAGCCTTGCTCGCGGGCGCGAAGTCGATCTCTTCGCCGCGACCGTCTGCCGTCGCCCGCTCGTATAGCATATGGCCCGCAGCGACGGTTTCGATGGCCGTGCCCCCGGAGTCGAAGACTGTAATCTCCTCGGGTGACTGCCGCCCGGATGCGTTTCCAGCGACGATGTCACCCAGTTCTGCGTGGACGTGATCTTCGTCGACGACGCCCGCATCAAGGGCATTGATGAACGATCCGGCGTCCTGTGTCACTCGCTCGCGCAGGTCCGGAACGTACGTGGCGCGCTCGATTGTCGTCGCGTCCAGTTCGTTCTTCTCGGGGTGGTACTGACCCATCGCAGTCACGTGTGTTCCCGGTTCCAGAAGGTCGCCGTCGAACACCGGCTCGCTCGCGTTAGTCGCCGTGATAACGACATCGGCCCCTTCGATTGCTGCGGCCGGGGACGCAACGGCTGCAACTGTCGGGTCCAGCGCGTCGTTCATCTCCGCGGCGAACGACTCCCGGTTATCGGCTGTCGGCGAGTACACCTCAATGCGGTCAAAATCACGGACCGTCGCCGTCGCACGGACCTGGCCGCGTGCCTGTGCGCCACTGCCGATGATTGCGAGGTCGCTGGCGTCACGGCGGGCCAGTGCGTCGACACCGACAGCCCCGACCGCGCCAGTCTTGTGCGGGTTCATGCTCGCACCATCAAGGACAGCGAGCGGGTCGCCGCTGTCGGCGTCAAAAATCGGGAGTGTGAAGTGTGCATCACGTCCGCTGAACCCAGCTGCATAGGTGTACCCACCCATCGCGCCGGTGTCGGGGAGGATCGCGAGATAGCCCGTCAACATGCCTGCGGGCTCGTCCGAGAACAGCGTTGTTCTGGGAGTTGCCGGGGCCCCTTCACCACGCTGGCGATACCCCTCCCGGACGGCGTCAACGTACTCGGCGGGTTCAGCGAGGTCAGCGACCTCATCACTCTGCAAGAACAGCGCTGTCGCATCTGTTGTCATACTCCGTCGTTTGGGCGACCAACCCTTATACTGCCCGGCGGTGGCCAGTGTGTTCGATCGGGTATGCAGTTACTGAGTTTCTATCGAAAACAGGAGAGAAGACGGGTGGAAAGCGCCTAATCCGCGGTCTGGACCGGATCCGACTGTGCACTCTGGGCTGACGTCTCGTTTGGAACCGGGTCAACGGGAGCACGGACGAACATCGCGTGGCCGATAAGGCCGACCGTTACGACAGAGGCCATCGGAATCGCCGTCGTCAGTTCGAAGCCGACAACGAACAGAGTGGCAGTGATGCCGGCCATGGCGAGCGGAATGAGTCCGAGAATGATGTCGTAATAACCCGTCATAAGTATGAATTATTCTACGGTAGTGTGGTATATGAATGTTTCCCTAAAATACGGGATAATACACTCAATGGCCCCTACAAATTTACTCAGTACCCGCTGCGTAACAATTTCATAAGTTATGAGTTGGATATGGGGAAAAGATTAATATGGTTCTATTCCTGTGAGTCTTTCACAATATAAGGACAGAGACGATCCGTTATTCCTGGCTGCAGTCACGCGCAGGATATGTAATGTTACTACAAAGCAGGAATACAGTGTTTACCAACCGTTGTGCGGTAGGTGCTGTAACGGCTATCTGTTTCTCGGTATAGGACCCGGTTATACGTCTGTTTTCAGAATTTGAGAACGGGATTTGGCCATTCGTGGAGTGGTAATGCAGGCTATTTTCTCCAATGATAACTGGGTCCGTGTGCTTATTAACTACGCCAAGATACATTGAACCGGAGAAAAACGGAACGCCGACTTCCAAACGAGACAATGAGCACGAACGCAACGGACAACACGACGGACGCCGCGACCGACGACCAAGAACGACGCTACGCCGAACTGAACATCGGAGACGAAGAGTTCGTAATTTACGACCGAGAGAACCACCAGGCATGGATTCAGTCGACAGAGTCGCTCGAAGTCGCCGACCTGCGATAGTCCGTCATCGACACCCCAGTTCTACTACGGGCCGCCTATTTTACGACTGCAACTGCACTGCGCCAGAGCAGCAGCAGCGTGCCACCAATGATCACGGATACGAGCGCGAATGTCAGCGCCGCATTACCGGGGAACATCGCCGTTGACCGAAGTCCCTGTGCGATCCCGACTGCCAGCACCCACCCCACGATAGTGCGGCCGAGAGCCACTCGAATCGTTGCGGTCGCGGCGGCGGTGTACAGTCCCCCAAGTCCTGCAACGAGGAGCCACCCGATATAAAAGGGCGTCAGCGCCCCAACGAACCGACCGGGACTGAGTATCGGATTGGTACCGTGGGTTAGCTCGCCGACACCGACGAACAGGGCAATCGCCAGCAAGTCACCGACGGCGACCAGCGCCGTCCGAGCGGACAGTTCGATACGACCGTTCCCCACCGTCGAGACGCTCATACAGAGAGTTCTGACTCCGGGCACTTCCCTCCCTCGGATTTGACGACAACGGTTAGTATCCTGAAACAGCGACCAGTACTGATTACACTGGGCGGCCTGTTCAGTTGGACTATGGAGTTCACGCTGCTCGGCTGGCCCGAGGACGGTCACCGGCTCCGGTTGGACCACGAGCAGTTCGCGTACGCGGGCAAGTTCGTGATGACCTCGACCGGAAAGGCCGTCGTCGGGGACGATGGGGTCGTGGCCGCGGCTGCGTTCGATGCCGACCGGACGGACTCTGACACCCTCTGTGTCCGGTACATCACCGTTCGGCAGGACCGGCAGGGCAACCGGCTCGGTGCCCGTCTCCTTCGGTTCGTTCGAGAGCGAGCTACGGAACGGGGCTTCGAACGTGTGTCTATTGGCGTCAACAATCCGTTTTCGTATCAGGCCGCCTACCGAGCCGGGTTTTGCTTCAGCGGCGCGGAGTCAGGGATGGCCGAACTCGACCTCGTCTGGCCGGGCGACCGCAGTACTGAGCGGTATCAGGCCGGGCTTGACCTGTTTCGAGAGCGCGACCTCTCGCCCGATGAGGAGTCGTTTCTCGCGGCGAAGGCCGACACCGACCCGCCGCCAGTCCTCGCCAACTGGACCGAGCAGCCGTCCGCACGGACCGACTGAGTCGCCCGACCGACACCGACTGCGCCATCACGGAGTAATACGTCGTCTCCGAGAGATTCAAACCGCTGTCGGCCAAAGGCCTGCCAATGGGAAACGCTGATTTGCGGTCGCTCGCGGCCCTGTCGGACGTGTCGTTCGACGACCTCGGCGGGAGTGTCGTCGCCGTGGATGCCCACAACTGGCTCTATCGCTACCTGACGACGACGGTGAAGTTCACCAGTGAGTCGAAATACACCACCAGCGACGGCGAGGAGGTGGCGAACCTCATCGGCGTCGTGCAGGGCCTGCCGAAGTTCTTCGAGCACGACCTCACGCCGGTGTTCGTCTTCGACGGCGCGGTCACGGACCTCAAGGATGACGAGGTCGAGAAGCGACGCGAGCAACGCGAGAAATACGAGTCCGAACTGGAGGCAGCCCGGGAAGCTGGTGACAGCACCCGCGTCGCCAAGCTTGACTCGCGCACGCAGCGGCTGACCGACACTATCGTCGATACGACGCGGGACCTGCTGGAACTACTCGACGTGCCTATCGTCGATGCCCCAGCAGAAGGCGAGGGGCAGGCGTCGGTGATGGCCCGGCGGGGCGACGTAGACTACGTCGGGACTGAAGACTACGACGCGCTCCTGTTCGGTGCGCCGATGACACTCCGGCAGATCACGTCGAAGGGCGACCCCGAACTGATGGACTTTGAGGCCACGCTTGAGCGGCACGACCTTACCTGGGAGCAACTGGTCGACGCGGCGATTCTGATGGGGACGGACTTCAACGAGGGAATCTCCGGCATCGGCCCCAAAACAGCCGTCAAGGACCTCCACGAGCACGGCGACCTCTACGCGGTGCTTGATGCCCGCGACGAACACATCGACCACGCAGACCGCATCCGGGGCCTGTTTCTCGACCCCGCGGTGAGTGACGACTACGAGATTCCGGACAGCATCGAGCCGGACATCGATGCCGCCCGTGCATTTGTCACCGAGCAGTGGGAGGTCGACGCTGACGAAGTCGCTCGCGGGTTCGAACGCATTGACGACTCAGTCGTCCAGACCGGACTCGACCGTTGGGCGTGACAGCAGAGGCTCACGACCGACCAACAGCGGAATAAGGACGGCTACGACGGGTTCCGCTCAGACGACAGATTCGACGGTTTCGATCTCGTCGAGCGTACGGTTCCGGATGGCCTCTCCACTGGCCGTGTCGAAGAGGTGGATGGCGTTTTCGGGGAACCGGACTTTGACGCGCTGGCCGGCTTTGAGCTGTTTCATCCCGCCGACTGTCGCGATGAACTGGTCGTCCATCGACTCGTCGAACTGCAGGTGCGCCGTGTTCTCGTTCCCGCGTGGCTCAACGACGTGGACCGTCGAATCAAACACGTTCGGGCCGGCGTCGCTCTGAATGAATTCGATATCTTCAGGCCTGATACCAAGCGTGATGTCGGTCGTCCCCTCGACCGCGGCGATCGTCTCGTCGCTGAGTTCGTACTCGAACCACTCCCCTTTGAGCGTCGACCCCTCCAGCGTCATCGGGAAGAAATTCATCGACGGCTCGCCGATGAAGCCAGCGACAAAGAGGTTGTTCGGCTCGTGGTAACACTCAAGCGGCGTCGCGCACTGCTGGAGGACGCCGTCGTTGAGGATTGCAATGCGGTCACTCATCGTCATCGCCTCCGTCTGGTCGTGGGTGACGTACACCGTCGTCACGTCAAGATCTTGCTGGAGCTCCTGAAGTTCGGTTCGCATCTCGGCTTTGAGCTTCGCGTCCAGATTCGCCAGCGGTTCGTCCATCAGGAACACTTCGGGGTCCCGGACGATAGCGCGGCCCAGCGCCACACGCTGTTGCTGCCCGCCGGAGAGTTCGCCTGGTTTGCGGTCGATGAGCTCGAAGATGCCCATATCCTTGCACGCCTTCTCAACGCGCTCGTTGATCTCGTCGTCGGGCATATCTGTCGATTCCTCCAGCCCGAACGCCATGTTCTCCCGCACGGTCATGTGCGGGTACAGGGCGTAGGACTGGAACACCATGGCCACGTTCCGACGGGCCGGCGGCTGATCGTTGATTATCTGACCGTTCAGTCGGATTTCGCCGCGCGTGATGTCTTCGAGCCCGGCAATCATCCGCAGTGTCGTTGATTTTCCACAGCCAGATGGACCGACGACACAGAGGAACTCGCCGTCCTCGATGTCGACCGATATCTCGTCAACTGCGATAATTTCGCCGTCGTCGTCTTGGAACGTCTTCGTTACCTCGTCCAGTGTGAGTTGTGCCATTGTGAATACCTCCGTGATTATTCTCCAGCGACGCCTTTCGCGAACTGTTCGCCGAACATGATGTAGACGAGCAGCGTCGGAAGTGCTGCGACGATGGCCCCTGCCATCGTGGTGTTAAACGACTGGACGACCCCACCAGTGAGCGCCGCAAGGCGCTGGGTCGCCACCTGCGAAGCCGGTTCGTTAACGAGCACGAGTGCGAACAACAGATCGTTGTAGACCTGCGTGAACTGGTATATGAGCGTCACCGCGAACATCGGCAGCGACAGCGGGAGGATGATGTTGCGGTAGATGCTGAACGCACTCGCGCCGTCGAGGCGAGCGGCCTCAATCATCTCGTCGGAGATGCTCTGGTAATACGACCGGAACAGCAGTGTACAGATCGGAATCCCGTACGCGGCGTGGGTAATCGACAACTGCAGCAACTGCACGTACCCATTACGGCTCGGATACTGCCAGTTGCCACCCGTGATGAAGCCAAAGACAGTGTTGACGAAGCCGTTGAGCAGTCCCGGAAGCACCTGGAACCAGAACTGTGCCAGCGGGACCAGCACGGCCTGATAGGGAATGAAGATGCCCGCGATGATGAGGACGACCACGCCGACCTGCCCGCGCCAGCTAATCGTCGTCAGTCCGTACGCAGTCATACTGCCCAGCAGCGCCGACACAATCGTCGCGGGAATCGCCATCAGCAGCGAGTTTATAAGTCCCGGCCGGAGCGTGTTCCAGGCGGTAGTGAGCGCGTCAAGCGTGAAGCCGTCAGTGCCCGGCGGCGCGAACGGAAGCGTCCGGGCGAACGCGCTCTCGGTCTTGAACATCGTCATCACGGCCGTCTCCACCGGGAAAAGGTAGAAGACAATGCCCGCCAGCAGGAGGGCATACAGGCCGATACGGCTGTTCTCTGTACTACGAAGTTCGTCGATGAAACCGCCGTCTCTGATACTCATAGTTCACCCCGTCGGTATTCGCTGTAGAGATATGGTCCGATGACCAGCAGTGCGAGGGCAAACAGCACAATAGCGACGGCTGACCCATACGCCCACTGGAGGCTGTCGAACGCAACCCGATACATCATCGTCGCCAGAATGTCCATGTTCGCCCCCGGCTGTGAGCCACGAAGCGCGTAGATGAAGTCGAACGCTTTCAGCGCAAACACCATCAGCACCACCGACGCGGACACCGCGGAAGCACGGAGCTGTGGGATGATTACTCGCGCGTACATCCGAACCGTCGACGCCCCGTCGACCCGCGCAGCCTCGTAGTGTTCGGTCGGGATTGCACGGAGGCCGGCGAGGAAGACAACCATCGCGTAGCCGCTGAACTGCCAGATAAGCGCGAAGATGACCGCCGCCAGTGCGGTCGTGTTCCAAGAGAGCCACTGAATGACCTCAGCGTTGACTCCAGCCGGCCGGAGTAGTCCCACGATGGCCCCTTCGAGATTGAACACGCGGAGAAATTGGTTGAGAACGCCGTTACGGGCGTTGTACACCCACGCCCACATCGTCGCCGTGACGACGAACGAGAGGCTCATCGGGAGCAGGTAGATGGTCCGGAACGTGTTCTCGAAGCGTATCTGCTGGTCGATGAGGATGGCCACAAACAGGCCAAGCGCCAGACAGAGGGCGGTGAACACGACAAGTAACACCACCGTATTCTGTGCCGCCTGCCAGAACGCCCCGTCGTTCAGTATGCGGCTGTACATACTGAGATCGAAGGTCTCGTACTGTGCACCACCCAGGCCGCTGTAGTCGGTCAGCGACAGGAGGAAGTTCCAGGCGATAGCGCCGTAGACGAAAAAGCCCGCAAACAGGACTGGCGGCAGCCAGAACGGGGCGGATTCGATGAGTTCCCACTCGACCGGCAGTGAGTTCCGGAGCGAGTCTCTCCGGGTCGTTTTCACCGTCGCCCCTCCGTCTGTTGCCAGTTGGTCGCCGTCCGATTCGTCTCTCGATACCGCCGACCGGAGCCTACCCCCGGTGGCGAGGAGTCTACTGAGTATCTCGCGCATGGTTGGTCAGTGGTTCGCCGACGTGAGTTCGCCGTCCATCGTCCCGACGGATGTGTCGTCAGTCACATAGACTCGCCAGCTAGCACGCAGACCACGCGACCCGCACAGCCTGTCGCACCAACACAGGCCGGCAGGCAGCATGGGAACGCCAGATGACGGGTGTGCCATCCCGTCGTCGTGCCGAGTGGGCGAGCGATTGCAACGCGGCGGGTACACCGGCCGCGAGCGTTCGCGATGTGTCACGTCCGTCGGTGTCCCATCGGGCCCTAACAGCCGACGACGGCAGCAACACACCGCCGTCACCGGGCATTGTAGGCCATCAGTCATGAACGTCTCTGTGGCGTCGAACTCATGGTAAGTGGAGAGAGATTCTACTTAATATTTCCGAATGATAATACACGTTTATCCAAGTCATGGGTGCTGAGCCCTACGGTCTCCGCTGTCCGAGGAGGGACTCGTGGCACCCCGTGAGTGACTGTCCCGGCGGTTACAGGGCTGTGCCGAGTGGTGTCCCGACTCGTACCGGTGGGTTTTACGACCGGGCGGACCACCCCCCGGACGTATGACCGACGAGTACCGGACAGAGCAGGATAGCCTCGGTGAAATGCAGGTGCCAGCCGACGCGTACTGGGGCGCACAGACGCAACGTGCCGTCGAGAACTTCCCGATCAGCGACGTGACGTTCGGGCGGCGATTCATCCGAGCGCTTGGCGTTGTCAAGAAAGCGGCCGCACAGGCGAACCGCGACCTCGAAACGATTCCAGAGGACAAGGCGGACTGTATCATCGAGGCCGCCGATGAGGTCATCGCCGGCGAGCACGACGACCAGTTCCCCGTCGACGTGTTCCAGACCGGGTCGGGCACGTCGTCGAACATGAACGCCAATGAGGTCATCTCCAACCGCGCCACGGAGCTGTACGGCGGCGACATCGGGACCCGCGAGATCCACCCGAACGACCACGTCAACTTCGGTCAGTCCAGCAACGACGTGATTCCGACGGCGATGCACGTCGCCTCCCTCGAAGCGGTCGAGAAGGACGTCATTCCGGGCCTGAAGACGCTGCGTGACGAACTCGAAGCCAAAGAGAACGAGTTCGACAACGTCGTCAAGACCGGGCGAACCCACCTCCAAGACGCGACGCCGGTGACGCTGGGCCAGGAGTTCTCCGGCTACCGCACGCAGGTCGAGAAGGGCATCTCCCGCGTACAGGACGTTCACGGTCGCCTCGCTGAACTCGCACTCGGCGGAACCGCGGTCGGGACTGGCCTGAACACCCATCCTGAATTCCCCGAAAAAGCCGCGACGTACATCAGCGAAGAGACCGACCTCAACTTCCGCGAGGCGGACAATCACTTCGAGGCCCAGGCCGCCCACGACGCGATGGCCGAGGCCCACGGTGCGCTCCGGACGGTCGCTGGTTCACTGAATAAGATCGCCAACGACCTCCGTCTGCTGGCGTCCGGTCCCCGCAACGGCCTCGGCGAGATCGACCAGCCGGAGAACCAGCCCGGCTCCTCGATCATGCCCGGGAAAATCAACCCCGTTGTCGCCGAAGCGGTCAATCAGGTCCACAAGCAGGTCGTCGGTAACGACGCTGCCGTCTCGGCTGGCGCTGCCGAGGGCCAGATCGACCTCAACCTCTACAAGCCCGTGCTGGCTTCGAACTTCCTGCAGTCGGCCAAGCTCATCGCCAACAGCAGCGCGGTGTTCGGCGAGAAGTTCGTCGCCAAACTGGAGGCCGACGCCGACCACTGCGCCGAGCGCGTCGAGCAGAGCATGGCGCTGGCAACGGCGCTCAACCCAGCTATCGGCTACGACAAGGCAAGCAAGGTAGCGAAGAAGGCGCTCGCCGAGGAGAAGACCATCCGCGAGGTCGTCCTCGAAGAGGGCTATCTCGACGAAGATGAGGTCGACGACGTACTCGACCCCGAGAAGATGACGAAGCGTGGCATCCTGGGCGAGGAATAGCGAGGAGCGCGCGCGAAGCGCGGCCCTCGTTAGTGCGAGGGGAGAGCGATAGCGACCCGCGAGTAGCGAGAGTCGAACGGAGTGAGGGCTCTCGTACTGGAACGGTGCCGTGAGGCGCCGTGAGGGAGTAGCGAGGGAGTAGCGAGGGAGCGACCGCAGGGAGCTACCTCGAAAATGCGAGCGGGAACAGAGTGATCCGTGAGCAGCAGAGACTCTTGCTTTAACAGGTTTCTGTTCGACCCTGCTTTGAGTGGCAGCTGGGACGCCAACCGCCACTCCGACCTGACCGTATCGGTTATGTCCTATCGTGTCAAAGGGTACCACAATGAGCGCGACAGTGTTCCTCGACAGTTCGATGGACGGCGACACCAGTATCGAGTGTACGACAGCTAAAATCATGGGAAACGTCGTCTGGGCCGTACCGGAGGGCGACGGACAGGAGCGCGTTATTCCGCTCTCCAACGTGACAGGCCTCGCCGGTGACGTTGTCGAGCAGGAGGTCGACGAGGTCGAGTACCCGGGTGGGCGCGTTACGGAACTCGTCACGCACCTTTCTTAGGACGATAGCCTCGGAGAGCGACGGCTTTCCCGTAAGTGACTCTGTGACCTATACCCGTGACTCGTCCGCAAGGACGTAGCGGCTCTCGGGGTAGCGCTCGCCGCCGATTTCGGTGTCGCTCTCGTCGGCGAACTCGAATCCGAACTGCTCGTAGAACTCGGCTCCCGGTTCGTTCGCCGAGAGGACCATCGCGTTGATCCGGTCGATATCGTGCTCGAACAGTTCCTCGCAGGTCCGTTCTAGCAGTGACTGGCCGATTCCCTCGCGCCGGGAGTCAGGATGGACGTACAGCCGGAGAATATACCCCGTGTGGTCAGTCTCGTGCCACGTCGCGTGTGCGAACCCGACAACGTGCTCCTCGCGCTCGGCGACAAGCAAGAGGGTCTGCGGTTCGACCAGTTCCGATTCGAGCTGCTCGGGCGAATACCAGTCGTGAACGCCGTCTTCAACCGTTTCCTGGGTGAGCAGGGGGTAGTCCGTCTCCCAGGCTGCCGTTGCCACCTGATTGATCGCCGTTACATCGTCCGGAGTTGCCAGGCTAATTGACATACGAAAACATATGCCATGATCTTTGAAATGTTTTCCCGCACCGATTGGAGCGAAATATCAGGTCTCGTCTCAACAACCGGATCTGGTCAGTGAAGCCGATTACCGGATAACCAGAATTCATAATATTTTTTGATGATGAATACGGATGTGTAGTACAGATGCGTTACTCCGAAACGTTGCAGTTGTTCGACCAGGCCTGTGAGTTCCCCGCTGACCATGCCGCTGTCGTCCGGCAACTCGGCGACGTTGAGCTGGTCGCCCAGAACGGCGACTCGATCGAAATGAGTGAGGTACTGGCTCGGACCAGCGAAGCCACGTACCAGTCCGCAGATGGGCTGTACAACTCTCTGGTCGGGAATCTTGACGACGACTTCATCGGCCGAAAGTACTACGACGACCGGGCCGGGAGCACGTCCGGAACCGACGATGTTCGAACTGAGACTGATCGTCTGTAGCCGCTGACGTGCGCTGTTGCCTACCGGCCCCCTCAGTCCGCCGGTGTTGATTCGTTGAGCCACGCTGGCCGCTCCGCCGTCGTCTCACCGATATCCTCGTACCAGAAGCTGTATTCGACGATGCGATCTTCGGTGCGGTACCAGACGCTGAATCGGCGGACGAGGCCGGCAGGTTCGACCAGCAGTTCGATTCGGAACTCCTCCAGCCGTTCCGTGGTCGGAATCTCGCCGCCGGAGCCCCGAATCCGGTAGAGCCGACTGCCGTCCCGTGTGACGACGTCCGTGGCGCTCTGGTTGACCACGGCGTAGCGGTTAAGATAGAACGCCGTCCGGTAGGCGTACTTGTCGCGGCTGAACCGGACCTCACCACGCTGGCGCTCGACTGTGCCGTTGTCACGACGCTCATACCAGTTGGTGCCGTCAGCGTAGGTCGACTGTTCGTACCGCTTGACGGCCCCGTTTGAGTCAGTCGTCATTCTTACCATCTCGTCGCGGTACCGGGTCGGTGATTCGACGGCGACAGTCTCTTCACGCCGGACGGAAGTGCTGTCGTTCCCGATTGTGAACTCGCTGTAACGTTCGTTCAGGGTGTAGGTAGTGCCGTTGAGCGCCTGCCGGTGGGCAGCCGACAGGAGGGCAACGTTATCGAGCCGGTCCGTGGTAACGCCGGGCGGCGGGTCCAGCGATGTTGCTGTGTCCGACTCCGCTGCGGTCGGGACCGGGGCTGGCGTGACGGTCCCCTTATCGGCGGTGTCAGCGCCGACGAAAGCGTTACAGCCGCCGGTCAGAAGAAGAACGACCACCGCGGCTGTCGACAGCCAGCGCATATCGACAGTGAGGACGAGACAGTCAAAAGGGCGGCGGCGAGCGCGGGAAGGGTGCGTTTTTTGGCCCCCGGTCCCGGACACCTCGACAATGACTGAGTACGACTACGAGGAGCTGGGGCTCGTCGCCGGCCTGGAGATCCACCAGCAACTCGATACCGCGACGAAGCTGTTCTGTGACTGTCCGACGACGATCCGCGAGCCCGAGGAGAGCGAGCGCTCCTTTACCCGCTATCTGCACCCGACCAAGAGCGAACTCGGGGAGATCGACGAGGCGGCGCTGGAGGAGAGCATGGTCGACCGGGAGTTCGAGTACCTGGCCTACGACACGACCTGTCTCGTCGAGGAGGACGACGAGCCACCCCACCGTGTCGATCGCGAGGCGATGGAAACGACGCTCGAGATCGCCCAGCTACTGGATATGTCCGTCATCGACCAGGTGAACGTCATGCGGAAAATCGTCGTCGACGGCTCGAACACCACGGGGTTCCAGCGCTCGATGCTGGTCGCCAACGACGGGGCCATCGAGACGAGCGCCGGCCCAGTCGGCATCGAGGATATGCTACTGGAAGAAGAGTCCTGCCAGCGCGTCGAGGAAACCGAGAACGGCGTGCGCTTCTCGCTTGACCGCCTTGGCATCCCGCTGGTCGAAATCGGCACGAAGCCGGACATCAGGTCGCCCGAGCAGGCCCGCGAGGCCGCCGAGCGCATCGGGATGCTCCTCCGTTCGACCGGGAAGGTCAAGCGCGGCCTTGGGACCATCCGCCAGGACGTGAACGTCTCTATCGAGGATGGCGCACGGATCGAACTGAAAGGCGTCCAGAGCCTCGATGACATCGACGACCTCGTCCGCAACGAGGTCCGCCGGCAGGTCGAACTGCTGGACATCGCCGAAGAACTCACCGAGCGCGACGCAACAGTCGGCGAGCCACAGGACGTGACGGAGGTGTTCGAAGATACGGAGTCCGGCGTCATCGAGGGCGCGCTCTCCTCAGGCGGCAAAGTACAGGGCCTCCTGCTGTCCGGCTTCGACGGGCTCGTCGGCCGGGAGATTCAGCCCGACCGACGGCTTGGGACCGAACTGTCCGACCACGCCAAGCGCCACGGCGCGGGCGGCATCTTCCACACCGACGAGCTCCCGGCCTACGGCGTCACCGAGGCGGAAGTCGAGGCGCTGCGGGACGCTGTTGGAGCCAGTCCCGAGGACGCCGTCGCTATCGTCGCTGACGACCCGGAGACCGCCGAACTGGCCATCGACGCCGTTGCGGAGCGGGCCGAGACGGCGCTTGAGGGCGTCCCGGAGGAGACCCGCGACGCGAATGAGGACGCTACGTCGCGGTACCTCCGCCCGCTCCCCGGCGCGGCACGGATGTACCCCGAGACGGACGTGCCGCCCGTCGAACCCGACGTAACCGAAGTCGAGACCCCGGAACTGCTCACCGAGAAGGTCGACCGGTACGAGCGCGAGTTCGACCTCGGCTCCGGCCTCGCCGAGCAGGTCGCCTACGGCCAGCGGTGGCCGCTGTTCGAGGCACTGGTGGCGGGCGAAGGTGTTGACCCGACGCTGGCTGCCGGGACGCTGGAGTCGACGCTGACCGAACTCCGCCGCGACGATGTGCCCGTCGGGCATCTCACCGACGAGCACCTCAAAGGGGCTATCCTGCTGGTCGACAGCGGAGATGTGCCCCGTGAGGGTATAGAAGACCTCCTGACGGCACTCGCCGAGAACCCGTCGCTGACGGCCGAGGCGGCCGTCGAGCAGGAAGGGCTGGGCGGCGTCGACGAGTCAGAAGTCCGTGACGCCGTTGCCGAAGTCGTCGAACGCCATGAGGACCAAGTCGCCGAGGAAGGAATGGGCGCGTTCTCGGCGCTGATGGGCGAGTGCATGGGCGCACTCCGTGGCAAAGCTGACGGTGATACGGTGAGCGACGTGTTGCGCTCGGAGATACAAAAGCGGGCTTAATTGCGTCGCTCGGGCTGTAAGGAATTGACATCGACGGCGTTCGATGATAGGTCGTTACCGTTCGCCGACAGGTCGTGTTCGATCGTCGACTCGAGTAGCGGGACGAGGGCTGGCGCGTTCGGCCCGATATCGACCATATCTTCCGACTGGTTGTACTGGACGACACCGGCATCGACCAGCCGCGGAAGGTGGTTGTGATAGAGAGCCGTGTAGATCTTGAGTCGCTCGTCACGGTAGTGTTCGGCCGGTGCCTCGTGTTCGAATTCGGTCACCGTGTCCGTAAGTACAGCCAGTGAAACCGGGGTCGTGTACTGTGAAAGCCCGTACAGGAGGAACCGTCGATAGTGCGACGACAGGAGCGACAGCCGGTCGTCCAGTGGTAGCGAATCCGGTATCTCGGTTTGTTTCGTATTCATGTTACCTGGTATGGTGCTGGATCTGGACGGTCAGCGTGTTAGGTTTGGGGCGGTTCGGATGCTATTGTACCACGGTACGCTCATGGTCGAATTCGTCGGCTATGTCTGCGGTATCTGAGAGGTGTCTAACACGATCCGCGACGCGGTGGACCGTCCCATCCCGCGTGCAGGGGGCGACGTGCTGGAGGTCACCGTCAACGTATTCAGCGAGGGCAAGCGTGGGCAGCGTGATGACGGTGACCGACTCATCGGAAACCATGTTCGTCACCGGGTGCTGCCAGTCGAATGCGTCAAGCGAGGCATCGGCGTCCCGCTCCCACTGTTCGAACATGGACAGCCGTTCCAGCAGGTGTCGTCCCTCCGCAGTCCGCTGTGCGAGTCGTGGTTCGATCCGGCGTCCCCAGATCAGTATCGACAGGTCCTCGATACGGCCAGCGTTCTCAAGAGCCTGTAATCGATCAAGCACGTAATTCTGTTGTTGCGTTGTATCTTCCGGACACAGGGACCGGACGAACAGTTCGACGCGAACTGGATTGACAGTGGAGTCCATAGTGAGGTAGTGCGTATCCTGTGGGTCGCTACAGTGGTCACCATCCTAAACACTCTCTCTAGGTCCCTAGAATAAATCGGGGTGAGACAGAATCCTGTTTGATATATCCGGGCCAGTCGGTAATTGGTTAATATATGGATATTTGGTGGGTGGTCTGGCAGGCGTTCATTTGAATAGATCCATTTTACAGTCCTTTAACCCCAATTCGGCATGATATTCACGGCAAATATGTTCTCTGCGAGAATGTTAGTATTCTAACCAGACACTGGGCGTTAAGTGGCTCGCCGCAACAGTAAATACATGGTCCCAAGTGTCATGGATGGCTACGATGTTCCCACTCTGTACGGGCCATCCATCGATACACTACCCCTCATGTTTGCGGTTGTAGATGCGTCCGGGGTGATTCTCTCGACGAACGAGACATGGAGCGAGTTCGGCCGGGCAAACGGAACAGAGTTGACGCCGAATACGGTCGGTGTGAACTATCTCGACGTCGCTGACATGGCTGACGACACGACCGGGCAACAGGCAGCCGACGGGATCAGGGCCGTCCTCGCTGGCGAGCAATCCTCGTTCGAACTCGAATATCCGTGTCACGCCCCGTCGTCGAAACGGTGGTTCCGGTTGTACGCTGCCCCGTTCACCGTCGATGGAGCAACGTTCGCGTCCATCGCACATATCGACATCACGGCTCGGAAGCAACGGGAGTCGGTGCTCGAAGCGGCCTACGACATCTGTACCGATTCGAGCCGGACGTTCACGGAACAACTCAACGCGCTGTTAGAGCTCGGCTGTGAGACACTCGGTTCGTCGTTTGGGACGCTCTCCCGGGTCCACGGCGACGAATACGTGTTTGAAGCAGTCACTGCACCGACGACTGCCGACCTCGAAGCCGGCAGAACGACCAGCATCGAGGACCTCCCGAACTGCAGGCACGTCGTCGAACACCGCGAACCGCTCGCGATCAGGGACGTTGAGACGGACGCGCCGGACCTCGCTGACCCTGAGTGGGGCATTGCGAACTACATCGGTGCACCCGTCGTCGTCGATGGGGCCGTGTACGGAACGTTCTGCTTCTACGGACTGGAGCCGCGCACAGCGGAGTTCACGCAGTGGGACCTGACGTTCGTTCGGTTGCTCTCCGACTGGGCGGGCTATGAACTCGAACGACAGCGCCACACGGAACAGCGCGATGCGTTGAACACCGCCTTTCCGGACCCTAGTTTCATCATCGACGCGGAAGGGCGATTCCTCGACTGCCTGACCGACCCCGAGACAATGCTGACGGTAGACGATACAGACACGCTTGTCGGCCAGACGCTACATGAGTTTCTTCCCCACGACACCGCTGATTCGCTCCTGACGACCGTTCGTGCGGCCCTGCGAACCGGGTCATTCCAGTCCGTGGAGTACAAACTACGGGTTCCCGATGGCAAGCGGTGGTTCGAGGCACGGGTCGCGCCGCTGGAAAGTCGCGCCTACGACCTCGATACTGTCATCTTCGTCGCTCGCGACGTCACTGCTCACAAGAATCGCCAAGCCGAACTTGAGCGACAGCGTGACGAACTCAAGCAGGCACAGCGGCTCAATGTGCTGGGCAGAGAGATTGCAAAGGCACTACAGGACACACAGACACGTGAGGGAATCGAATCGGCAGTGTGTGCGCATCTCACTGAATCGGACTTGTACCAGGCCGTCTGGACCGGGAGCCGCGGGGGTGCCACGAGCATAACACTGGCTGCCGCCGCTGGGATTGACACGGCGCCGGAGCAGCTTTCGTCCGACGAGCACAGCCTCGCCATCGACGCCATCGACACCGGCGAGGTACAGGTCGTTGAGGACATCGCCAGCGTGTCGACGCCTTCGGACGCCGACATGGACCGTTCACTAATTGCAGACCACTGTTCCGTTGCGGCAGTTCCCCTGACAACTGGCGTGACGACATACGGCGTACTGATGGTCTACGCATCGACTGGGGCCACGATTGGCTGTCGTGAGTCCGACATCCTGGCCGATCTGGGGCGACTTATCGCGCTTTCTATCCAGCGCGTCCACAGTCAGCAGTCATTGCTGGCGGCGACGACCGTCAAACTAGAGTTCCTGACGCCGGATTCCGACGACGTCTTCGCCCGCCTCTCCGCGATGCTCGACTGTTCGTTCACGCTCGAACGGCGCGTTCCGATCAGTTCCGGGAACTGTCTCCACTACGTTCGCGCCAGTGGTGTGGACACTGACCGGGTGTGTCGGGCGCTCACTGAGATGCCGTCGGTCGAGTCCTGTGCCGTCGTGGAAACGGCGGCGGAAAACCGAGTGCCCTTGCTCGAAGTCACGCTCGATGAGATATCCGCATCGCCGCTTGACACGCTCGCAGATTACGGCGGGGCCGTTCAGCAGGCCGTTGCAGCGGACGGTGATCTGCGGTTCACAGCGGAGATGGCGCCGGACATCAACGTCCGTGCTGTCGTTGAGGCGATCCAGGAGGGAACACCCGGGACAGAACTACGGAGCAAGCAGTACGTCGACCAGCCAGTCTCTACGGTGACAGATTTCCAGACACAGATACGCGATCAGCTGACTCCGAAACAGGCCGCCGCACTCAAGACTGCCTATGCACGCGGCTACTACGACTGGCCGCGAGGGAGCTCCGCAGAGGAACTGGCTGAGACACTCGACATTTCCGCGCCGACCTTACACTACCGGTTGCGGAAGGCCCACGACGCTGTTATCGGTTCGCTATTCGACTCCGGAACCGGATCTGAGAACCTCAGCTGACCCTCAGTCGTCTTCGGCACGCTCGATTCGCTGTCGGGCTTGCCGGAACAGACCGCGAAGCGTCTTTGTCTCTCGGCCGGTCGGTTGTGCACGCCCGAGGACCCGCCGGAACAGCCGTCGAGCCTTGTGCTGTTTTTCTTCGGGGTGACCGATAGCCCCGAGGAACCGGTCGAACTCCTCATGTAGGCCCTCAACCGCTGGCGTCTCGGCGAGCGTATGGAGTTCCTCGGGGTGCTGGGTCTCGCCGACAGTTAGATCACGGAGTTCGTAAAGAACGATGGTGGCCGCCTGGCCGAGATTCAACACCGGATACGACGCGCTGGCCGGGATAGAGCAGATGACATCCAGCCGTGCGAGTTCGTCGTTCGAGAGCCCGACCCGCTCGCGGCCGAAGACGACGCAGATATCGCCCTCAACGTCCCGGAGCGAGTCGGCTAGGTCGGCCGGCGTCGTCGCCGGATACCGGACGTGGTTGGCCGGGTCCTCGTTCGTCGTCGCCGTGCAGGCGACGGTGTGGTAGTTCTCGACGATGTCGTCGAATGTCACCGTCCGGGCGTTCGGAAGGATGTCGTCCCGGGCCTGGCCGGCAAAGCCATACGCTTCGCCGTCTGGGTCCAGCTCCGGTGGGTCGACGAGCAACAGCTCCGACAGGCCGAAGTTCTTCATCGACCGTGCAATGGTGCCGACGTTGCCCGGTGTCTCCGCGTCGACGACGGCGACCGAGATCATACGTCCAGGTCGCTGAGGTCCATATCGATCGTGTCGAGATCCTCCTCGTCCATCTGCTCGACTTCCTCTTCAAGTCCTGGAATCGCTTCGTCCCTGTCGGGGGCCTCTGGCAGCGCTGTCGGATCCTCATCGACGTGTTCGAGGCCGACGTACTCCTCTGGCGCGCGGTTCCCATCAAGGAACCATTCGTGGAAGGCCGAGGCCAGGTCAGTATCACCGGCGTAGGCCTCGCCGCCTTCCTCACGGAACCAGTAAATGAAGTCCGTCTCGTGGTCCGAACAGACCACTACCTCACCCATTGGCTCGCCGTAGATAGCGTCCGCAACGTTGCACTGCTCAATGTCTTCGTCCCCGTGAATCAGCCAACAGGCATCACAGGGGTCGACCACTCGTTCTGCAAGCACCAGTAGCCGCTGCCGGGTTTCCGGTTCCATCGTCTTGAGCGGACGGACCCGCCCGTCCGGCCCAAGCACGTCCTCATCGAAGCGCCAGCCCCGAAGCCCGATATTGACCTTGCTCATACCGCAAGGTGGGGGAGTCCCGGACTAAAAGAGCGCGATATGTGGGACGAACAGTGCTGGCTGTCCGCGCTCCACCGTCACCGCGGAGTGAGAACAAGGTGTGCCATCCCATTACACCCATCGGTCGCTCGAAAGATAGACAGTTCTAGCTAAATTTAACATGATTTTTCCATCTAGCATTCACAGACAGCGTCCAAATCAGGCAAAACTGTCGGTCTCGCCCAAACATTTATACGTGATTGGCTTTTCTCCGTAAAAGAACACATGGAACGGCCGACGCGCCAGCGGGATTCTGAACAGGAGGAACGCGAGGAGGAGTCCGAGAGCACGGGCCAGCAGACCTGCCCTGAGTGTGAGTCGGAGTCCATATCTAGCGACGGCGGTGGTGAACTCGTCTGCGAGGACTGTGGCCTCGTCATCGAAGACGAGAACATCGACCGCGGGCCGGAGTGGCGGGCGTTCAATCACTCCGAACGCCAGTCCAAGTCACGCGTCGGAGCCCCCACAACCCAGACGATGCACGACAAGGGGCTGACCACACAGATCGACTGGAAGGACAAGGACGCCTACGGTCGGTCACTCTCCTCGGAGAAGCGGAGCCAGATGCACCGCCTTCGGAAGTGGCAGGAACGCATCCGAACCAAGGATGCCGGCGAACGGAACCTACAGTTCGCGCTGTCGGAGATTGATCGCATGGCGAGCGCACTGGGCGTCCCCCGGTCGGTCCGCGAAGTCGCCTCAGTCATTTACCGACGGGCGCTCAACGAGGACCTCATCCGCGGTCGCTCCATTGAGGGCGTCGCCACAGCCTGCCTGTATGCGGCCTGTCGACAGGAAGGCATCCCACGAAGTCTGGAAGAGGTGTCGGACGTTTCCCGGGTCGAACAGAAGGAAATCGGGCGGACGTACCGATACGTTGCACAAGAGCTCGAACTGAAGATGGAACCGGTCGACCCCAAGCAGTACGTCCCGCGGTTTGCCTCCGAACTGGAACTCTCCGAGGAAGTCCAGTCCAAGGCTAACGAAATCATCGACACCACCGCCGAGCAAGGCTTGCTCTCGGGGAAGTCACCGACCGGCTACGCCGCCGCAGCCATCTACGCCGCCTCGCTGCTCTGTAACGAAAAGAAGACCCAACGTGAGGTCGCCGACGTGGCCCAGGTAACAGAGGTCACCATCCGGAACCGGTATCAGGAGCAGATCGAAGCGATGGGAATCCACTGACCGGCCGCGCTTCCCCTTTTATTCGGTTGTATCGCTGTCCGCCGTTCGCTCTACATACTGCCACTGATAGTACGACTCACCCGGTTGTTACAGGATTGGTAACAAGCAACGTGTAGAGCTATCTGTCTGGGCAGCGAACTGTCGGTATGCCTGTTTCCCCCTCGCAGAAACGGATTGCACTTCTCGTCATCGGACTGGTGGTCCTCTTTGCACCCGCGCTGTTTGTTCTCGCCACGCTAGAGTTTCTCATCCTGTCCGGCAACCTCGCGCTCAGCGAGATTTCGGTCCTCGAATTCGTCGAACTGTATCTTATCGACCTCGTGCTGTTCGTCCTGCTCGGGTACGGCGTCTACCGGCTGACGTTCTGGCTGATCCAAGATCAGCTTCCAGACGCACTCGATACCGTCGACGAGACTGAGGGAAGTGACACGACTGATGAGGCAGAGACCACTGGGACCGTCAGTGAGGGTCGGTCCTGACTGGCCACTGATGTTATCGTATGAGAGTATAGCGATTCACACAAAATCGAGCCGCTCACAGTAATGAAGGTCGCTCACAGCAACGAGGGCCACTCCCTGCGCACGGCCCCTTCCGTCGCCGTTCGCATTTTCGAGGGGCGCTCCCTGCGGTCGCGCCCTTCGCTAGTCCCCTGCAACCGCCGTCGACTCCTCGGCAGTCTCGCCGACCGAGCCGAGGTCGATCATCGCCAGCAAGGCAATGACGCCAAAGCCGACTTTCGTGACCACGTCGAGGTAAACGATTACGAGCGTCGCAGTCTCGACATCCATGAGGCCCACTCCTGCCGCACCGAGTACCCAGACGACCGGATACACGAGCCAGAGGACGACGACGAAGTTCCGGAGCGTGCGGTACAGGCTCATCTCGATGTCGGACAGGGTCGACTTTGCGGCCGCCGCAATGTTCCGATAGAGGAGCGAGATGACGCCGCCGAACAGCGCTCCGCCGACCGCGAACAGCGCGTAGCTAATCGGCGATGGAGTGACCGCGCCGGCGAATCCGAAGACGATAGTCAACGCCTGCAGGACGACAAGTTTCACTGTGTCCTCCCGGCTCGCGCCAGCGAGCAGCGCCAGGAACCAGACGTTGAGCGGCGTCGTCAACAGCCAGTCAACGTACCGGATCACGTACACCGCGTGGCCCTCACTCTGTATCGACCCGAAGCCAAGCGCCATCAGAGCGTAGGCGACGATTGCGATACCCGGAATCGCGATCAGCAGCAGATACCGCTTCCGCACCTCTTCGGGGACGAGCGTGTAGCCGTACGCCAGCACCGCCGTCCCGAGCAGTTCACCCAGTAGTCCCAGCGTGAACCAGGTCGTTATCGTTGCCATTGTTAGTCATCCCCCACAGCGGCCGTACTGTCAGTGCCCGTCCCAGCGGAGTTTTCGACAGTGAAGCGGTCCAGTAGCGATTCGAGATCGTCAGCACGCTGCCTGAGTTCCGTCGCAGAGTCCGACACTTCGTCGATAGACGCGGACTGATCCTGTGCTGCACCGGCCACGGTGTCTGCCTCCGTCGCCGTCTGCTGACTGATCGTCGTCAGGTCGTCGATAGTCCCCATCACGTCCTGTGCGGTTCGGGCCTGCTCCTCGGTCGCCCGATCAATCTCTTGGATACCAGTGTCGACCTCTTCCGTGTACTCGACGATGGTTTCCAGCGCGTCGACGGTCTCCTCGACCGTCGAGACGCCTTCGGTGATCCGGGTGCTGGTCGACTCCATCGTCTCGACAGTGTCGCCGGCCTGCTCTTGGATGCCCTCAATGCGCCCTTCGATGTCGGCGGCGGCCTCTTTCGTCTCTTCCGCGAGGCCCTTGATCTCGTCTGCGACGACGGCGAACCCTTCGCCATCACCGTCGGCGTGGGCAGCCTCAATGGAGGCGTTCAGCGCCAGCATGTTCGTCTGCTCGACAATACTTGTGATGACGCCGACGATCTCGCCGATCTCGTCAAGTTCGTCGTCGAGCGCATTGATCTCTTCGACGGTCTCGCCGGTCTCGTCCTCGATAGCGCTCATCTCCGCAATAGCTTCCTGTGCGGCTTCACGGCCGTCCTCACCAACTTCTGCAGCCGATTGGGACGTGTCAGCGACCTGCTGGGCAGAGGAGGCGACTTGCTGTGCGGTTGCAGAGAGGTTCTGCATCTCGGCAGCCGCTGATTCGAGGCCTTCGTTTTGCTCGGTCGTTCCCTCAAAGATCTCGTTGATCGACTTCGACACCTGCTTGCTGGCCCGGTCGACCCGTTCCGCGTTCGAGTTGACACGGTCGCTGGACTGGATGACGTTCGTCGCGAACGCTTTCATATCGGCGATGGTGTCTTCGAGCGCATCAAGCGTCGTATTGATGTCCTCGCCGACTTCCGCCATCGCGTCGTTCATGCTGTCCGTGTCCACCCGTGCGGTGAGGTCCCCGTTGGCGGCAGCTTCCAACGTATTGCTGTACTGCTCTGCTTTGAGTTCGAGGTGGCCGGTCAGTGCCTCCATCTCGTTGCGCTCGGATTCAACATCCTTGCGGGCGGCCTCGGCCTGCTCTTTGGCTTCCTCCGCTTCCTGCCGGGCGGTTTCGGCTTCGGATATCTGTGTACGGAGGTTCGCCCGCATGTTATCGAAGGCCGCGTACAGCGTTCCGAACTCGTCTTCGCGGGAGGTGTCAAGATCAACGTCAAGCTCACCATCGGCCATCGATTCGGCCTTCACCGAAAGCCGCCGCAGCGAAGCGATCGTGTTCCCGCCGATCGTGACCCCAATGAGTCCGAGGTTGACGACGGCAAGCAGAATGAGCCCGATGAGATCGGAGTTGATCTGATCGCTCAGGGCGTATGCGGCCTCTGGGTCAGAGTGGACCATAACGACCCACTCATGCGATTCGAGGCGGCTCAGGCCCATCAGCATACTGCCTGTCTCGTGGAAGGCACTCTTTCCGGGTTCAACTGTACCCAGCGGGTCCGACTCCATCTGCGAAATCGGTGCTGTCGACCCGATCATCGAGGTGTTGGGGTGAGAAACGAACTCACCCTCAGTGTTGACGACCGTGGTAAATGACCCATCGCGCTGGTTTGATATCTGATCTGCCTTCTCCCGGAGGTCGATCATGTACACGAGCGCCCTGTCGTCGTCCCCTGGGACTGGCGAAACGACAGCAACTATCGGGTGGTCAACGACTGAGACGGAGAACGGCTCCGTCACGTGCGTGTCGTCAGGCCCGTCGAACTGTGGCGGGTCCGTAGCGAACGGAGCCCCTTGATCGGCAGCGTTGACCCCGATGAAGTCCTGATTCGAACTGGCACGAATCTCGTCTGTCTCGGTGTCGAAGTAGTGTACTGCGACGACACCGGGTGGCAGTTCCTCGTTGGATTGTAATTCCTCCAGTCGTTGCTGTTTCTCCGTGTCTGTTCCATCGGTGAACACGGGAAGTCGCGACGTCGACCGGACGTTCCGACGCGATGTCGTCAGCCAGTCGTCTAACTGTACTGCTTGCGTCTCTGACAGCGCGGTGATGTCGTCCGCCACGTCCTCCTCGAGAGTGGCGGACGCCTGTACGCTTGTCAGGACTCCAGCAGCGATAATGACAAGTATCGCGAATGAAAGCGCCAACCCGAGCCTGGCGGCGTAACTGCCAGCAATAAAGCTCGGGAGCGGCGAGTCCCTATCTGATTCCATCACCCAATTCTACACAAACGTGCTAATAAAGGGTTGTTGCGCAATTCTCACCGATGATAAGCACTGCGGCCGACTGTGGACATCTATCGCCTCAGAGCGGCTACCGTTGGGACAGTCTATTGCTCCGATGATACACCCTACAGTCACCGAGATGAGCACCGACCTGACTCGTTCGGTGTCGGCGATGCCACGCCACGTACTGCGATATGTTGAAACCGTATCCGGGGCCGCTCAGTCCGTGGGGAAAGGTTTTCCCGATACCACCTGACGCATATCCCAATGCGTGCTGTACGATTCCACGAATACGGCGGGACGGACGTGCTCCGTGTCGACGACATCGAACGACCCACACCGGGACCGGAGGAGGTCCTGCTCGAAGTCGAGGCAGCGGCGGTCAATCCGGTCGATACGTACTTCCGGACCGGCGACTACGAACCGGGCGAACTGCCCTGGATACCCGGCTCCGACTGTGCCGGGACCGTCGCCGCGACCGGCGAGCGCGTGGCTTCCGTCACCGAAGACGACCGGGCGTTCGCGACCGGACTGGGCAACTGGCTCCAGGGAACCTGTGCGGAGTACGTCGCTGTTCCCGAATCACACCTAGCAAAGCTCCCCGAGGGGGTGTCCGCCGAGACGGGCGCGGCCGTCGCGCTCGTCGGTGTCACCGCCTGGCAGACGCTCGTCGACGCTTGCGCGCTGGAGCCGGCTGAGCGGGCGCTGATTCACGGCGGGAGCGGCGGTGTCGGCCACGTTGCGGTCCAGTTAGCGGCGGCGAATGGCGCACGGGTGATGACGACGGCAGCACCGAAATACCACGACCGACTTGCCGACCTCGGTGCGGACGACGTGTTCGACTACAGCCGGGACGACCTCGCCGACGCGGTGGTCGGCGCCGGCGCGCCAGACGTGATTCTTGACCACCGGCTCGACGACTATCTCGGGTTCGACGCCGAGGTGGCCGCGCAGGGCGCGCAGGTCGCCGCCATCGGGAACACCGACCCCGCGGCGACGTTCGAGAGCGTTCCACGCTGCCGGGCGAAAGCCCTCAGCGTCCACCACGTCTCGATGTTCAACACGCCCGAGTTCGGCGCGGTACTGGACCGACTGGCGACCCTCATGGCCGACGACAAACTAACGCCAGTCGTCGCCCGCCGCTACGACCTTGCAGAAGTCCCGGCTGCTCACGAGGACGTGCTCAACGACAGCTTCCTCGGCAAACTCGTCGTCACGCCGTAATCAGACCGGTGTTACCGTCCATCGTCGGTCCACGGACTCGAACCTCGGGTTTTCGGGAGGGGCCTTTATCTTTCCACTATCCGTTGACACATCCATGTCAGCCGAGTTTAATTTCGACGGCGAGGTAGCACTGGTTACGGGTATCGGCGGGGCGCTGGGCAGCGCGGTCGCAAACGCGTTCCTCGAAGCCGGGGCGACCGTCTGTGGCAGTGACATTGTCGAACCGAACACCGAGGATTTCCTGTTGGCCGACCCCGAACGTGTGGGTTTCTACCGGGCGGACTTCAGCGACGAGGACGACGTCGCCGACACCATCGACGCGGTCGTCGACGAGCACGGGCAGTTGGACTACTTGCTGAACATCGCCGGAACGTGGCGCGGCGGCACACCGATCCACGAGACGGATGCGGATACGTTCGATTTCCTGTTCGATGTGAACCTGAAGACGATGTTTCTGGCGTCGAAACACGCGATTCCACACTTGCGGGCTGGCGAGGGCGCGATCGTCTCTGTCTCCGCGCGGTCGTCACTCGAAGGCGGTGCAGGCGACGGACTCTACCGAGCGTCGAAAGCCGGCGTCCGACTGCTAACAGAGACTATCGCGGCGGAGAACCTCGGGTCCGTGCGAGCCAACGCCGTCATGCCCAGCGTCATCGATACCCCGATGAACCGCGAGATGATGCCCGACGCTGACTTCGAGACGTGGGTCGATCCGAAAGACATCGCCGGCGTCCTGTTGTTCCTCTGTTCTGACACCGCAACCGTGACCAGCGGTGCGGCGGTGCCGGTGTACGGCGAGGTCTGATATTGTAGGCTGTATCTGGTCTGCCTACTGTTCGGCCACAATCACGCGTTTCTCGTAGTTACGTATCCGCATTGTCGAGAAACGGCGGACAGAGCGGGATCAGCGCGAATCTCCCGACTGCTGCTGTTTGGCTTCACAAATAGTGTTTTTATACTGATATTACAGGGTGGTATTGCGAACCTGAATCATGGTGGTTTTTATACCCCAAAAGAATATGCCGCATCACAATGAGTGACAGAGAAACGTGGGCCTCACGGCTCGGGTTCCTTCTCGCAGCAATCGGTAGCGCAGTTGGTCTCGGAAACATCTGGCAGTTCCCGTTCAAGACCGCGACAAACGGCGGCGCAGTGTTCCTCGTCTTTTACCTCGCCGCCGTATTGCTCATCGGCTTCCCGGCAATGCTGGCAGAGTTCATCATCGGGCGGCGAACGAACCGTAATGCCGTCGACGCGTTCGCTGAACTCGGATTCAAGCAGTGGCGGGTCGTCGGTGGTCTGGGCGTCTTTACGGGATTCTGGATCCTCTCGTATTACAACGTCGTCGGCGGGTGGGTCATGCGGTATATCCTTGGTAGCGCAACGGGCGCATACTTCGGAAATTCCGCGGAGTACTTCGGAGCCATCTCAAGTGGGCCAGAAGCTGTCCTCGGACAGGCACTGTTCCTGCTGATCTGTGTCGGTATCGTCGCAGTGGGTGTCGAGGACGGTATCGAGAAAGCGACAAAGGTGATGGTCCCCAGTATCGTGATTCTCATGCTCGGGATGGCGGCCTGGGTCACCACGCTTGAGGGAGCTGGGGCTGGCTACAGCTACTTCCTCTCACCGGACTTCTCCACGCTGGCGGCGAACGCTGGCGACCTGATTCCGTTCGCAGTTGGCCAGGCGTTCTTCACCCTCTCGCTGGGGATGGCGGCCATGATTACCTACTCCTCGTACATCGGTGACGACGAGAGCCTCCCGGTTGATGGTGGCATCATCGTCGTGACGAACACGATGGTCGGTGTGCTGGCCGGGCTAGTCGTGTTCCCGATTCTCTTCGCTATCAACGTCAGCCCCGACACCAGCGGTCCGTCGGCCATCTTCGTCGCGATGGCGTCGGCGTTCCCACAGCTCCCCGGAGGGCGACTCCTCGGCGTCGTGTTCTTCGGCGTTGTCCTCATCGCCGCGATCTCCTCTGCCATCAGCCTCCTTGAGGTGGCAGTCTCCTACGGCGTCGACAACACGTCATACTCACGGGTGTCACTGTCGGCGATGCTCGGGGTTGGACTGTTCATTCTGGGCCTGCCGTCGGCCTGGGACCTGGCGTGGTTCGGCTGGTTCGACACGCTCGCGTACAAGCTGTTCCTCCCGCTGTCAGTGCTGCTCATCCTAGTGTTCGTCGGCTGGGTGCTCTCCTCCAACGCAGTTGCCGAGCTCCGACAGGGGACGGGTGGGCTCCGGGCATTCGGTCCGACCTGGCTCTGGATGGTCCGAACGGTGGTCATCCTCGGCGTCGTCCTGACGCTGGCCCTCGGCCTGCAGACGCTGTTCCTCGCTGAGGACCCCGCGATCATCCCGCCAATATAAACGACGAACAGGGTCGGTTTCCCGCGGACCTTCTTCTCAGCAGTTCGCAGTGACCGCCCGGTGTGGGCGGTCGTCGCGGGATGTTTTTTCAGCCGTGGCAGACTAGACGGACGTAGAGGAGGGCTGCATGTCTCTCACGAATCGTGGAGGCGTAGATACACGCCACCAAAGAGACAGACCGTTGCTACCAGCAATAGACCACCGCTCAGCACGTCTCTGAGGAGCCCGGAAACACCGGGACGCTCCACGAGTCCGAAGGTACCCTCAAACGCTATCGACTGAAGCACTAGCGCCAGTCCGCCTATCGGTATCAATAGTCGCCGAATGCGTGTATTTTCGCCGATACTCATGTCCTTGGGGATACATAACGGTGGGCTGAATACTTTACTGAACCTCTGTGGCCGGCGGGCTCAGTGTACTATCCAGTCTAAATGGGGGTGATAGCAAGTATATGATGCCCTACGTCCATCTCAGTCAGACTCGAACCCGCGCGGCTCGTCCGCCATCCCGAGGCTTTCAGACACAGTGTCAGACTCGTCAGTAGTACCCGGGAACAGTGCCCGGATGTTGACCGACTCGCTTCCGAGTACCACGAACCCCGTGAAGATAGTCAGGAAGCCCGCCACTGCGGTCGGGGTGATCGCCTCGCCAAGCAGGGCCCACCCGCCGAGCGTCGACACGACGGGGACCACGTAGAAGATGAGGTTGGCCTGAATTGCACCGGTAATATCGAGCAGGCCGAAGTAGGCAATGTAGGCGATTGCCCCGGCGAAGATGCCGACGTACAGCAGGGCCGCGATCGCAGTCGGCGACCAGACCGCCGTGGCCGCCGATTCGCCCATGCCGATGCTCAGTGAGTGACAGAGCGCGGCGGCGACGGGGAGTGCCCACGCGGTCCGGACCGTGCTCGACAGGCCGCCACCGGACCACCGGATGAGGACGCTACCCAGCGCCGCGCTGGTCGCGCCGGCGAACAGGATGAGCTTGCCGATGCCCCCGCTCAGGAGCATCGCCGGATCGGGACTGACGACGAGACCGACGCCGAGCAGGCCGATAACCATCCCAAGACCGCCGCGGGCCGAAAGTCGTTCGTCGGAGAGCAAGAGAGCGGCGAACACCGGCGTCAGTATCGGGTTGAGACTGAAGATGATAGCGGCAACCGCACTGGTGGCGGACTGCTGACCCACGAATATCAGTGCGTTCGCGAGACCGAGCGCGAACAGGCCCGTCGAGAGAATCCCCAGCACGTCGCCGCGGGTCTGTGGGAGCAGTTCGTCTCGGGACCGCGTCACGACAACGTAGCCGAGGAGCACGACGGCGGCGATATCGAACCGTAGGGCGACGAACAGAAGTGGCGGGAGATACGACAGACCGGCCTTCGCGCCGACGAAGGTCCCACCAAGCAGAACACTGGCAACAGCAGCAAGGGCGAGCGTCCGGCGCGAAATCATACCGCCACCTCGTATCTTGTTTCTGATACGACTGCACAGCCGACAGAGAGAGCACGTGAAGAAACCTGAGTCATCGTACTCTACGGTACGGTATCGAGGCTTATAGGCCCGTTTAGAAAATATTACATAACGCGAAACGGCCGAACACCCGTGGCGGACATTCACGGTGTGAAATAATTTCACACTGCGAAAGCGCTTTAGGACGGACTCCCCAACGTGGCGGTATGGAATCGGCGCTCGAAGAGATCGAGTTCCTCGCACTCTCCTCGAACCGGGTCGAGGTGTTACGGCTCCTCGCATCGGAACCGCACTCACGCGGGGAACTGGCGGCAGAAACCGGCGCATCACAGGCGACGCTCGGGCGAATCATCGCTGACTTTGAGGAGCGGTCGTGGATTCGTCGAACAGGGGGCGAATACGTCGCCACGGCGACGGGTCGTATCGTCGCTGACGGGTTCACCGACCTGCTCGGCAGCCTCGAAACCGAGCGGCGGCTGCGCGACATCATCCAGTATCTCCCTACCGATGCGATGGACTTCGACCTGCAACACCTAGCCGACGCGAGAATAACCGTCCCGAGCCAGACGCGTCCGAACGCGCCGGTCCAGCGACTGCTCGACCTGCTTCGAGACGCCGAGGAAGTCCGGACGTTCTCCCATGCGTTCAACAATCAGGCGATTCGGGTCGTTCAGGAGCGGGTCAGCGCGGGTGAGCAGCGGTTCTCGGGCGTGTTCTCGCCCGGCGCAATCGACGCGCTGGCGGCAGATGACCGGCTCCGGAATCGGCTCGAATCGCTGCGTTCCGAATCGGACGCGTCGGTCCGGGTACGAAACAACGGTGTGCCGCTCGCCGTGATGATCGCCGACGACGTGGTGCATCTGCTGTTGCGGGACGACAACGGCGTCCTGCAGGCGTCTATCGATACGACCGCGCCGGCCGTCCGCGAGTGGGCTATCGAGACGTTCGACACATACTGGGCGTCCGCGGAGCCGCTTTCGGACGAGTGGTCGCTGTAACTGCTGTTTCGGCTCACTAGACTAGTACTGCAAGAAAACCAGTTGCGACGCAGCTACCGGACCAGATACGGGTCCTCGCCAGGCATGAACCGTCCGAGGTCCGCCTCGCGGCGATAGTCCGTTTCCAGTAGCGCCGTCAGCGCATCGATAAGGACATCCTCGTCGTTGTCGGTCCACTCCGCTGGCTCTTTGATCGGGTAGACAAGCCAGCCACTGCCAAGAACTTCATCTGCGTGCAGCGCGTCCATGTCGATCGACTCGGTTGGCTCCGATGTCGTGTTCGCGAACACGTGTCGCGTGGCGCGCTCGCCGACGGGCAGGAGGACGTGGGCGGTGATGGCCCGGAGTTCCGTGTCGAACAGCGGCTCCAGAGCCTCGTAGTCCGTGTCTGTCGGCGGATCGCCGCCGCACATGTATAGATACGACAGATACGTCTTTTCCACAGTCGGCGGAGTGCCAGTCTCAGCGAGCAGTCCGGCCTCGACAAGCACCCGCTGGAGGCGTTCACCCGCAGCGTTGTCGGTAAATGGGATGCCTGAGGTCGCGCCACCGTGGACGCCGGGGTGGTCACCGATGACGTGGAAGTGGGCGTTGGCGTCGCCGTACCCCGGCACAAACGGCTCACACGGTGCGTCGAAGCCAAAGGGGTTGTGCTGGCGGGCCGTGACGTTCTTCACGCGCGAATGCAACGGGCCATCGCTCAAAACTCCGCCGGTTTCGGTTATCGAATACGAGAAATAATGGTTAAGTTTGATAACGCTTTTCTCGGATGCCCGCAAGGAGTCGGATATGCTCCGGTCCGGGAGAAGTGATATCGCGTGAGCCACGATGACCGTGTCGAGGACCTTCGGGAACGAAAAGCCGAGGCCGAACGTGGCGGTGGTGAGGAACGAATCGAGGCGCAACACGACCGCGGGAAACTCACCGCGCGTGAGCGCATCGATTACTTCCTCGACGACGGCACCTTCGTCGAGATTGACTCGCTCCGTGAACACCGCTCGACGAACTTCGACATGGCCGACAAGAAAGTACCGGGAGACGGCGTCGTCGTCGGCTACGGCCAGGTCGACGGTCGGCGTGTCTACGTCTTTGCCCACGATTTCACCGTCTTTGGCGGGTCGCTGGGCGAGGCGTTCGCACAGAAAGTCTGCAAGGTGATGGACAAGGCCATCGAGACGGGCGCACCGATCATCGGCCTGAATGACTCCGCCGGCGCGCGGATTCAGGAGGGGATCGACTCGCTGGCGGGCTATGCCGATATCTTCCACCGCAATCAGCAAGCCAGCGGTGTCGTCCCGCAGATCTCGGCCATCATGGGGCCGTGTGCCGGTGGCGCGGTGTACTCCCCGTCCATTACGGACTTCGTCTACATGGTCGAGGAGACCAGCCACATGTTCATTACCGGGCCGGACGTCATCGAAACGGTGACCGGCGAGGAGGTTGGCTTCGACGAACTCGGCGGGGCGAAGACCCACGCCTCCGAGTCCGGGGTGGCCCACTTCACGGCCGCCGACGAGAAGGACGCGATGGACGACATCCGCTACCTCCTCTCGTATCTCCCGCAGAACAACGTCGAGGATCCGCCGCGGGTCAAACCCTGGGACGACCCCGAGCGCCGGGACGAGGCACTAAAGACCGCAGTTCCCGACGCGCCACAGAAACCCTACGACATGACGGATGTTGTCGGGCGTATCGTCGACGAGGACTCGTTCTTCGAGGTCGCCGAGGACTTCGCGCGCAACATCGTCATCGGGTTCGCCCGCATGGACGGCCACAGCGTCGGCGTCGTCGGCAACCAGCCGCGGGTCAACGCCGGCACGCTCGACATCAACGCCTCGCGGAAGGGCGCGCGCTTCGTCCGGTTCTGTGACGCGTTCAACATCCCGATTCTCACGTTCGTCGATGTGCCCGGGTTCATGCCCGGCAAGGATCAGGAACGCAACGCCATCATCAACCACGGCGCGAAGCTCCTGTACGCCTACTCCGAGGCCACTGTGCCGCTGGTGACCGTCATCACGCGGAAGGCCTACGGGGGAGCCTACGACGTGATGGCCTCAAAGCACATCGGCGCAGACATGAACTACGCCTGGCCGACCGCCGAAATCGCCGTGATGGGGCCGAAGGGCGCAGTCAACGTCCTCTACGACGACGAACTGGAGGACGCCGACGACGTGGAGGCCCGCCGGCAGCAACTCATCGACGAGTACCGCGACGCCTTCGCGAACCCCTACACCGCGGCCAAGCGCGGCTTCGTCGACGATGTCATCGAGCCTCAGGAGACCCGCCCGCGGCTCATCGACGATCTGGACCTTCTCCGGGGGAAACGCAAGGACCAGCCCGACCGCAAGCACGGCAACATCCCACTGTAACGATGGCGGCTGACACTGACTCGGCTGTCGATGCGGATTTAGTCGCGGAGATCGCTGCCCAACTCGACGACGCGTCGGCGGACGAGGCGGCTGCTATCGCCGTTGCTATCGGCGCACACCTCACGGACCGCCAGCGCGCGGCAGCGGCGGCCGCGGCGGCTGCGGCGGCAGACGACGGTGACTCCTGGGACGGCAAGCAGTGGTCGTTCTCCGGGCGCGTGGAAGCCACGCAGAAGCGTTCTGTTCGGGTCCGTGCTGACGCTCCAACCGATCCCTGGAGCGCCGCTGGCCGCGCCAAACGGTTCTAATCGCGGACAGTTTTTTCTCAGTTGATTGGCGACGCCGTGACTAGGTTTGTGGTCATGTTCCATACTAACATGATTATATATGTAAGTTTGGCCGCTATCTGCGCATAGTTTTATGAGGCGACTCTCAGTATGAGGGCGTATGTTCGATAAGGTGCTCGTCGCTAATCGCGGGGAGATAGCGGTGCGCGTGATGCGCGCATGCGAGGAGTTGGGCATCGGCACAGTGGCCGTCTACTCTGACGCCGACAAGCACGCCGGGCACGTCCGGTATGCGGACGAGGCGTACAACGTCGGCCCGGCCCGTGCCGCAGACTCCTATCTCGATCAAGAAGCGATTATCGACGCGGCCAAGCAAGCCGGAGCTGACGCCATCCACCCGGGGTATGGCTTCCTCGCGGAGAACGCCGACTTCGCCGCGCGCGTCCAGGAGACGGACGGCGTCACCTGGGTCGGCCCCGAGAGCGAGTCGATGGAGGCACTGGGCGAGAAAACAAAGGCTCGCAAGATCATGCAGTCGGCCGACGTGCCCATCGTCCCGGGGACGACCGACCCCGTCGAGGACCCCGAGGAAGTCGTCGAGTTCGGCGAGGAGAACGGCTTCCCGGTTGCGATCAAGGCTGAAGGCGGTGGCGGCGGCCGCGGGATGAAAATCGTCCACGACCCCGAGGAAGCCGAGGAGCAACTCGAAAGCGCAAAGCGGGAGGGAGAAGCGTACTTCTCGAACGACTCTGTTTATCTCGAACGCTATCTGGAGAACCCCCGCCACATCGAGGTCCAGATCATCGCCGACCACCACGGCAACGTCCGGCATCTGGGCGAGCGTGACTGTTCGCTCCAGCGCCGCCATCAGAAGGTCATCGAGGAGGGGCCCTCGCCGGCCCTGAACGATGCGCTCCGCGAGAAAATCGGCGATGCTGCCCGCCGTGGCGTCCGCGAATCAGACTACTACAACGCCGGGACTGTCGAGTTCCTCGTCGAAGAGGACACCGACCGCGAGCAGGGTGAACTACTCGGCGAGGAGGCAAACTTCTACTTCCTCGAAGTCAACACCCGTATTCAGGTCGAACACTGCGTCACCGAGGAGATCACCGACATCGACATCGTCAAGTGGCAACTGCGGGTGGCGATGGACGAGGAGATCACCTTCGATCAGGACGACGTGGAAATCGAGGGTCACGCGATGGAGTTCCGCATCAACGCCGAGAACGCCGCCGACGACTTCGCGCCCGCAACCGGCGGCAGCCTCGACACATACGACCCGCCGGGCGGTATCGGCGTCCGCCTCGACGATGCGCTCCGGCAGGGCGACGACCTCGTCACCGACTACGACTCGATGATTGCGAAGCTCATCACCTACGGCGAGGACCGCGAGGAGTGTATCGAGCGCGGGAAACGGGCGCTCAAGGACTTCGACATCGAAGGCATCCCGACCGTCATTCCGTTCCACCGCCTGATGCTCACCGACGAGAAGTTCGTCACCGGGACACACACCACGAAGTACCTCGACGAGCACCTCGACCGCACGCGCATCGAAGAAGCGCAGGAGCAGTGGGGTACTGTCACTGAACCCGGCAGCGACGAAGACGAGGAGGTCGTCGAACGCGAATTTACTGTCGAGGTCAACGGCAAGCGCTTCCAGGTCGACCTCGAAGAGCGCGGCGCACCCCCAATCAACGTCGGCGATGTGGACGCCGACGGCGGGAATCAGCCACAGCGGCCACAGGGCGGCAGTAGCTCTGACAGCGGAGGTGGCAGTGCCACCACCGCCGAAGGGCAGGAGGTCGCCGCGGAGATGCAGGGAACGATTCTGGAGGTCAACGTCGAGGAAGGTGACGAGGTCGAGGCCGGCGACGTTCTCTGTGTGCTGGAGGCGATGAAGATGGAGAATGACATCGTCGCCGAACGCGGCGGCACTGTCAACGACGTGGCCGTCGGCGAGGGCGAATCCGTCGACATGGGCGACTTGCTCTTTGTGATCGGGTGAGCTAGCGGACTGCCCGCTGCGCGCTGCAGACGCCTTTTATTCCGGCCGGTCGAAGCCCCGCCTATGAACGACACACGTCACCGGGTACTCGATGCACTGGCCGACGGTCCTGTCTCGGGGCCGACTCTTGCCGACGAACTAGATATCTCCCGCTCCGCGGTCTGGAAGCACGTCGAAGCGCTCCGCGACGAGGGGTTCGAGATCCGCAGCGACGACGCGGGCTACGCCCTCGATTCGGTACCGGAGTTCGGGGCGAGCGCGGTCGAATACGGCCTCGACGCACCCTTCTCGGTCGAGTACCACGACAGTATCCCGAGCACGAACGCACGCGCCAGAGATCTGGCCGCGGAGGGGGCGTCGGACACTGTGGTGCTAGCCGACGAACAGACCGGTGGCCGGGGGCGACTCGACCGTGATTGGAATTCGCCCAGTGGTGGAATCTGGCTCTCCGTGCTGTTCCGGCCCGACGTGCCGATGGCCCACGCGCCGGTGTTCACGCTCGCGGCCGCTGTCGCGGTGACACGGGCGGCCCGTGAGGCCGGCGTCGAGGCCGGCATCAAGTGGCCCAACGACGTGCTGGTCCGTCACGGTGACGAGGAGCGTAAACTGGTCGGCATCCTCACCGAGATGGAGGGAGAGGCCGACCGCGTCTCCTGGGTCGTCGTCGGGATCGGTGTCAACGCGAACGTCGACCCCGCCGACTTGCCCGACGAAGCAAACCCGACGAGCCTCTCGGCCGAACAGGACGAACCGGTCGACAGACGGCTGTTCACGCAACGACTGCTAGAAGAATTCGACGCGTTGCGACAGGATACGGATCACGTCGTCGAGGCATGGCGGGAGTACGCGACGACGCTGGGCAAAAAAGTCCGGGTCGAGACACCCGGGGGCCCCATCGAGGGCGAAGCCGTGGATGTCCAGTTCCCGGGCGCGCTCGTCATCGAAACAGAATCAGGTACAGAGGTCGTTTCAGCGGGGGATTGTGAGCATCTCCGCCCAGTTACGGAGTGATCGCGACGACAGGAGAGACATCACTGTGGAACGCCGGCAGGCTGTTCGTCTTCCGAGACGTCTTGCATCGCTGTCTCCACCGGAACAGTGACGACTGGAACGGTGGCTGACCGGACGACCCGTTCGGCGACGCTGCCCAGCAACAAGCGGTCAATGCCGCCGCGTCCGTGGGTCCCCATCACGATGAGATCACAGCCGTGCTGGCTCGCATAGTCGACGATTTCCCGACTCGGGCTGCCCTCGGTCGTGGCTCGCGTGACAGCCACGTCGTCGGCAACGAGACGTTCCACCATGTCCAGCGCCATCTCGCCTTCGCGGTGGAGCGAGTCGGTGACGCCCTCCCACGTCGGTTCGTGGGGGAGCGTCGAGAACCGACCGATGTCGACGACGTACAGCCCATGAATCTCACTGTTGTGGGCCGTTGCAAGTGTTTTAGCGTGTCTGAGAACGTCTTTCGACCCCGCCGACCCGTCTGTTGGTACCAGTATTCTGTCGTACATACTGTACTATTGACTGGCTGAACGGATATAGTTTGGTAAGAGATAACATTCAACAATCAAGCCAGAGATGGTTCAGTTCAACTCTCGGTCCCGTTCGAACTCCGTTGTCCCGGAGTTATCCACGGACGGGCCGTCAAGGGCCTGTTCGAGCCGGCGTTCCAGTTCAGCCTCGGTAATCTCCCCGTTAGCGTAGCGCTCGGAGAGTCGGTCGACGGGGTCTGTCTCGCTGGCCTCGTCAGTCGTGTGTGCGGCCTGTGCTCGTGACGCGCCAGTCGTTGACGCCGTTGCCTCGTCCTGACCGAATACTTCCGACACGACCCAGTACACGGCATAGCCGACAGCCGCCAGAAACCCGATGGTAGCGGCCAGAGAGAGCAGCCCCAGTATGATGCCGATGAGACCGAAGAACAGTCCGAACGCAAGTCTCACAGCCGCGATGACGACAAACAACGAGACAAGCCCTAACACGCCATACAGGAGTATTTTCAGGGAGGTGCTCTGAGCGCGGTCGGTGGTGGAGGGCATTGCCCAAGTATACTATTTCCGCAGTGATAAGAATTATTCCGTCATCGGCTGGATGACTCGTCGAACGTCAGCCGTTCCCGCCCGGCGAACGACCGCCCGAACGGGGTTCTGTGCGCCGGCAAGGTTGTCCGAATCTCCATCGAGCACCAGCAGGCGTCCCGGCTGCCCGGTCTTGATGAGTCCGCCGCCAAGCCCCGCGATCTCGGCCCCGTTGACCGTGGCCATGCGCAGCACCTCGCGGGCCGAGAGGTCGTACAGCTTTGCGGTGAACTCCATCTCGCGGAACATCGACGGGCTGTTGAGCATGACGTTGTCCGTCCCAAGCGCGACTGTCGTCCGGTCAGCCAATTCCTCAACTGGCGGGCGGCCTACGTCGGTGACGATGTTCGACCGGGGACAGACCACTACTGGGATCTCGCTGTCAGCGACCCGTTCGAGATGCAGTGACTCGGCGTGAACCATGTGGACGAGGAAGTCCGGGTCGAGGTCGAGCGCGGGGTTGATATCGGAGCTATCGACCTCGCCGGCGTGGATGCCGAACAGCTTCCCGGCCTGCTTGGTCGCGCGCCGTTCCGCCCCAAATTCGCTGTCGTTGGCTCCGCTCGCGCCGAACCCATCAGCCAGCTCCATTGCATCGGTCGTCTCGCGTCCGAGAATCACGCTGTCGAGGTTTGACCCCGCTAGCGCGTCCTGTATCGCGCGGACGCCATCAACGCCGCCCTCCCGAAACTCGATAAACGCACCAGTCCCGGCCTGCTCCATGAACGACAGCGACCGCTCCATTGCGGCCACTAATTCGTCTCGACTCGCATCGCGGAGCAATCGGTGTTTCAGGCCGCCCGGTGGGGCAACGAGTTCTTCGAGCGAGAGCCCCTCCCCGGCCTCCTTGGCGATTGAATCGCCGATGTGGGTGTGAGCGTTGACGAACGCTGGCACCACGATGTCGTCGCTGTCGACCGCAGTTTCCTCGATAGCGACTATCTCCCCGTCTTCAACGACGACGCGGCCCTCGATAGCCTCGAACGACCGTCCCGTCAGAATCGTCCCTTCAAGAATCATGTTCCCTGTTCGCCCGCTCTCTCAGTTAAACTCATCGAGGGTCGCATGGATACCAGTCCGCACGTCCCGGACCCTAGCTCCGTCGAGGTCGAGTCCCAACTCGCGGATCGCCGCCGCACCGACCCGTTCGCTCTCAGATTCGGGGGCATAGACGCCGAGCCGCCACTGGTCGCGCTGGGCGGCGCGGATGGCGTTGACCAGCGTCGACTGTTCGCCGAGACGGCGGACCTCGCCGTTGACGAGGACGCGGCTGCTGGATTCGGTCATCGACGGTTCGGGCGGAATGTCGAGTACAACGGCGTCACTATCGACGTTCGCTTCGTCGGCGATAGCCTGCTCCATCGTCCCGACAGCGTTGTGATCGGCCGCCAGCACCTCATCGGGCACGGCCTGCCACTCCGCCCAGACGGCCCGCTTGTACAGGTCTCGCTGGGTCAGCCGCCGTGCGTACGCCGCCGTCGCCTCGCACTGCCTGAGCGCCACGAGCAGGTCGTTGTCGTCCCACCTGCGAAGCGTCTCGGCTGTCGTGTCAGTCGCAGCGAGTAATTCCTCGGTCCCGCGGCGCAGCATCGACTTGGCGATGCGGGCGACGTGGTGCTGGTAGACGGTGGGATTCATCAGTGCCCGCGCGAGCAGGAGCGATTCGGCCGTCTGGACATTGCCCTCATCGAGGACAAGTTCCCCGTCGACGAAACACAGCTCTCGGACCAGCCGCTCGTGGTCGATAGTACCGTAGGGAACGCCCGTGTGGTGGGCGTCGCGGACCAGATAGTCCATCCGGTCGACATCCAGTTCGCCGGAGACGAGCTGCCCCAGTTCGCCCTCGCCAGCAACGAGGTCAGCCACGCGGTCCGGGTTGAGGCCGTGCTCTGAGAGCACCCGCGCGACAGAGCCGTCACCGAGCAGTTCGTCCACGTCGTCGTGGTACTTCCCCGTCCGGCGGTGGATGAGCGCCTCGACGTTGTGGCTGTACGGTGAATGCCCCACGTCGTGGAGCAGCGCCGCGGCTCGGACCCGTTCGGCCTGCTGGCCCTCAATGCCAAGATGGGACAGTGCCCGGTCCGCGAGGTGATAGACGCCCAGCGAGTGCTCGAATCGAGTGTGGTTCGCCGAAGGGTAGACGAGCGTCACCGTGCCGAGCTGGGAGATGTGCCGAAGCCGCTGGACCGGTGGCGTGTCGAGCAACGCCGCCGCGACGCCCTGAACCTCAATGTGGTCGTGGACGCTGTCCTTGATTGTGGTCATTGCCGTGGCCTACGGCGGCGGCCGGCAAAATCGTTCGCCACCCGACACGCGAAACCCGATACTAGCGAGGGACCCAGCCGTAGATGTGGTTCAACATGACGTAGGTGACGAGCCCGAGGAACAGGCTCAGCCCCCAGGCGGAGACCGCGATACGACCCACACGGGCGTGGATTGTTTCTCTGAGTTCGGCGGGAGAGTGGGTCAGCCCGAGGACGACGGCGTGAACGACGACGGGCACGGACACCGCGGATAGCAGGATGTGGATAGCGAGCATCACGATGTATGCCGTCCAGACGAACCCGTCGACGTCGATTGCCTTCTCGAAGCCGCCGCCGACCTTGAGGATGTACAGGGCCAGAAACACCATGATGAGCGTGAACGCGGTCAGCATGGCCGCGCGGTGTTTCTGTACCTGATTGTTCTTGATGAAGTAGACGCCGACGATGATTGCGAGCAGGGCGATACTGTTGACGACGGCGATTGCATCACCTAGCAGAATAACGGTGTCATTCGAGAACTCTGGCAACGGTAAGACGCCACCAAACGCGCCGAACACGAGCGCGTAGCCAACGACCGAGACGACGGCGGTGACGAGCCGCGGACGAGCGCGGGCACGCGACTGGAGTGTGTCTGCGACGGCCATGCCCATGATTCAGGACCGGAATGGTAACTGTGTTCTGAAACGGGCGAGCACGACAGCGAAATTGCAGGTCGAAGCGGTGACTACGGACCTACAAAAGCGCGGAGAATCGGAGAGAAGCGCTACCGAAATCAGGCGAACGTCCGGGAAACGTCCTCGTCGTCGGTCTCTTCCTGCTGAATCTTCTCCCAAGCGTTGTGGAAGTCCGCCATCGTGACCTCGGTCCGGTCGTCGCGGATGGCGAACATCCCGGCCTCAGTACAGGTGGCTTTCACGTCAGCACCGGAGGCATCCTGAATGTCCTCGGCCAGCGTCTCGAAGTCCACGTCATCGGCGACGTTCATGCTTCGGGTGTGGATCTGGAAGATCTGCTTGCGCCCTTCGATGTCGGGGTTCGGGACTTCGATGAGCCGGTCGAAGCGGCCGGGGCGGAGAATGGCCCGATCAAGCATATCGAAGCGGTTCGTCGCGGCGATGATACGGATGTCGCCGCGGTCGTCGAAGCCGTCCATCTCCGAGAGCAGTTGCATCATCGTCCGCTGGACCTCGGCGTCGCCGGAGGTCTTCGACTCCGTTCGCTTGGCCGCGATGGCGTCGATCTCATCGATGAAGACGACGGCTGGCTCCTCCTGACGGGCCAGTTCGAACAGGTCGCGGACGAGCTTCGCGCCCTCGCCAATGAACTTGTGGACCAGTTCGGAGCCGGCCATCTTGATGAAGGTCGCGTCGGTCTCGTTGGCGACGGCCTTCGCCAGCATCGTTTTCCCGGTGCCGGGCGGGCCGTGTAGCAGGACACCGCTCGGTGGGTCAATGCCGACATCCTCGAACATTTCGGGGCTCTTCAGCGGCATCTCGACGGTCTCGCGGACCTCTTCCATCTGCTCCTCGATGCCACCGATGTCAGCAAAGGTGACATCCGGCGACTGGTCGACCTGCATCACGCGAGCGCGAACGTCAGTCTCGTCGTCGAGTTGCTTGACGATAGAGAGTGAGTTGTTGACGGCGACGCGGTCGTCGGGCTCAAGGTCCTCGCGCATCTCGTCAGTGACCTCTGTCAGGGCCTCCTGGTTGTTGCCGTGCTGCTTGATAATCACGCCATCACTGGAGAGCTCCTGAACGGTCGCGACAAACAGCGGTGACTGCTTGAGCTTCTTGTTCTCGTGCGTGAGCCGTTCGAGCTTCTGCTGGTACTTGTTGTTCTCCGCGTTCGCGTCCAGCAGTTTGTCGCGCATCTCCTCGTTCTGCGATTCGAGCACCTCTAGCCGCTCCTGCAGCGCCTCGATCTTCTGTTGCTGAGACGCGTCATCGTCGTACGGCATATCGACCTCGTCGACGGTGTCGGTCATTACGACGCCTTTAGTAGGTGTATCGTTATGAGGCTTCGGGTAGTCTCAGAAACTGTATCGCCCGGCATGTGCCTTGAGGGGGCCGTTACTGGCCGCTCTCCGTCTATAGGTATCAAACCGGCACGTTTCTTGGTCCCCGCTGGAAACATCCGTCCATGCCAACCGACCGCGAAGAAGTCATTATCGTGGGCGGCGGCGTCGCCGGACTGTCGGCGGCGATCTACACCGCTCGGGCCGACCTGTCGACACGCATCATCTCGACCGGTGAGTCGATACTAAACCGCAACGCACATCTCGAAAACTACCCCGGATTTCCAGCGGGAATCAACCCCCGGCTCCTGCTCGAACTCATGCGGGCACAGGCGCGGCGCGCCGGCGTCTGGTTCATCGACGGCGAGGCCGAACAGGTGACGGAAACTGAGGAGGGCTTCGAGGTAGCCTGTGCTGATGATGAGTCGTATGACGCGACGTACCTCATCGCCGCGTCCTGGTCGGACCCGTCGTATCTGGAGGGGCTGGATCTATCGTTCATCGACCGGGGGTCGAAACAGTTCATCTCGACCGACGAACAGGGTCGGACCGACGTCGAAGGGCTGTACGCGGCCGGCCGCCTGGCCGAGCAGCACCACCAGACTATCGTCGCTGCGGGCCACGGCGCACAGGTCGGGCTCACGCTGCTCGAAGACGCCGACATCGACTTCTATCACGACTGGACCGCGCCAGAGGGGTATTTCACCGATCGGGACCGCCCGGTTCCGCCGGGCTGTGAGGAAATCGACGAGGCGGAGCGCAAGAAACGCGAACAAGAATCGCTTGAGGTCATGCGGCGGTACTTCGAAGAGCCGATGCCGGGCGAGCCGACGATGCATCCGAGCGTCGATCAGGATTCAGACTGATAGGGATTGCTGTAACAGTTTCCCGGGTCGACCGTACGGCGGTCGATGCCGAAACGGCTTAGAGCAGTCGCTATGGCCCGGTTTCGAGCGAGCGTGCGACTGACTGCAGTCGCTCGATCCGCTCGGCTGTCGGTGGATGGGACCGCGTTTCGATAGACAGCGAATCGCTCGACGCCTCTGTATCGAACCCGTAAGGAAGGAAGCACAGTCCACGGACGCCCGCGTACGCGGAGCGTTTGTCTGTTCCCGGACGACCGTGGCCCCCGCCGTCGAGTGTCTCTAACGCCTCGACGAGCGCGGCAGGGTCTCCGGTCAACTGGGCCGCGCTCCGGTCAGCGGCAAACTCCCGAGCGCGTGAGAGCGACCGCCCGAGGACGACAACGGGGGCAGTAAACACACCCAGCGCGACGCTACCCAGCAGGACAGTCACCGCAAACAGAAACAGGAACCCCAGCGTGAACGAGAGGCTTCCGAAAGGGGCTGCAAGCACCCGGGCGCTGAACACGTACGCGAAACCAAGCGCGACCAGTCCGAGCGCGTATCGGCTTCCGCCCGGGAGCAGGTCTGCAAGCGGGTCATACTCCCCGTTGGTCAGCGACGGAAGGAAGCTGGCCAGCGTCATGACAGTCGCGTCGCGGTTGGCGACGTGCATGAGTTCGTGGGCCAGTACGGCGTCAAGTTCGTCGCCGTCGAGCGTTGAGAGGAGCCCCTCGCTGACAACCACCGTCGCGCCGCCAAGCGTCCCGATAGCGAAGCTGTTCGGTACGTCGGTATCCGTGACGGCAATCCGTGGTGGCGTGAGGTCAGCCAGTTGTGCGAGCCGCTGGACTCGTTCGTAGAGTTCGGGGTACTCCTCGGGACCGACGATACGAGCGTCAACCTCGGCCATCGTCTGGGCGCTGGTGTACCGGAGCTGTGCCCAGACAAACGCCACGAGGGCGGGGGCAAGAACGGCCACCCACCAGGCGATACGTGCCGATGCTCCACCGAACGGGAGGTGAGACGCGACAACATCCCGCACCGGCGCAAGCCAGGGCGTCAGGAGCACCGCTGCGGTCGCGACCACAGCGATGTCGACGGCGAGGAGGAGCAGGAGGGTCCACAGCATACGGCGGGTCAGTGTCCGCATAGCGGTGGTTCTGCTATACCCACAGCGAATGAAAGGTTTTCTGCTCGGACAGTCCGGTAGTGAGGGAAAATATTTACTCTACCGCCGGAAACGGTGCCGTAGTGTCAACAAAGCTGGTGCGTGCCGCCCTCGCCCTCCTCTGTGCAGTCGCTGTGCTGTTCGGCACGGCGCTGTTTCCCGGCGCAATCGGCGTCAAGTTCGAGTCGAGCGGCCCCCTCGACAGCCGAGCGAGCGGGCCAGCCACACCCGACGGAACAGCGCCCGACGAAATCGACGGTGGGCCGACGCCGGTAGCGACAAGCGATGGGGTAGAGACGACACCACGGGTAACGAGCGATGAGCCGGCGGCGACAGCGACGCCAACACCGACAGAGACGGCGACAGAAACGCCGGCAGCCGGCGACGGCGAAGATAGTGGGTCCCCTATTCTGGTGAAACTGTTCGGGCTGGCGCTGATCGGCGGGTTCGGCGTTGTCGCAGTCGGTGTCATCCGGGCCGCATCGAACGCGGAGAGTGATGGGTCAACAGACGCTGGACTCCAACTGCACCCGATTCTGGATGAGCTGGTCGGGACGGTCGTCTCGGCGATTTCGAACGGGACGATCGGGCGGACCATCGGCCGGATTCCGCAGGTAACAACCGCCGCGTTGCTCTCGGGGTCGTCGGCGCTCTCACGAGTCGGGGCCGGTATCAGTGCCGTCTCAGGCGGTATCCTGACCGGATTGGCGACAGGAGTCGGATCGGTCGGCACAATGTCACTGCGGGGCGTCGCCGGCCTGCCGAGTGCGCTCGGATCGCTCTCAGTCGCGCCGTTCAAAGCCCTCAGCGGCTTCGGCGGGACTGGCGGCTTCCTTACCTCCGTTCGGAGTGGTGTCGACAGCCCGTCGCTGTTTGGCTCATCAGATTCGAAGGCCAGCGGGTCAGCGGCCGCCGAATCGACAGCCGAGGCAGACGACGGGCCGGACATCGATTCATTATCGGTGCAAGAGGCCTGGGCGCTGCTAGCTGACCGCGTGTCAGTGTCAGACCCCGAGACGGCGACGCCCGGGGAGTACGCTCGCCGGGCTATCGACAGCGGGCTCCCGGCCGAGCCCGTGCGCCGGCTAACTGTCCGCTTTCGGGAGGTCGAATACGGCGGGAGACCGGCGACCGGTGACCGAGTCGAATCGGCTCGGACCGCCCTCAGACAGCTCCTCAACGGGGGTGACGACTGATGACTGACGCAGAGTCACGACAGGGAGAAACTGCCAGCGCAACCATCGATGTCAGTGTCGACCGCCCAACACCGGGGCGCAGGTTCGTTCGGTACACCCTGCTGGGACTCGCCGCGCTTGCCGGGGCAGTGTTCGTCGTTACTTTCCCCTCGGTCCTTCCGGATGTCGGGAGCAGAACGGCCAAGCAACTACAGCTTGTTGCAAGCGTCAGCGCCGCCGTTGTCGGCCTTTTCGGCCTGTATTCTGTCGTTCGGACACAGGACTCCGCTCTGCCGCCGGTAAAGGGGCGTCAGCCGCGTGACCCGTATCATGACGACGAGACAGGCGACAAGTCGACGGAACTGCTCGATGAACTGCTAGAACCGGAAGCAACCCAGACAGAATCCGACGATATAGTCGGTGACGATATCGACGAGTTGCTCAGAAAAATCGACGGGCGCGTCGACCCATACAACGGCCTCGAAGCGAGCTATGCGTCGGAAATCAGGAACAGGCTCCGTGAGGCCGCGCGACAGATGCTGGTCGAAACAGCAGATCTGTCGGTGGAGGCGGCGGCCCGGGAAGTCCGAACTGGTTCGTGGACAGACAACCGCCGGGCAGCCACCTTCCTTGGCGGCCCGGACGCGCCCGACCCGCCAATCGAGATGCAGCTACGGGACTGGGCCAGCGGCGAAGGGTTCGACCGAAAGGTCGAGGCGGCGACGGCCGAGATACGCCGCCTCCAGCGGGGTGAGCACGCGTGAGAACACGCGAGACCACACAGCGCAACGTCGGCGTCTCGGCCGCGCTAGTGGCCGGCGGGGCCGGTATTGTCACCGGGAACCCGGCGGTTTTCATGGTCGCAGCGGTGGCGCTGGTGTACGCAGCCTATCAGGCGGCCATCGGTGACCCAGAGCCGACGCTCACGGTCGAGCGCCACGTCGAACCGACCGACCCGCTCCCCGGCGCAGAGGTGACAGTGACGCTGACGCTCACGAACGACGGGGACGCGACGTTACCCGACGTTCGCGTCCTCGACGGCGTTCCGGAGCGGCTGGAAGTCATCGACGGCACCCCGCGGTTTGGAACCCATCTTGAAGCCGGGGCATCGGATTCGGTCACCTACACCGTCGAAGCCCGGCGCGGTGACCACGCCTTCACCGACGTGGCAATCGTCTGCCGAAACCTAACCGGGACCGTCGAATTCGCCGAGCAAGTCAGCGTCGAGACGACGCTCTCGTGCAGTGCCAGTGTTGACACTGTCCCACTCTCGGGCCAGACATTGGCACAGTCCGGGCGTGTCCCGACGGATGCCGGCGGGAACGGGCTCGCTTTCTACGCTATCCGCGAGCACCAGTCCTCGGACCCGATGAGTCGCGTCGACTGGAACCGCCTCGCGAAGACAAACGAGCTTGCAACAGTCGAGTTCAAGGAGACGCGAGCGGCCACCGTCATCACGCTGGTAGATTCCCGACACTCCATTGCGGGCGAGGTAAACGCGCCCACAGCGGTCCAGTTCTGTGCCTACGCGGCCCAGCAGGTCGGGTCGGCGCTTCTGGGGATGGACAACCGCGTGGGTGCCGCCGTCTACGACAGTTGCGAGACGCTACAGCCGTCGGCCAACCGGGCACAGGAACAGCGATTGGAGGCGTTCCTGAGAGAGGTTGTGAGTGGGTCGTCAGGGACCCGTGGTTCATCGCTGCTCGACACCAGCACCCGAAGCCGGCGAATGCAGTCGCCGACCAAGATGGCAGATCGGTACGGCATCGCCGACGGCGGCGACGCGGTGGCGACGCTCGACCGATCGATACCGAGCGAGTCACAGGTCGTGTTCTGTACGCCCCTGCTCGATGACCGGGCAGCCGATGCGGCGAAACGGCTCGCCGCGTACGGACACGCGGTCACGGTCGTCAGCCCAGATATGACGACCGGTGACAGCCCGGGACGTACCGTCGAGCAAATCGACCGGACGGCCCGCCTCGACACCCTGCGAGGGACAGTTCGAGTCGTCGACTGGACGCCTACGGAACCGCTTGCTAAGGCCCTCATTCGCGCAACGGAGCGGTGGGCATGACGGAACTCGACAGCCGACCGGCGGCATCGAGCGCAGCACTGGCTGGAACGGTCGCGGTGCTTGTCTCACTCGTCCTTGGCCTCGCTGTCGTGGACCCAATACCGGTGCTGGCCGGCTTCGTCGGCGGGCTCTGTATCGCGGCCGGGGTCTGGGCGCTCCGCAGCGATACTCACGAACGCATCGCCGGCGGCAGCCTTGCTATCGTTATCGGCGCGGGCGTGTTCTGTGGGACCGTGCTAGTGGCGACTGACTACTGGTCGCTCATTGTGGCGCTCGGGTTCCCGCTGGCTGCCACACTTGTTGTCATCGACGCGAGTAGTGGGCTGGTGCCACCGGCCGATGCGACGAATGAACTCTCGGCGATGCTCAATGAGAGTTTCGTGGTACTGGTCGTCGGCATCATCATCACAATCGTCTGTGCCGTTGCCGCTGCCATCAGGTTGCCCTGGGTACTCGTCCGTGTCGTCGTCGGCTTCTCGCTCCATCCGCTCGTGGGCTTCGTGACGCTACAGGTCGGGGTCCTCCTTGCCCTGCTGTTGCTGGACCGAGCCACAAAGACGCTGGAGTCGTGGATTCCAGAACCCACGACGACGACTGACCGGGCGCTCGGGCGGCTGGAACTGCTGGGGACGAGTTGGTGTGACATCAACACACCGTTCAAGGCCGCCATTGGCCTGCAGTTGCTCGTGGCGTTTGTTCCGACGGCACAGCAACTGTTCGACCGCTTCCTCAACAGCCTCCCGGTGCTCGGGTCGGCTCTTCGGGTCGCCTTCAGTGGCCCGCTCCATCTCCCCCTTGCGGCCGGGAGCATTGCGTTACTGGCTATCCTCATCGTCGAACGGCTCCGCCAGTGGCTGCTACAGTGGCTTGGGGACGATCCCGGACGGTCACTGGCACGGCAGACTGGCAGTATCGTGGCCTCTGTGGGACTGCTGCTGGGCGGGCTGATCCTTACTGCCGCCGGCGTGACCCGGCGAGTAGCGCCCACATTCACCGGGGGCGGCCATTACGGCTCGGCTACCGTATTGCTCATAGGCGTCTTGATTTCGGTCGTCGTCCTCCGCGGGCTCGTTGCGCTGCTGACCGAACTAGTCGGCGCGGAGGTGCTGTCCCGGCAGGTGGCAGGGTTCGCGGCCGGAAGCGGGCTCCTGTTTGTCATGACCTTGGTCGGGGCTGAGCGCGGACTCGCACCGATACTCGTCCTCGTCGGGTGCGCGGCGGCGCTACTGGTCTGGGATGCCGGCGCGCACGCCAGCAGTATCGGGCAACAGCTGGGCCGGGACGCCAAAACGACGGATAGCGAGTTCGTCCATGTCACCGGAACTGCGGCCGTCCTCGCCGGGGCTATCCTCCTCGTGCTGTTCGTTCGATACGCGCTTATTCCGGTCGCGATTCCGACCACGTCGGCCGGGCTCTCATTCAGTTCAGTACTCGCGCTTGGACTGGTTCTGCTGGCAATAGCCGCGTTCGCCCTAGCACTGAACGCACACGACGGGGCACCACATACCAGCAGTGACACGGGCAGTAGACGGAGTGAGCGGACAGCCGACGATAGCGACTAACGCCGCCGGAGAGACAGGGGCTTTTACCCACGGACCGCGAACCGGCGGGTATGCTGACCGGAGTCAACGTCGTTCTGGGGATTTCGGGGTCTATCGCGGCCGTCAAGACGGTGGAACTCGCACACGAACTCCGACGACAGGGGGCGTCCGTCCGAGCCGTGATGACCGACAGCGCGACCGGCATCATCCACCCGTGGGCACTTGAGTTCGCAACGGACAATGAGGTAGTTACCGAAATCACAGGCAGTGTCGAGCACGTCGACCTCTGCGGGCGCTCGGGCTGGGGGGACGTGCTCTTGCTCGCACCGGCAACGGCAAACACCGTCGGCAAGGTCGCAGCGGCAATCGACGACACGCCGGTGACGACGTGTGTGACGACTGCCCTCGGTGCTGACGTGCCTGTCGTCGTCGCGCCGGCGATGCACGAACCGATGTACGACCACCCCGGTGTATTGGACGCTATTGACCGCGTCGAGTCCTGGGGCGTCGAGTTCGTCGACCCGCGAATCGAGGAGGGGAAAGCCAAGATCGCAACTGAGGAGGCCATCGTCACAGCGACCGCCCGGGCCGCGGGCGACCGGCCACTGGCCGACAAGCACGTCGTTGTGACCGCGGGCGCGACCACGGAATCAGTCGACCCCGTTCGGACGCTCTCGAACCGATCCTCGGGGCGGACCGGACGGGCGGTCGCGCGGGCCTGTTACGTCCGCGGGGCCGACGTGACGCTGGTCCACGATGGACCGGACGTTCCTTACGCGACTGTCGAGCGGGTCGAGTCCGCCGCGGAGATGACAGAGGCCACCCGTCGGGTCGCCGACTCGGCCGATGCGCTGGTCTCAGCGGCCGCCATCTCAGATTACACCGTCGAGCAGGCTCCGGAGAAGATCAAGAGCGGACGGGCGGAACTGGCGCTGACACTCGAACCGACGCCGAAGCTCATCGACACCGTTCGGGCGGACCACCCGGACCTCCCTATCGTCGGGTTCAAAGTCGAAACCGAAGGCGACGACGAGACGTTAGTCGAGCGCGCCCGCGAGATACGCGAGCGGACCGGGCTAGCCTTCGTGGTCGCCAACGACGCGAGCGTGATGGGCGACGACGAGACGCGCGCCCTGCTTGTCGGCGCAGACGCGGCCACAGAGTACGTCGGGGAAAAACAGGGGCTGGGCGCTCGTGTCGCCGCTGAGCTCGGTGACCATCTGTCCAGTCGTGACTGAGCGCGTATCCGATTACGAAATAGTTTTGCGTGTTCCGTTGCTCCGGTCCGATAACGACAGTACTGCCCGACGAACCGCCTATTCGGAGTTTCTAAAGAGACTGTGACTGTACCACCACCCCGTCGCCTGCTCGTGCCAGTAGCCGATTCGGTGACGGTCCGGAACACCGTCGCCTACGCCGTTGAACAGGCCGAATCGGCGGCCAGAGAGGGACAGCAACAGATATCGCTGCACCTCGTCGCCGTCGCAAGCACACGCGCCGTTGACCCCGACGCACAGACAGAACTCGGCCGGGCCAAGGACCTCCTCGACCGCATTGAGGTCTGGCTCGACGAAGATATGGGTACTTCCCCACCGTCGAACCTTGAGGTTGAACTGGGCGTCATCGGTGCCGACCGCTACCTGTTCAGTCCCGGCGATTACGCCGACGTGATACTGGCCTACGCCGATGAACACAGCATCGAACGAGTCGTCCTCGATCCGGAGTTCAACCCGGGCGGCACGACGCCGATGCTTCGGCCGCTCGAAGTCGAACTCGTCCGGGGCGATATCGAGGTCGAGACCGCGCCTGTCGAGCGGCCGGCACGGTCGACCGCGCTCGCTCGCGCCGCGACGCTCCAGAAGTATCTCAGCATTTTCGGGGCGTCGTACCTGTTTTATCTGCTGTTGAGTTCGTACAAGCCGCTGGATTTCCTCACTGGCGCGATAACGGCGACGATCGTCACGGCGTTGCTTGCGCCAATCGCGTTCAGTCGCCAGCCGTCGCTGACTCGGATTCCGAGACAGCTCGCTCGGTTCGCGATTTACGTCCCGTATCTGCTCAAGGAAATCGCCATCGCCAACCTCGAAATCGCGTACGTCGTCTTGCACCCGTCACTGCCTATCGACCCGCAGATGGTCGAACTGGAGGCCGCCATCTGGGGTGACGGCGCGGTGACGACGCTGGCAAACAGCATCACGCTGACGCCCGGGACGCTCACCGTCAGCGTCTCCGAGCGGGCGTTCGATATCCATTCACTCACCGGTAGTGCGCGCGAGGACCTGTTGGACGGTGGCCTCGAACGGGCCGTCCGGTTCGTCTTCTACGGCCGGGAGGCCGCGGCGATCCCTTCGCCGCGCGAACGGGGGCAGGGGGACGACGATGGCACAATCGAGAGCGACATCGGCGACCCGGAGGTGGCCGACGATGATTGAGTTCGAAGCGGCGCTGCTGGCAATCGCTAGCGCGTTCGTCCTGTTCGCTATCGTATCGCTGTACCGCGTGTTCGCCGGACCGACGGACCACGACAGGGTCATCGCGGTCAACGTGATGGGGACGAACACTGTCATCGCTATCGCGCTCGTCTCCGGTGCGCTCGATAAGCCGCTGTTCCTGGACATCGCGCTCGTGTACGCCCTGCTGAACTTCCTGCTCTCGATAGCGTTCTCGAAGTTCAACGTCGAGCACGGGGGTGTGCTATGACGCCAACGGAGTGGGCCATTGTCGTACTCGCACTGGTCGGTGCCTTCTTTGCTGGCGTCGCCTCGATCGGCATTGTCCGACTTCCCGACGTGTATACGCGCGCTCACGCAGCGTCGAAAAGCGATACGCTGGGAGCTGTTCTCGGTATCGCTGCCGCTGCACTCGCGATTCAGACCGACCTCGCGACAATCAAAGCCGTCTTCCTGCTGACGTTCATGTTTCTGACGAACCCAACCGCCGCCCACGCCATCGCCCGGGCAGCACAAGACCAGGGTATCGAGCCGTGGACTGCCGGCGATGAGGAGGGCGAGTCATGACGCTCTCGCTCATCGAAGGAGTGTTGCTGGTGTTTGTGCTGGGCTGTGCTATCGGCGCGGCCGTACTCCGTGACGTGCTGGCGTCGCTCATGGCGTTTGCCGCCTACAGCCTCGGCATCTCCATCATCTGGGTGATGCTCGAAGCCCCCGACGTGGGGCTGACCGAAGCGGCTGTCGGGGCCGGCATCATGACGATACTGTTCATTCTGGCGCTGGCAAACACCGTTCGGCCACAGGAAAACGGCCTGTTCGAGTCGATCAGCGTCCGGACCGTCGTGCTGGTCGGCGCGTTCGTCGTCGTCATGATTGCGACCGTTCCGTCGCTGCCTGCTGTTGGGGCGGAGGGGGCGGCAAACCCCGTCGTCAGCGGCGAGATAACGCAGCACTACATCGACAACGCGTACGCGGACACGGAAGTCCACAATGCAGTGACGGCGGTGCTCGCGGCCTACCGTGGATTCGACACGCTGGGTGAGGCTGTCGTGGTCTTCTCGGCCGGCGTCGCGGCGCTGACCGTCCTCAGACAGGAGGTCTTCGCATGAGTAGTAACGAGCGAACTGGACTGTACGTCGAGAGCACCATCATCATGACGACGGTGCGGGTTGTCGCGCCGTTCGTCCTCACCTTCGCCCTGTTCGTGATGTTCCACGGGGCAGACTCTCCGGGCGGTGGATTCCAGGGCGGGGTCATCGCCGGCTCAGTCGTGATGATGCTTGCCTTCGCCTACGGGATTGATGCCGCGCGCGAGTGGCTCGATGTCCGTGTCGTCGCCACGCTCGCATCCGGCGGCGTGCTGACGTTCGCAGCCATCGGGCTGGGAACGATAGTTCTGGGCGGGAACTTCCTCGAGTATCACCTGTACGAACAGTACATCTCGCATGTGGTCGCCTACGCTATCGAGCTCGTCGAACTGGCCATCGGTGGCATCGTCGCCAGTGTTGCCATCGGCCTCTTTTTCCTGCTCGCAGCGGGGTTCGGCCACGCTGTCGACGCACCGGAGGATGAGAGCTAATGTTTGAACTGCTGAACTCACACTACAACTACTTCGCGGTGATGCTCCTGCTGGGTATTGGCCTGTATATGCTCATCGAGTCCCGGAACCTCGTAAAGAAAGTCATCGGGATGAATATCTTCCAGACTGGCATCTTCCTGTTTTTCATCACGCTCGCGTTCCGGGCCGGGGGGAACCCCCCGATAATCAAGGAGGGTGGCGGCCCCTACGTCAGCCCGCTGCCACACGTCCTCATCCTGACCGCTATCGTCGTCGGGGTGAGCCTGACCGCCGTGGCGCTGGCGCTGATCATCCGCATCTACACCGAGTACGGCACGCTGGACGAAGACAAACTCAAACAGCTCTACTATGATTGAACACCTCCCTGTATTGTTGGTCGTCCTGCCGATTATCGGCGGTGCAATACCGCTGGCCGCAAGTCTCGTCAGCGACCGGGCCGGGTGGCCCGTCGCGACGGTGACACTCATCGGGCAGGCCGGCCTGGCCGGACTGCTCGCGTGGACCGTCGGCACAAATGGGACTGTTTCCTACGCGGTCGGTGGTTTCGCCGCCCCGTACGGTATCGAACTCGTCGTCGACGGGCTCTCCGGGGCCGTTGCGCTGCTCGTGGCCGTCGTGTCACTGGGCGTGCTTGCGTATTCTCGCCAAGCCGGCCCGCACTCGGGTCCCTTCTACGGCCTGTACCTGCTGCTGGTCGCCGGCCTGACGGGGATGACGATCACTGGCGACGTGTTCAATCTCTACGTGTTCCTTGAAATCACGGGGCTTGCAGCGTACGGCCTCGTAGCGAGTGGCCGGGACGCAAGCGCCGCCGTCGCGGCGCTGAAGTACCTCATCATCGGGACCGTCGGGGCCTCGCTGTACCTGCTCGGCATCGGCTACCTGCTTGCGGCGACGGGCACGCTCAACATGGCCGACCTGGCGACCAAACTCGGGGAGATGGCGGCCTACGACTCGACGCTCGTCCTGACCGCGTTCGGCCTGATGGTCGGCGGGCTGACGGTGAAAGTCGCTCTGTTCCCCTTGCACACCTGGCAGCCCGACGCCTACGCGAACGCCCCGGATACGGTGAGCGCGTTCATTTCAGCGCTTGTCTCGACGGTTTCGGCGTACGCGCTCGCCCGCCTGCTGTTTTCTGTGTTCACCGTGGAGTTCCTGACAGCAGTACCTGTCGCGCGCTGGGCGCTGGTCGGTCTGGCGTGCGTGAGTATCATCGCGGGAAGTGCGCTCGCCGTCTCACAGGACAGCGTCCAGCGGATGCTAGCCTACTCCTCAGTGTCACAGTTCGGCCTCGTCATCGCCGGATTCGCCATTGCAACCCCGCTGGCCGTCATCGGCGCGACCGTCCACCTGCTTGGCCACGCAGTGATGAAGGGCGGGCTATTCGCTGCGACGGGCGTTATCGAGCGCAAGACGGGTGCAACAACTGTGAGCGGCTACGCTGGGATGGGGAGCCGCGTCCCGATCTCGGCGTTTGCCTTTGCCGTGCTCTCGCTGGCGATGGTCGGTGTTCCACCGGCGGTCGGCTTCGTCGGCAAGTGGTACATCGTCCTCGGCGCGGTCAATGCCGAGAACTGGCCCGTCGTGGCTGTGTTGCTCGCGAGTACCCTGCTGACCCTTGCGTACTTCGCCCGCCTCGTCGAGCGGCTATACTTCGCCGAGGCAACCATCCACACGGAGCATGACGAGGCTCCCGTGACAGACGGGAGCGGACAGGCGATCTCGTTCGGGATGATCGCTGTCGTCGTTATCGCGGCCGCACTCGCGGTCGCGCTGACCGCAGCCGTCCCGATGCTTGAACAGGTGCTTCGAGAGACGCTTCCACCCCTGCTAAACCAATGACTGATATCACATCACTTCGACCGCTGTTTGCAATCCTCGTCTCCGCGGTGGCCATCCCCGTGATTCTCTCGCTCAAACGCCGTCCGAACGTGCGGGAAGGAGTGACCATCACGGTGGCAGTCGCGAAGTTCGCTATCGTCGCGAGCATGGTCCCCGGCGTCCTCTCGGGGACGCGGTACGTCTTCTCGTTCGGCCAGTTGGCAACCGGGATCGAACTAGCGTTCCGTGTCGACCCGCTGGGACTCCTATTTGGCCTGCTTGCAAGCCTGCTGTGGATCGTCACTAGTTTCTACAGCATCGGCTACATGCGCGGGCTGGACGAACACGCACAGACGAGGTATTTCGCCTCCTTCGCCGCCAGTCTCGCGTCGGCCATCGGCGTCGCCTTTGCGTCGAACCTGCTGACACTGTTCGTCTGCTACGAACTGCTGACAGTGTCGACATACCCGCTCGTTACCCACGACGAAACCGACGAAGCCCGCGCCGCCGGCCGGAAGTACCTCGCATACACCTTCGGCGGTGGGGTTGCCGTGCTAGGTGGCACAGTTCTGGTGTTCGTCCTCGCTGGGACGACCGCGTTTACTCCCGGCGGGCTCGAAGGTCTCGCGACGGCCGACCCGACGCTGGCACGAGCCGCATTCGCCCTGCTTGCTGCCGGCTTCGGCGTCAAGGCCGCGCTGATGCCGATGCACTCCTGGCTTCCGGATGCCATGGTCGCGCCGACGCCGGTGTCGGGCCTGCTGCACGCCGTCGCAGTCGTCAAAAGCGGCGTGTTCGGCATCGCCAGAGTCGTCCTCGACGTGTACGGCCCTGTGACGATGGAGCAACTCGGCGTCGCCCTCCCACTGGCTGCGATTGCGACCTTCACCCTGCTGACCGCGAGTGTCATCGCGCTCAGACAGGACAACCTCAAGCGGCGGCTGGCGTATTCGACGATAAGCCAACTCTCCTATATCGTGCTCGGGCTAGCACTGCTCAAGGAGAGCGCTCTAACCGGCGGCCTGCTCCACATTCCTGCCCACGCGTTCATGAAACTCACCCTGTTCTTCTGTGCCGGTGCAATCCACGTCGAAACTCACACCGACGACATCAGCGACATGGCCGGCATCGGGAAACGGATGCCGCTAACGATGGCCGCCTTTGCTGTCGCTGCGGCTGGGATGGCCGGGATTCCGCTGGTCGCCGGGTTTGTCAGCAAGTGGTATCTCGTCATCGGCGCGCTGGACCTCGGAAGCGGCGGGCTCGTATTCGCTGCCGCGTTGCTAGTCTCCGGCGTCCTCAACATTGCGTACTTCTGGCCTATCGTCTACCAGGCGTACTTCGAATCGCCGGAGGGCCACGACGAGAAACCACTCATCGAGGGGCCATTCGGCGGCCGGAGTGAATTGCGTGCTGACGGTGGTGACAGTGACGAGACACACGCCGCCAGCGACGAGGGCGAGGTGCCGGAGCCTGAGCACGTCGACCACCTCGGGAAACACGATGAGGAGCACGAGCACCACGGCGGCCCGCCCGCAGGAGGCTGGGACGACCGCGGCTGGCGCGGCGGCGAAAGCACGTGGTTCATGCTCGGGCCGATACTCACCGCGGCTACGCTGTCGCTTTTGCTGGGAACAGTGCCGTACACGGCTGTCTTCCTGCGAATCGTTGACACCATCGTCAGTAATCTGCCGGGGGTGATGGCCTAATGTCGATGCTTACAGCGGTTCCGCCAGTCGTCGTACTGCTCGCGCTGGCAATCGTCGTCTCGCGGCTCCCGCGGCGTGCCGGACACGCGGTCGGTGCACTCGTCCCGGCGCTGGCGGTGCCGTGGGCCGTCATGGTGCCCGAAGGCGCACATCTCCAGACCCAGTTCCTCGGGTTCGACGCCGTCCTGCTGAACGTCGACCCGTTCTCGCGACTGATGGGTATCATCTTCGGGCTCATCGCCGCGGTCGCCGTGCTCTATTCCTATGCCAGCGAGGCCGACACGACACAGACCGGATACGCTCTCTCGTACGTCGCGACCAGCTTCGGGGCTGTGTTCGCCGGTGACTGGCTGACGCTCATCTTCTTCTGGGAGCTGATGGCCGTTACCAGCACGCTGCTTGTGTGGCACTACGGCGGCAAGGCGGTCCGGGCCGGGTTCCGGTATGCCCTGCTACACGGACTGGGCGGTACGCTGTTGATGGCCGCTATCCTCCGGCACTACGTCGAGGTGGAGACGTTCCTGTTTGCGTCAGTGCCGGGCGGTCCGGAAACGGCTGGAATCACGTCCGGGCTGGCCGCTGCGCTGGCCGCGATCGGTATCGGCGTCAACGTTGGCTTCATCGGCCTGCACGCGTGGCTACCCGATACCTATCCGCGTCCACACATCGCCGCCAGCGTCTTCCTCTGTGTGTTCACGACCAAGACTGGCGTTTACGGGATGTACCGCGCATTCCCCAACGGCCACGAGGCCATCGCGTACATGGGCGGCGGGATGGCAGTCTTCGGCGCGCTGTTCGCGCTGTTCCAGAACGATATGCGGCGACTCCTCTCGTATCACATTCAGTCCCAAGTCGGGTACATGGTCGCTGGCGTCGGTATCGGGAGCGCCCTCTCACAGGCCGGCGCGTTCGCTCACGTGTTCAACCACATTCTCTATAAGGGTCTACTGTTCATGACTGCCGGTGTCGTTATCTATCGGACCGGGACGGAGAGCCTGAAGAAACTCGGCGGTCTCTGGCGAGAGATGCCGATCACGGCGGGGGCGTTCTCCGTCGCTGCGCTGTCTATCGCCGGCTTCCCCGGCTTCAACGGGTTCGTCAGCAAGGGGATCATCATCTCCGGGAGCCACTATACTTTCGGCAAGGGACCGCTCCCGCTCGGTGAGTTCTATACGCTCGAGTGGCTGCTGCTACTGGGCGGTGTCGGCACGTTCATGTCGTTCATCAAGTTCGGCTACTACGCGTTCTTCCACGGCGAGTACGACAGCAGCGTCCCGGACGCGAACCGTTTGCAGAGCGTGGCAATGGTGTCCGTGGCTGCGCTGTGTGTCATCTACGGTGTGTACGACACGGCACTGTTCGCCATCCTTCCGTTCGACGTTACGAGCGAGGCTGCCGTTCACCACGTCTACAAGACCTACACTATTCCCCACGTCATCGAGGGAGTGGTTCTGGCCATCCTCGGGCTGATTGGCTTCGCGGTGACTAAGAAGCCCCTCTCGAAGCTCGGCCGCGTCCCGGACATCGATTCGCTGTACAACCCCACCGTCTTCTATGGCTCCCGCGGGCTCGTTGTCGGTGTGACCGAACTGTACGCCGCCGTTGACCGCGCAGTGGTTCAGGCTACGAGCGTCGTCACACGGACCGTTACATCCCCGAACGACGTGATTGCGCGGCTCCGCGACGACGACACCCTCGTACATCCGATGCGGGCCGGCATCGGACTTAGCATCCTCATTCTCGCAGTGTTCGTTACAGTGGCGCTCTTGGCCCTTTCATAAAGTCATAAAAGCATATTTTGTGATAATTGTGGACCTTATCAGTCACAGTTGGGTTCAAACATCCCAGAATAGCTGTTAACAGATTAAGTGATTACAGTCTCTGATAATACAGGTGCAGACTTATATATCTCCATAGCTACGATTCGATAAGCACGGCATAACAGGGAGACCTGTTGATGCGTGCGGACACAACAATGGAACTCAAACGATTCTTCAACGACGACGATGCTGTGTCGCCGGTCATCGGGGTCATCCTGATGGTCGCAATCACGGTCATCCTCGCAGCCGTTATCGCAACATTCGTCCTCGGTCTGGGCGACCAGGTCAGTAACACGGCTCCACAGGCTAGCTTCAGTACGGAGTACGAGGATGCAAACGACTGGGTTGAATTCACACATGACGGTGGTGACTCAATTAAAGCGAGTAACTTGTATCTCAGAGGCGATATCGCCAGTGGTTCCGACGGCGATACCCCGGATATAACCTCGGACAACACACAGTGGAACGGAGAGGCCAGCGGGAGTAATAGTAAGGTCGTCGCAGGTAATAGCGTCACCGTCGGGGTTGATACGGAAAGTTTCACTATCAACCTAGTCTACCAGTCGGCTACTGGTGACAACTCCGCGACGCTCGCTACCGCATCCGGACCGAGCGCATAAACTCGCAACATCTCGTTTTTTCCGGCACCAAAACCCATGAGTTTATAACCGATGAACGCCCTGATGTTCGCTGTATTCCCTGCGATGGGTGGGGGTAATTGGAGAGTATGACATGAGCAAGCAGGTAGAACGGTCGGACTCCGCTGCGGACGATGACCTTTCAAAAGGCGAGATATTCGACGTTCTGCAGAACGAACGGCGTCGGTACACGCTTCAGTATCTACGGGAACACGACGGGCCGGTACAGCTCGGCGACCTTGCATCACACGTCGCAGCACAGGAGTACGACTGCCCGAACACCGCAGTCACGAGCGCGCAACGGAAGCGCGTGTACACCACGTTACAGCAGTCACATCTCCCGCGGATGGATGAGACGGGTATCATCGACTACGACGACGAGAACGGGACGATTTCCAAGACTGCACACACGGAAGAACTCACTGTCTATCTCGAAATCGTGCCGGGAAGCGAGTTCCCCTGGCGCGAGTACTACCTCTCGCTCGGCGCGGTCAGTCTAGCAATCGTAACAATCCTCTGGGTTGGCGTCTATCCCTTCACGGCAATTCCGCCGCTGGTCTGGGCCACGCTGATCGCGGTTGTACTCAGTATCTCCGCGGGCTATCATACCTACGCCGGTCGTGAGATGACACTGACCGAGTATGTGGCACAGGAAGCCGAGCCCGACGACTGAAGCACACAGTTTGTTTCACGGCTTGTACCGTTTCGTTTGCCGCTAAACTATCGAAATGCCGCTGTATCGAATTCTGGCGGTACAGCCAGCCTTGAAGGCTTTCAAGGCAACGTTGAACGGCTAAAACGTATTGTGAGTATAAGTGGGTCCCTCCCATGTGCTTGAATCAGCACACCCCGCGAGCCGGTAAGGAAATCCTTCGATCTATAGGGGGTTCCTACTCGGGTCACACTCGCGGTGTGCGTCGAGCAAACCATGGATATCAAACAACTCATCCACGACGACGACGCTGTGTCGCCGGTCATCGGGGTCATCCTGATGGTCGCAATCACGGTCATTCTGGCCGCAGTAATCGCCTCCTTTGTGCTTGGTCTCGGTGACCAAGCGCAGCAGGCAACTCCACAGGCTAGCTTCTCATGGGACTTCGATGAGAGCGTCGGAAATCCTGACTACGGTGTTGTAACGATAACTCACGACGGTGGGGATACTATTAGCGGGAACGAACTGTATGTGCGCGGAAGTAATATTATTGATGGGTCTTCAAATGGTATGAGTTCTGGTGATTATGATCTTGATTCAACTACAACCGGAGAACAAACATTCGGAAACAGTAAGACGATAGGAGCAACTGAAGTGTCGGCAGGCACATCAATGAACGTCGCTGTGTCGGACGCATACGACCTCAGAGTTGTCTATGAAACTCAGGAAGGCGACTCCTCTGCAACGCTTGCACAAGACTCTGGTCCCGAAGCGTAATCCAGCTTCACGTTTTATTTTTTGACTGAGAAGTCCGGTACTCTCTCCACGACACTTTTATCGCCAGATATCTAGTAACTGGTAACAATGGAAAGAACGCGGGCCGTTATCACCAGTGTGGTCGCCATAATCCTCGGCGTTACACTGCTTTCTGGCCCGCTGGTTCCCGGCGTGACACTGGCGACGGAACCAGAGCCGGTCGCACTTGAAACGGGCAATGTCACAGTTTCAGCTGTTGAAATGCCGGAAGACGTAACGCTTGAAAAGGGATCCTACGGCGCGGCAAGCTACTACCTCAATGCACCGCCGGTCCGCGTACACTTCGCGAATCGTACCGGACGGCCAACGCTCGTCTACGAACTCACAATCGAGGAACTGGGCTATACGCGGACAACGAATCATTTTCTGGATGACTCGACCGGAGGCACGTACACGCTGACGCTGGCGTCCGATACGTTCACCGACGGGGAGATAGAACGCAAGCAGTACAACGGCACAGTGACGGTGAGCAAGCGCGACGGGGCAGGCCACGGCGTAGTGGCGGCGCGCAACGTCACGATATCGGTGGTCGAATGACGGCGACGGAGTTCGTCGGGCGTCTCCGACGGCGGACGCCTGTATTGTCGAACACCCGTGAGACGGCGTATTCGGTGCTGTTTGGCGATCGGCTCGGCCTGACCGTATTTCTCGCGACGGTCGTGTTGTTCGGGCTGCTGTGGCGGACGGCGTTCCTGATAAACGATTCCTACACGCTGGCGAATGGGCTGTACAGCCTCTCGAACGGACAGATAGCGATGACTGAAGCTGCCTACGGCCCCGGACTAGACACGCCGGGGGCGAGCAGATACGGCGGCCAGTGGTACGCACGCAACTACGGCGTCATCGTCCTCTCGCTGCCGCTCGTGCTCATGCTTGACCTGCTCACCGCCATCGTCGAACTCCGCATTGCGCTGGTTGCGCTCTGGTCGCTCGCGCTGTTAGCGCTGGTGGTTCAGTGCAGTTACTACACCGACGGTGACTGGGTCCTCTACGGCGGCACCGCCGCCGTCCTGGGACTGTTCGGGCTGAACGTGGCGCTGGCGCAGCCACTCGATGCCGGTCGAATCCATCTGTACGCGCTGCAACTGACCCATCTCCTCATCGCGGCGTTCACGCTGGTGGTTCTCTACCGACTCCTCAGCCGGATGCAAACGCGTCGGCTGGGGCTCCTGAGCGTCGTGTTGCTCACAGCCGGGACGCCACTGGCCTTCTGGGCGTCGGTACCGAAGCGCCACGCCATCACCGGGACGGTGGTCATCTGCATCGCGTACTGCCTCTATCGGAGCCGGAAGCCAGCGGACGGGGCGGTTATCACGCAGCGGCAGACCTTCCGCGCACTCGCCTACGCGCTGGTGGGACTATATGCGTGGATACACGCTCCGGAAGCGCTCCTGCTCTGTGTCGCCCTGGCGCTGGTCGATATCCCGACAGCCCCGGACAACAGCCCACGAACGCTCGCTCGTATCGGTTTCGTCTTCGCCCTTTCCCTGCTGCCGTTCATTATCACTAATATCGCCATCTCCGGCTCCCCGATTAAGCCGCCAAGACTGGTTTCCGGCGGCGGTACCCTGGGTAACGATGCTGCAAGCAGTACCGGCGGGAGCGGGGGTAGTTCCGGGGGTGGCGAGTCCGGAGGAGCGCTCAGGCTACTGGAACCTCTACTCGGGACCATCGAAAGCGGGATACAGCCACTGTTGCTGCTCGGTAGGGAACTCGTTTCGGGACTCGAAACGCTCCACCAGCAGCCAGCCGACGTGTATCACGCGTTCGTCCGGTCGGGAAGCGCGACCAGCGCACTGGACAACGCCGGCGAAGAATCCGTCAACCTCTCACTTCTGGAATCCGCGCCAGTGCTTGTCGCCATGCTTGGAGCGCTCCCAGTCGTCCGACGGCTGCGTTTGCCATCGTCGATGGCTGGCCGGACACTCAGTGCCGACCGTGTCACAGACGCGTTCGCAATAACGGCGTTCGTCGGCATCGTCCTGCTGTACAACAGTCGCTTGCCACTGCACGCACAGGTGACCGCCCGGTATCTGTTCCCGCTCTATCCACTCGGTGTGTATCTGCTCGTGCGGCCCCCAGTGGTACGCCAGAGCCTCGCGAATCACTGGCACATATTCCTCTGGACAGTTGCGGGAACAGTGTTGATCGGCGGGCAAATGACCATGATGTTCGTCGCGCTGACGGTAAACGGCATCGGCGAAGCGTTCCAGTTGCACGCGCTGCTCGCGCTTGGGAGCGCTGTTCCACTCGGTATCTGGGCACTGTGTGGTCGCTCGAAAGGAGTGGCTGGGCAGGCAGGGGCAGTGCTTCTCGGGGCTGCAACGGGTGTGGCGGCTGTGTTTCTACTGCTGACGACCGTCGAGTACTATGCGCTGGGTGATGCGCACCTCCTCCCGATGATGCGAGCACTCGGTGAGTTGCTGGCGCTCTACTGAGTCGGTGACGGAGAATTTTAGTACGGGCTTGTAGTACCGCCAGCATGGACCGACTCAAGAAGTCCCTACTCGAGGCGCCAATTATCGAGAAGGAAGGCTATCACTACTTCGTTCACCCCATCAGCGACGGGGTGCCGATGCTTCGACCAGAACTTCTGCGCGAAATCGTCATCAAGATCATTCGAAAGGCAGAGCTCGACGACGTCGACAAGATCGTCACACCGGCGGCGATGGGTATCCACATTTCCACAGCCGTCTCGCTGATGACCGATATCCCCCTTGTCGTCGTCCGCAAGCGTCAGTACGGGCTCGACGGGGAAGTGTCGCTGTCTCAGGTGACTGGCTACTCCGAGAGCGAGATGTACGTCAACGACGTGTACGAGGGCGACCAGGTGCTCGTCCTCGACGACGTGCTCTCGACCGGCGGGACGCTGGCCGGACTCACGGGCGCGCTCGAAGACATCGGCGCGGACATCCGCGACATCGTCTGTGTCATCAAGAAAGCTGACGGGACCAACAAGCTCGACGAAGCGGGGTACGACGCGAAGACGCTGATCAACGTCCAGGTCATCGACGGCGAGGTCACCATCGTCGACGAGCACGGCGACGACTAAGACGGCTATTGATACGGTTTCCGTAGCGATTTGAAAGCGGGCCACCAGCAGTTACCAGTAGGCTTACAAAAGATTGAATCGACACTAGCTGCTGTGTCTCCCTCCATTCGATCCCTTGCAGGGGATTTCGCCGCCGTGTTCAGTTCGCTTGTACTGCTTGGGCCGCTGACGCTCGGGTTGCTCGTCGGTGCGAGCAGGATTATCGGCGGGCTAACGGAGCTCGCGCTTCCGGACCCACTCGGAACCGTCGGATTCGGTGTGGCCGCACTGCTAGCGCTCTGGCTGGCACTGGAAGGAGCGATGGTACAGCGACACGGGCTCGAGACGATGGACCGCGGCGGCCCATTTCAGTGTGTTGCCCGGTATCTGTTGGTCGCCGTTACGACCTTCGCCGGACTCATCGTCTCCGTTCGGTTTGTAGCGCTGTCGCTCCCATGGGCATTCGAGACGCAAAACACGCCTGCACAGGTCCTTGGCGTGTTCCTCGTTGTTGCGCTGGTTGCCACGCTGTACCGGATACTGACGGCGGCCAAAGAGGGGTACCTCCATAGCAATGAGCAATAGCGGTGAACAGGCTGAAAGCAGTCTACAACGCGAGAAATGTCCCATGAGGTAGATTTGAACAACGCGAACACCTCGCTATCACTCGGTGTTCTCTCGTTCAATTCTTCTCAGCTATAATTGTCGAATGCAGCGTCGTTCGACGGTGAAATGCCTCACTGGAAGAGTGAGTTCGGCAAAATGATAGCGGGAGGTAGATTTGAACTACCGATCTGCGGGTTATGAGCCCGCCGGAATCTCCTGGCTATCCCATCCCGCTACTATCTCGTAGTCCGGTCCCCTCATTAAGGGTTGTGATTCGAGTGCCGTCCGTGAGTTAGTAACGCGCTATGGTCACTCGTCCGCATGGACCTGCCAAGTGAAGATACTCTCAGCGACGTAGTTGACCAGCATCGCAACGCCAATGGCGAGTGGGCTCGCGGCAATGAACCACAGATCAGTTCCGGCAACGAGAAGCTCAACCGTCAACCACTGCGTGAGCAGCCAGTAGATAGCAAGCTGGACCGCGACGCCGCCGGACCGGACGAGGTGTGATTTCCCGAGTCGCTTGGCGAACGAACGACGACCGGTGGCACCCTGACTGGAGAACGTCCAATGTTCGTTGACCAGAAACATCACGAGAATCGCCGTTTCGACGCCAGCGGCTTTCGCCCACATGTCGCTCACACCGAAAGCCAGACCGAGCACAGCGAGAACCGTATTGTCGCTGATCGCACCCACAACACCGACAGAGACGAACTGGCCGAAACGAACGCCCGACACAAGTGACTCGAACCGGTCGGGAACGATGCGTCGAACCTGCTGTTCGATGTCTATCATCGGTTCTTCTCGATAAGGGCGGTTGGTTCGTCGAGATGCTCAGCCAGAGCCGTATGAAGGCGATCATCGCGCAGTTGCTTCGATCGGTGGCGAGCCGTCAACAGCGCCTCGAGCAGGTCTATCGACGTTCGTATTGGCGACACCGTCGAGCCGGGCTTGTCCTCCCACTCGATGGGGACTTCCTCAATACGCAAGTCCAGCGCCGCGGTGATAGCGATCAGTTCGACGTCCCACGCGAAGCCGGGCTCGTATAGGTGGTCACGGACCCGGTTCCAGGCGGCTGCGTCGATGGCTTTCGCACCGCACTGGTAGTCATACAGCCGCGCGTCGAGCAGCTGGCCGGCGAGCCACGCGAAGCCGTCACCGAGGAACCGGCGAGCGAACGTCTGATGGGTGGCGACCGTCGCGTCCGGGTGACGACGGGAGCCCACAGCGAGGTCCGTTTGGCCGTCGGTGACCGGGTCCAGTATCCGTTCGAGCGAGCGGACCGGTGTCGACCCATCGGCGTCGACAAACGCCAGCACATCGGTCTCCAACCGTTCGAACCCAGCGGTGATTGCTGCGCCTTTCCCACGGCGATAGGGCACGGTGTGCACCTCGGCTGGGAGCGAACGGAGCTGTGCAGGGACGCCGTCTCGTGGCGCATCAAGCTCGACAACAATTGTCTGCGGGGCAAGGGCATCGTCGATGGCGGCGATATAGGTCCCGAGCTGATCCATGTCGGGACGGTAGGCTGGAAGGACAACCCCGACGGAACGCGACATTGCCGAGTAGTCGGACAGGCGGAAGTAAAAACAGTTCGAAGCTACCGGTCCCTAGTCAGTTGATAACCGCGGGAGCAACGAAAAAGCGTATAGGCCAGCGAACCGGTCCCTTCACTGATGGAATACGGGCTCCTCGCCATCTGGCTCGCCCTCTACCTTCTATTACTGTACGCCGGCGGGACCGTCGCCAGACTATTGTTCCCACGCTTTGCCGACCACGGACTCGCCTTCGGCGTCCCGGTCGCCGTCTCGATACTGTGGCTGATCACCTATTTCCTCGGCCGCCTCTCGCTGACGCTTGGCATCTGGCTCGGCGTTGCCGTGCTCGCTGTGAGTACACTGGCTGTCTGGCGGAGCGACAGTGGACCGAACGCCCGAATGTACGCGGAGACGGCCGGCGTGTTCACGGTCGCGTTCCTGTTCGTCGTCGGCATCCGAGCGCTTGACCCAGCAATTGTCCCAATCGGCGGCGAGAAGTTCCTCGATTTCGGCCTGTTGCAGTCGCTCGTACGGGCTGACAGCCTCCCGCTAGAGGACATGTGGTTCGCCGGCGAGTCGGTCGCGTACTACTACGGTGGGCATCTCATTGCGGCGATTCTCACCAGAATAACGGGCACCGCCGGACAGTTCGCGTACAATCTCGCGCTGGCGGGCTTTTATGCGACGCTGGTCACGGCGGCGTACGGACTGGCGGGCGCTGTCGCGAGCGAGCGCGGCCTCCCGCGACAGCTGGCCGCCGGCCTCACGGCGTTTTGTGTCGGCATCGCGAGCAATCTGTCGACGCCCGCCAGGTTCGTCGTCTGGCTCCTGCCGGGTGGGCTGCGCCAGACAGTCGCCGAGCGGGCGGGTTACGAACTGAAGGGGCTTGCAGCAGGGCCGGATTCGTTCAGCTACTGGGACGCGAGCCGTGTCATCGAGGACACGGCATCTGATTTCGGTACGTACGAACCCGGTGCTGCGCTGGTCATCGATGAGTTCCCACTGTTCTCCTGGCTCAACGGAGATATGCACGCCCATATGATGAGCACGGGTTTCCTATTGCTCGCTGCCGCGCTCTGTTTCAGCTACTACCAGACACCGGCCGCCGAGCGTCGACGGCGGCTGGCACTGCTTTTCGGTGCACTCCCGGCCATCGCGGGCATCATGGCCGTGACGAACACGTGGTCGTTCCCGTCGATGGGCGGGCTGGCCCTGCTGACTGTCACCGTCGCACCGGCCGATCCGACGACGCTCCTCCCGGATGCTATCGGACAGCGACTCCGACTGAACGGACCGGGCCAGGAGGGTATCCGAATCGGGATGGGACTGGCCGTCGCTGGCGGCGTCCTCGCGCTGGGACTGCTCTGGTCGCTCCCGTTCTGGCTCGGCCCGGCGAGCGGCCGCGAGATTGCGGTCCTGCCCGACCGGACCTCGTTGCTTGAGCTCCTGGCCGTCCACGGCCTGTTCGTCGTCCCGTTCTGGCTGTACCTGTATGCACAGACCGGCCGTGCCGTCGGGCGGAGTACAGCCCGCATCGTCGGCCTCGTGACCGTCGGAACGGCGGCGCTCGCCGCGACACTTGACATCGCAGCGGTCGGCTTGCTTACCCCGTTACTGGTCGGCGCGTGGCTGTTCGCGCGCTCGCCGACACTTGACCGCACCGTCGACGCGGTCCCGGCGCTCGCTGACGGCGGCGACCGGCCCGTTGGCTTCGAAGCCGTGCTGATTCTCGCCGGCGCAGGCCTCGTTTTCCTCGTCGAATTCGTCTTCGTCAGGGAGAACATCGGCCGGATGAACACCGTGTTCAAGACGTATATGCAGGTGTGGGTGCTCTGGGGAGCCGCCGCCGGCCCCGTGCTGGCGTGGCTGCTCACTCGTTGGCGGCCGACCGGCGACCGCGCGCGAGCGTGGGCAGGCATCGGCGTCCGCGCGTTCGTCGCCCTGCTGGTCTGTTCAGCGTCCCTGTACGGTGTGTTCGCACTCTCGAACCACGTTGCTGCCGCTGACGACCCAACGCTGGACGGGCTGGCGTACCTCGACGACGACCATCCCGAAGAAGCCGAAGCGATTCGATGGCTCGATGCGACAACGGAGGGCCGGCCAACCATTGTCACAGCCGCCCCTGCTGACTATGAGTGGAATGCCAACGAGGGCAAGGGCGCAAGCGCGCCGTCGAGCCTGACCGGACTACCGACCGTCGCGGGCTGGACCCACGAGGCCCAGTACCGCAATGACACGGTGTACAACCGTCGTGTCGACGACGTGGAGACGATTTACACCGGGGACGCCACAGAGCAACGCCGACTCCTCGAAGCGTATGACGTGCGCTACGTCTACGTCGGCCCGGCCGAACGAGCCCGCTACGGCGAGGTGACTGTCGACCAGCTACAGGGCGTCACCGTAGCAAAGCGAACCGACGGCGTCACGATCTATCAGGTCCGACCGAAGTACTTCTGAAAAAGGAACGGGTTACTGTGGGCGAACGGCGATTTCAGGTACGATACGGGCCGCTCAGGACTCAGCGTTCGGCGGCGCGCGCTCGCGGTGGACGGTGACGGCCTCGGCCTCGATGTCGTCTGTATCCAGGTGCATCGGGATGTACTCCTGCCGTTTGAACGTCTCCTCCTCGTCTTCCGAGCCGATAGTACACCAGAGCTGTGGCCGGTCCGGGCCGTGCCAGTCACCCTGCCGCGAGACCGAGAACACCTCGTACTCCTCGTCCTCGTATTCGATGCGGCCGCCCTTTCGCAGCCCCGGGTCGCCGTGGATAATGAGCTTCTTCATGCCCGTTTCTTTGCCAACAGCGTACTTAGTGACTTCGAAGGCGATTGCGACACAGCGCACCAATCGACAGGGAGTACCTGTAACTAGAATGTCCTTATATTGTTACTGGTCGTGTCTAGATGCTTAACAGCCTGATAGCCGAGGTTTATATATCCGGAATCGCGACAGTCGTGTATGTTGAAACAACAGCAGCGGTCGTGCGAGCGGGCCTCAGTCGTTGTCAGCCCGATGGACGATGACGGACGGATGGAACTCCGGGACGTCGAAGCCGACGAAACCTACGAGATTGTGGACTACATCGACGACGAACTGGCGACGAAGCTGGATTCATTCTCTGCTGGTGAAGCGGTGAATCTCGAACTGCTCTCGGGTTCGGAGTCAGGTGTGTATGGAGCTGTCCGAATCGAATCAAGTGGGCCGTCAGCCCGGTTCCAGTAGCCAGCGCTGTGGCAGAGCGCGGACGGACCGAATGTTGCGGATAGTCACGCGGCAGGGACGGTACTGTGGGGCACACAGCAGGTGCGAACCAAACGGGTTTTAAGCGGCCACGTCAAATCGCTCGGTAAGGCCGATATCTATGCAGATGCCACGACGATTCAATACGTACTGTCCGCACTGTAACGAGCATCAGGAACACGAGGTCGAGAAAGTCCGCAGCGGCCGCCAGACGGGCATGAAGTGGATCGACCGCCAGCGCGAGCGTAATTCCGGTATCGGGAACGACGGGAAGTTCTCGAAGGTCCCGGGTGGCGACAAGCCCACCAAGAAGACGGACCTCAAGTACCGCTGTGGCGAGTGTGGGAAGGCCCACCTCCGCGAAGGATGGCGCGCCGGCCGACTGGAGTTCCAGGAGTAACAATGGCAGGAAGCTTCATCACCGTCGAATGTCCCGACTGCGAGAACGAACAGAGTCTCTTCGAGAAGGCCGCGAGCGAAGTTTCGTGTGCCGTTTGTGGCCACACTATCGCCCGCCCGACGGGCGGCAAGGCCGACATCGAAGGCGAAGTGACCGCCGTCGTCGAGGCCCGATAGGATGAAATACAGCGGCTGGCCCGAACCGGGCGAACTCGTCGTCGGCAAGATCGACGAGATCGAGGACTTCGGCGTCTTCGTCGACCTCGACGAGTACGAAGGCAAGCGCGGCCTCTGTCACATCTCCGAGGTCGCCAGCGGATGGATCAAGAACGTCCGCGACCACGTCAACGAAGGGCAGACAGTCGTTGCCAAGGTGCTTGACGTCGACGAGAGCGCCCAGCAGATCGACCTCTCAATCAAGGACGTCAACGACCACCAGCGAAAAGAGAAGATCCAGGAGTGGAAAAATGAGCAGAAGGCCGACAACTGGATGGAACTGGCCTTCGGCGAGGATCTGGACGACGAGACCTATGCTGCCATCGCCAACGAGCTGTTGGCGGAGTTCGGCTCGATGTACGACGGGTTCGAGTCAGCGGCGATCCACGGCAAGGACGCCCTCGAAGACGTTGACCTCTCCGAAGAGGAGATTGACGCCATCGTCCAGACGGCCCGGAACAACGTCTCCGTGCCGTACGTACAGGTCACCGGCTACGTTGACCTGTCCTGTCCCGAAAGCGACGGCGTCGACATCATCAAGGAAGCGCTCCAAGCTGCGGAGGGCAACGGCAAGATTCCCGAAGAGATTGAGCTCGAAGTGACCTACGTCGGCTCGCCCGAGTACCGGGTTCAGGTGCAAGCGCCCGACTACAAGACCGCCGAGGACGCGCTCGAAGAGAGCGCGGACCGCGCCGCGACGGTCGTTGAGCAACACGGTGGGTCAGGGCAGTTCCACCGCGAACGCAGCGAAGACGACGAGTAAGCCGGTTATCGCTCCAGTGATTCACCACCGATGAAATCGGATATCCACGTCTGTGCCATCTGGGAGTCCGAACACGACCGGCCGGTGTACACGCTGGATGATACCTGTCCCGAATGCGGGGCCGGAGCGGTCAACAGCGCACCCGCACCGTTCTCTCCTGAAGATAGCTACGGCGAGTATCGACGTTCTCTTAAGCGCCGCAGCCGCGAATAAGCCGTATGGACGAATTCGACATCGAGCGCGTAGCGGACCCCGACCTCAACGAACCAGTACTGGTCGAGGGCTTGCCCGGCGTCGGCCACGTCGGGAAACTTGCCGCAGAGCATCTACTGGAGGAGCTCGAAAGCGAGCTTGTCCGCCGCGTCTACTCGACGCATTTCCCACCGCAGGTCAGTATCGATGACGGACAGGCACAGCTCGCCTGCGCTGAATTCCACGCCGTCACCCCCGACGAGGGGCAGGACCTGCTCGTACTCTCCGGGGACCACCAGGCACAGGACAACCAGGGCCACTACGGCCTGACCGACACGTTCCTCGACATCGCTGACGAGTTCGGCGTCCAGCGGGTGTTCGCTCTCGGCGGCGTCCCAACTGGCGAACTCATCGAGGAGTACGACGTGCTCGGTGCGACGACGACCGAGGATTTCAAGGAAACGCTGGAGGACGCTGGTGTGGCCTTCCGCGAGGACGAACCGGCCGGCGGCATCGTCGGCGTCTCCGGCCTGCTGCTGGGCCTGAGCAAACGACGGGACGTGCCGGCCAGTTGCCTCATGGGCGAGACGTCGGGCTATCTGGTCGACCCCAAGAGCGCGCAGGCCGTCCTCGAAATCCTGCAGGAAGTCATCGGGTTCGAAGTCGACTACAGTTCCCTGGAAGACCGTGCCGACGAGATGGAGGAGGTCGTCCGGAAGATCCAGGAGATGGAACAGCAGAACTCCCCGTCACCCGCCGACGAAGACCTCAGATACATCGGCTGAGACGGATTGTTACCCCTTGGTCACAGTACTCGCTGGCTACAGAGTTGGTGCTGGTCGGAAATGACATACAGCAGTCCGCCTGACGCAGTCACGTGTTACCGGAGAGCGGGAATTTCTTTACCACTGGAGCCTAACAGATGGTCGTGCAGACAGAACCGGGCGTCCTACCGGAGTGGCTGCTCCTCGGGCTCGTCCTCGGTGTCGCCGGAACCCTAGTCGTCGCTGGACTGTTCGTCCTCGCGAACCGTGTGTTTCCGGCCGAGCGGCCGAACCGGCAGGCGACAGACGGCGGGGAAATGCGACGCCGGGCGGAGCTCCGTGAGTACCTCACAGCCATCGACGAGCAGTTCGCCGAGAACCACTTCGTCGAGGGCCAACACGTCGCCTTCTATCTCCCCAAGCGGGACGTGGCCATCACGTTCGACGCCCGAGCGTATTACCGAATCGAGCGATCACCAACCATCCCTGTACTGGTCGAACACGAGATGCCTGGCGTCTACCTCGGCGCACGCCTTCCCTTTGAGACGCCTGAAGTCAACCTCGGCCCGGACCCCGAGGAGGAACCACACCCGACAGTGCAGGCATTCAGCGAACTGGGCCTGACCCAGAGCGCGTCGCTGGACGACGTGAAATCTGCCTACCGTGAGCGCGTCAAGGAGGTCCACCCAGACCACGGCGGCAACGAGGACGAGTTCAAGCGCGTCCGGGAAGCGTACACCACTGCAAAACAGCACGCGTCTGGCGCATCAAGACAGCGGGCATCGTAGAAGGGACCGAAGGCCTGTCACTGCATCGGGACACAACAGACCGGGATAGCCGAATTACGTACCACCGTCTCAGTGACGCTCCCGGTAAGGTATCGAGTGAGGCCGGATCGGCCGTGCGTTCCCATCACGGTGAGGTCGATATCGTGCTCCTCGCTGTAGGAGAGAATCGTGCGTGCAGCCGGGCCGCTTGCGATATTGCCTGCGACACTGACATCCGCTTCGCTGGCACGCTCATGGACCGTCTCAAGTGCTTTCTGACCAGTTTGCTCAAGCGCATCGTGAATCTCTGCTGATCCCTCAACGCCGCCGAATCGGCTCGTGTCAACAGAATAGAGCGTGTGTATCGTTGCGTCAAACACCTCAGCTAGCGTGATTCCCCACTCGACCGCGAGTTCTGCCCCCTCGCTGCCGTCAGTCGGGAGTAGAACGTTCTCGTACTGCTGGTCGCCGATTTCGACGATGTCCCCGTCCGGAGTTACTGTGACGATCGGGACATCAGCGGTGCGGAGCGTCTTTTCTGCAACGCTCCCGAGTACAACCCGTTCGAACCCGGTCCGTCCTTGCGTCCCCATAACGATGAGATCGATGTCGTGGGTATCGACGTAGTCGTTGATCGTCTGGAACGGGATTCCCGACTCGACAGCGGTGGTGATTCGCCCAGAGAGGTGCGTCCCGGCAAGTCTTGCGATGGAATCCACCGCCTGTTCAGCCTCCGTTTCGAGGAGCCGCTCCCGCTCGGTCTGCCCATCAGCGTTCAGATCCGGTTCGATGTCACGGGCGTCAACCGCTGATAGGACGTGGAGGTCGGCATCGATTGTGGCAGCGAGGTTGATACCTCGCCGGGCCCCTATCCGTGCCCCGTCACTGCCGTCGGTCGGGACGAGAATCGAGTCGATTGTTTGGCTCATAGCCACGGTTTGACAGGCTGTTGATTTAACACTACGTTCGATGCCCACCACGCTGTTGCAGAGTGAATCTGAGACCTCTCTGTGCTGCGTACGTGTACTGCATCTTGCACGCCTCGTCCAACGGATATCGCACCTTCAGAAGCCACTGGCGAGGTAGCGGGTCCTTCAGAGCCGGTGGTAATAGGTCGCGTCTCTGAAGCAAGCGCACCACCATTTTATCCACAGTCTGGCCGTAGTCGCGATATGATCGCACAGATTCTCGTTCCAATGGACGACTCGGAGATGGCCCAACAAGCGCTCAAGTACACCCTTGAAAACCATCCCGACGCGGAGATTACTGTCTTACACGTCGTGGGCGGACCCTCACCGTTGGGGGGAGCAGCCACCGCACTTGCTCTTGCGGATGACGTCGAAGCGGCTGCCGAGGAGCGTGCGGAAGAGGTATTCGATGGCGCTCGGGAGACCGCCGCGGAATACGATGTCGAAATCACCACCGAAGTGCAACTGGGACACCCCGCTCGGGCGATTTTGAACAGAGCCGACGACTTCGATGCGGTCGTGCTCGGAACGCACGGCGGCTCGTTAGCCGATCGACTGGTTGTCGGGAACGTCGCCCAGAAAGTCTTCCGTAACTCACCCGTTCCCGTCATCGTCGCCCGATGAGTGGCAGCGGCTGTGGTCACGAAACACCGTAGGCACAGGAGTGACTACGGCGTCACGACGAGCTTCCCGACGCTGTCGCGGTCCTGCATCGCCGCAAACGCCGCACCGGTCTCTTCGAGCGAGTACGTCTCCTCGATTTCCGGGGTGAGTTCGCCGTCGGCGACGAGTCCGACGAGCCGCTCTAAGTCGCCCTGTGTCCCCATCGTACTCCCGATGACGCGTTTGTGACCGAGGAACAGGTCGGGAATATTGATCTCGGATGTGCCGCCGGCGGTCCGACCACAGACAGCCATCCGGCCACCGCGTCGCAGAACGCCCAGACCGGTCTGCGTGTACTCGCCACCGAGGTGGTTGAGGACGCCGTCGACCGTCCCGATATCGGCGACTGCCGCCCGAATCTCGTCCGGATCGGTGCTCTCGATGGCGTAGTCAAGACCGAGCGATTCGACGCGGTTTAGCTTCGCCGCTGAAGAAGAAGTTCCGACGCTACGGGCGCCGAGAACGGACGCGAGTTGCACACCCGCGACGCCGACGCCGCCGGTGACGCCCGGGATGAACACCAGATCGCCCGGTCCAGCGTCGATCCGGCGGAGCATATGGAAGGCGGTCATGTAGGCCGTCGGAAGCGCGGCCGCGTCGACCGTCTCCACGCTGTCGGGGAGCCTGACAAGGCGGTCGGCCTGCACGCGGGCCGCCTCGGCGAGGCCACCGTGATACAGCGAAAAGTTCTCACAGAGGTTCTCCGGCCCCTCACGACAGTAGCGACACGTCCCGCAGGTTTCGTTCGGGCAGAGGACCACGCGGTCCCCGGGTTCGACAGCCGTGACGCCATCGCCGACGGCGTCGACGGTCCCGGCAACGTCGAGGCCGCTGACAAACGGCAAGTCGTCCGTGTCGACCATCGCGGAGTCCCCTTCGAGAACCCAGAGGTCGTGGCGGTTGATCGCACACGCTTCGACGGAGACCACCGCCTCGCTGCGTTCGGGCGCAGGGGTTGTTTGGTTGATAACCGATACGCCGTCCGGGCCAGTGAGTTCGCTAAACGCTGCAACGCGCATTAGGTTCGTGGATGGGCCAGAAGCGTATAAACAACACCGAAGTGTGGGATACCTGCCTGCTTGACGGCAGTAGCGGTTCCCGCTCCCCGGTCAGACGACCGATCTCTCAGATACCCTGGCTCATGAGGTGACTGCGTAGCAGGTCTGCCTCCTTGCTCCCGGCGACGGGGTTCACAAGGACCACGACATCGTCATCATCGAAGGCCCCGTCGTCGGCCAGCGCCCGCGCGCCAGCGATTGCCGTCCCGCCGGTCGCACCGGTTTCCGGACCCATCTCACAGCCGTCGACCGCGCCGGCCAGAATGTCCTTGTCAGAGACAGCGACGCCGTCGCCGCCCGAGCGGTCGAGCGAGTCAAGTGCCGCAACGCCAGCGGCAGGGTCGGGGACCTCAAGCGGGCCGACGATGGTGTCGGGGTGTTCGATGGACACCGGTTCGCTCACACCCTCACTTGCGGCATCAGCGATGGCGGCCGTCGAATCCGGCTGAGCAGCGTAGATTCGTGGTACTGAGTCCGTCAGGCCACTATCAGTGGCCGCCCGGAAGCCGTGTTCGAGACCGACGAGTGTCTCGCCATGGCCGGTGGGGTGGACTACCGCGTCGGGGGCCGTCCAGTCGAGGTCATCGGCCGTCTCGAACGCGACGGATCTGGCTCCCTCGATGCGGAACGGATGGCCGGGCGCGACCGGAACCCAGCCATCGGAGGCGTCGGTCAGTTCATCCTCGAACACTGAGACAGCGTCGTCGTACCGGCCCTCAACGACACGCATGTCGCCGCCATGGACGTTCACCATCGCCTTGTTGAGGAATGGGCAGCGTGAAGGGACGAACCCCTTTGATTCGATGCCGGCGCGAGCCGCGTAGGCGGCGCTGGACTGTGCGCCGTTCCCCGTCGATGGCGTCGCGACGCGCTCGGCTCCGCGCTGAGCGGCAGCGGTGACAGCGAGCGAGAGCTTGCGGTCGCCCAGCGAGGCCGTCGGATTACGCCCCTCGTCTTTGACGTACACCGAGTCGACGCCAAGTTCCTCGGCCAAGTCCGGCACCGGGACTAGCGGCGTCGCCCCTTCGCTGAGCGAGACCGTCGCGTCTCCCGGGAACGGCCGAAGCGGCTCGTACCGGCCCGGTCCCGTCGCATCGGGCAGCGCCTCTGGCGTCAAGTCCGGAACGTCGTAGTCACCGACGAGAACCCCGCCACAGTCGGGACAGCGGTCGGCCGTGCTGTCGGTTTCCGCGCCACACGCCGTGCAGATGAGGCCGCGAAACGCCGCAGTCGTCTCCATGGCTTTCCCTGTGGACGGGACAACCAAGTGTGGTCCGGTCCCGCTTCAGCACGCTCTTGTCCCGGGCGGCCAAAGGAGCGGACATGACAGATGTCGTCGTCGCCGGCGGGGGACTCGCCGGGCTGGTCGCCGCTCGCCACTTGGCGGAGTCGGGTCAGGACGTGACCGTCTTCGAACAGGCGTCCGAGGTCGGGGGTCGAGTCCAGACAGCCCACGAGGACGGCTACACGTTCGACCGCGGATTTCAGGTCATGTTCACCGCCTACCCTGCGGCGAAGCGGGAACTCGATATTGAGGCGCTGGCTCCACGAACGTTCACGCCGGGGGCCACTATCGCCAGCCCGAACCACCGTTCGGTGCTGTCGGACCCGCTCCGCAATCCCTCGGCAGCACCACAGACGCTGCTCAACACGGACGTTCGCACGGCCGACAAGCTCAGGCTGTTCCGGCTCCAGCGCGAATTGGCCGGCATCGAGCCCGTCGAACTGCTCTCTCGGGGGGGAACGACTATCCGGGAATACCTCGCCGACTACGGATTCTCGAAGCGGTTCGTCGAGCGGTTCGCCGCGCCGTTCTACGGCGGCATCACGCTCGACCGCTCGCTGGGAACGGACAGCAGCATCTTCGAGTACACCTACAAGATGCTGAGCGAGGGCGAGATATTCGTCCCCGCCGACGGGATGCAGGCGATGCCGCGACAGCTCGCCGACCGCGCTCGCTCGGCGGGCGCGACCATCGAAACCGACGCGGCCGTGACAGACTTGGAGACCCATGAGGGGGAGGTCACTGCCGAGGTAGGCAGCGAGACAGTGACAGCTGAAAGCGCCGTCGTCGCGACGGACCCGCAGACTGCGGCGGAGCTGACGAACATCGACGCGATTCCAACCGAGCCCGTCGGCTGTGTCACCCAGTACTTTGCGCTCCCGACCAACCGTGCGCCGACGACCGGACAGCGCATTATCCTCAACGCGGCGGACGACCGACCGAACACCGTCGCGCCGCTGTCGGCCGTTGCCAGTGAGTACGCGCCCGCCGGCATGGAGTTATACAGCGCCACGTTCCTCGGAACGCCGGAAGAAGACGACGCGGAACTGGCCGCTGAAGTCCGGGCGGCGCTGCAGTCGTGGTATCCGAACGCGAGCTTCGAGGCGATGGAACTGCTCCGGACCGACCGCGTCCCGCTCTCACAGTTCGCCCAGCCGCCGGGGTATCGGGGCTCGCTCCCGGACCCGACAGCGCCGGAGGGCAACGCCGTCTTGGCCGGCGACTACACCCGCTGGTCGGCGATACAGGGTGCGCTGGAAAGCGGCAAGGTCGCCGCTGATCTGCTGCGATAACAGGCCTGCCGATACAGATACAGCGCTCAAATGGACGGCGGTCTATGCGGCTGGACCGCCGCTATTCGTGTTTCCCTCGTTGTCGTCGTGCCCCTCCCCCTTGAGGACTTCAGAGACGTACTTTATTGTCGCGAAGTACAGCAGCAGTAGCGAGAGCAGCGTAATCGCGATGAGACCCAGCGCGATTTCTGTCTGAACCATATTCCAGCGTCCACCGTCGTCGCTCAAATACTTACCGTTATAGCATGCGCCGGAACTCACCCAGCGGCGGGAACGACAGGGTCTCGCGCCCGCTCTCGTCCCAAACCACTGGCTCCAGTCGGTCAGAATCGGTGACGAGCGGGGACTGAAAGTCGCCGGCCCGCATCTCGTTGACCTCGACGCCGGCGTTCAGCCTGTTGAATGACGGGAGCATCACGACGTCGCTGCCACGGTATTGACCGCTCCCGACAAGGTAGCAGGGTTGGCGTTGCCCCTCGATGTTGATTGTCGGATGGTCATGCCCGACGATGTAGCGGTCGGCGTCGACTTCAGGGGCCTCGTGGCCGTGGCAAACGACGGTGTCGCTGATCCGGTATGCCGTCTCAGTCGGGCCATCCCACACGCTGTCGAGCATCGTGTCGTGGTTACCCGGCGTCACAAGCAGGCGTGCCCCGACCGCCTGACAGGCGCTTTTGAGCCCCGCCACGGTACTCTCGACCGAGCGGGGGATTGTCTGGAACGAGTGGAGGAGGTCGCCGGCGATAACGACCTCCGCTGGGTCGTGGCGCTCAACGAGTGACTGGAACCGCTGGACCATGTCCGAGCCGGACCCGACCGGAAGTTCGAGGTTCCCGCCAGTACCCCGGCCGACGTGGAGGTCGGCGACGACGAGCGTGTCCCTGAGCAGGAGCGCCCGGTCGTCGTAGCTGGCTGTCATCGCCGTCCAGTCGGCGCTGGCGAGGCTTATATTGTCGGTCATGGCGATGAGCCACATCGCAGGTGTCTGGACCACAGCCGAATAGCTTGGCCTGACAGTGTCGGTGGTATTTTTACCTGCGACTCCCGTGACTCCTGTATGGTCGACGTCCTGGAGAACAAGCGGGCCGCGACGCGGTTTCGGGTCCTCGTGGAGATTGCCGAGCGCCAGCCCGCAGTGAGTCAGGGCGAAATCGCCGACGCTGTCGGCGTGACGAGCCAGGCCGTCAGCGAGTACATCCGCGAACTCGTCGACGATGGCCTCGTCGAGAAGGAAGGGCGGTCGCGCTACCGCGTCACCAAAGAGGGCGTCGACTGGGTGTTCCAGTCCGCCACCGACGTGCGCCGGTTCGCCGACCACGTCACCGACGACGTGCTCGGCAGTGTCCAGGAGGACGCCGCCATCGCCACGGCGGATCTGGAAGAAGGAGAGACGGTGACACTCTCGCTGTCGGACGGCCTGTTGCACGCCGACCCCGGCGGCGGCGACGCGACGGGCGTGACGACAACCAGCGCCGCGGAGGGCGAGGTCGTCGGCGTCACCGGCTTCGAGGGCGTCATCGATCTTAACCCGGGTCACGTTAGCGTCATCCAGGTCCCGCCGGTACGGTCGGGGCCGGTCGAGAACATCGACGAGATCGCTGTGGCCTGTGCGGACGTCCCCATCGTCACCGCAGCGGGCGTCGAGTCCGTCGTTGCGCTCCGCGATGCCGACATCGAACCGACAACGCATTTCGCGGCGGGAGAGGTGGCCGCCGCCGCCGCATCGCGGGGACTTGATGCTGTCGTCGTCGCGACACAGGACACCGTTGGGCGTGTGACCGACGCGCTTCGCGACGCGAGCGTCGACTACGACGTGACGCAGTGACCCGCGAGTAGCGGGACTTTTCCGGTCGGCTGCCGTCGGGACAGCCATGAGCGACAACGAGATCCGTGACGCTGTCGAGGCGTTCCTGAACGAAGCCGACGACGCCTACGGTGAGTACGAGCAGGGGTATACCGACGCTGATGCGACACTCAGGCGACTGGAGACAGCTATCGAGGAACTGCGGACAGCGAGTGAGGAGTAGGACGCCGTCCATCGTCGGGCGAACAATATTGTAGGATTAGGTTCATGTAGCTCGTATGACTGATGTGGTTCTGGTCGACGGCGCACGCACTGCACACGGTGAACTGCTGGGAGGGCTTGCAGACCGAAGCGCGATAGCGCTTGGCAGTGCAGCTGTCGAGGGACTGCTCAACCGGACCAGCGTCGATGAAGACAGTGTCGACTGGGTTGGCCTTGGAAACGCGGTGCAGGCCGGCGTCGGTCAGGTCCCGGCCAGACAGGTCGTCGTCGAATCGCCGCTCCCTGACGATGTCGCCGCGACGACACTGAACGAGGCGTCGGGGTCGGGACTGCGAGCAATCACGACCGCCGCCGACCGTATTGAGGCCGGTCGGGCATCGGTGTGTCTCGCCGGCGGCATGGAGTCGATGTCGAACGCGCCGTATCTCGTCCCGGACATGCGTGGCGGTCGCCGCCACGGAAACAGCGAACTCGTCGATGCGATGATCTGGGACTCGCTGTGGGACAAACACTACGACGCGCATATGGGCATGCTGACAGAGGAACTCGCCGCCGAGCACGGCATCAGTCGCGAGGCCCAGGACGAGTACGCTCGGCGGAGCAATCATCGAGCCGGTGAGGCTATCCGGTCCGCGAAGTTCACCGAGGAACTCGTTCCCGTAGAAACAGCGGCCGGGCTTGTAACCGAGGACGAAGGGCCGCATCCAGACACGACGATGGATAAGCTGGCGGCGCTCCCACCGGCTTTTGCGGACGATGGGACAATCACCGCCGGCAACGCCTCGAAGCTTTCTGACGGGGCAGGTGCGGTGGTACTGGCCGATGCTGAGACAGTTGAGCGCGAGGGACTGGGGCCGATGGCCCACGTCGAGGACTACGCGGTTGCCTACCGCGACCCGTCGGAGTTCTCTATCGCCGTCCGCGACGTCGTTGCAAAGCTGCTGGAGCGCAACGACCTCACCGTGGCCGACGTGGACCACTTCGAACTCAACGAGGCCTTCGCCGCGCAGATGGTATACGTCGCCGACGAACTCGATATCCCCGCCGAGAAGCACAACCCGCTCGGCGGCGCGGTGGCGCTCGGCCACCCAATCGGGGCCAGCGGTGGGATCCTCACGACCACGATGCTGTATGCGATGGAGCGAGCGGACCATCACCGCGGCATCGTGGGGATGAGTGTCGGCGGTGGCGGGGCGATTGCGATGTCTGTGGTGCGCTGAGGAGCCGCCAACGACGAGGCGGATGACCGTCTCCCCGCCACGGCGTGGTGACGCTGGAGGCACCGAGAGTTGAGCGCGGCCGGGGAATCGGGAAGAATTATCGGGCCGGCCGCCCCCAGAGAAAGTATGACTGGATTCTCCCGGCGGGTAGAGCAGGTATCGATCTCGGGCATCCGCGAAGTGTTCGAGGCGGCGGGCGAGGACGCTATCAACCTCGGCCTGGGTCAGCCGGACTTCCCGACGCCGCAGCATGCCCGCGAAGCGGCTGTCGAGGCAATTCAGGCGGGAGAGGTCGACGCTTACACGTCGAACAAGGGGACTGAGGAACTCCGAGAAGCCATCGCCGCCAAACACGAGCGGGATAACGACCTCGACGTCGACCCCGGAGACATCATTGCCACGTCGGGTGGGAGCGAGGCGCTGCATATCGCGCTGGAAGCCCACGTTGATGCGGGACAGGAGGTTATCTTCCCAGACCCGGGATTCGTCTCCTACGACGCCCTGACACACCTCTCAGGCGGGACGCCGCGGCCCGTCCCACTGCGCGAGGATCTCACGATGGCCCCCGAGATAGTCGAGGAGGCCATCACCGACGACACGGCGGCGTTCGTCGTGAACTCGCCCGCGAACCCGACCGGGGCAGTGCAGTCCCCCGAGGACATGCGAGAGTTCGCCCGTATCGCCGATGAGCACGACGTACTGTGTATCTCCGACGAGGTGTACGAACACCAGGTGTTCGAGGGCGAGCACCGCTCGCCGGCGGAGTTCAGTGACACGGGCAACGTCGTCATCGTCAACGCCTGCTCGAAGGCGTACTCGATGACTGGCTGGCGGCTCGGCTGGGTCACCGGGGCGACGGACCGCATCGAGCGGATGCTGCGGGTCCACCAGTACGCACAGGCCTGTGCGTCGGCCCCGGCACAGTACGCCGCCGAGGCGGCGCTGACCGGGCCACAGGAGCCCGTCGCGGAGATGCGCGAGGCGTTCCAAGAGCGCCGCGACGTGCTGCTGGATGGCCTCGACGAGATGGGACTGGACTGTCCCACGCCCAAGGGCGCGTTCTACGCGATGCCGAAGGTTCCCGACGGCTGGGTGGACGAGGTCATCGACCGCGGGGTCGTGGTCGTACCCGGCGACGCCTTCGGCGAACACGGCGCTGGCTACGCCCGCATCTCCTACGCGACGGACATGGAGACGCTGAAGGAGGCCATCGACATCATGGCCGACGCGACGGCGGCGGTCCGCTGAGCGCTCGCAAGCGAGTGGGCCCGCGGACAGTCGTCCCGAAATTGGAACAGTCTCGGAAGAGAGTGCGAAGAAACGCTTTATTTGCCGCCTGTCTTGACTCGCGTATCCCATCGTGGTATATGAATCAAAGTCCAGCGCACTGTTCGACGGGGAGAGACAGGACTATACGACGGGCAGACACAGTTCCCGGGAGGACAGTGGGATGGAGAAAGCGCTCTGGTATCTGCTGACGGCGACACGCGGCGGTGCCAACCGGGCGCGTATCATCGATGCTCTCTCGGACCGACCGATGAACGCCAACGAACTCGCCGACGAACTCGACGTGGGCTACAAGACGATCAGACATCACATGGAACAGCTAGAGGACCACGACGTGGTCGAATCCGGCGACGAAGAGTACGCCAAACTCTACTTCCTGACCGACCGGTTCGACAACTACCGTGACACCTTCGAAGAAATCGTGGAGAAGATGGACGAATGAGGGGACAAACCACCATCCGGACCGTGGCCAGCCAACAGGAGCGGTGGTGCTGATGGCGATGGGACCGCTCATCACCGCCGCAGCCATCGTTGGCGGGCTTAACGTCCTATTGTTGCTCCCACTGCTGGGCGTCTGGGTCCGCAACTACGCGACGTTCCGGACGGGACTCGTCGCCGGCCTCATCGCTTTCGCCGTCGCGATGCTCGCCGAGAACGCCATCGCTGTCTACTTTTTCTTCTCGATGCAGAGCTTCTACGCCGGCGACCCACACGTCCAGCAAGCTGTACTGGTCCTGCGCTCGTTACAGTTCGTCGCGATTGCTGGACTGAGCTACACCACGCTTCGGTAGCGCGATACCATAGCAGTATGCTAGGGCTTTCAGCCTCCGATCACAGTGCTGTACCGCTACAGAGGCGAACACGTTCGGGGCAAGCGCCTGACTGGCGGAGACCGTTGTCGGACGTATGAGCACAGATCACCAAGAATCGGTACAGGAACTCGACGTCCGAGATGTCGACGGGGAACCGTTCGAACAGATTATGAGCGCCCTCGACGCTGTCAGCGAAAGCGAGGCGCTCCGGTTGGTGAACAGTTTCGAACCGGTGCCGCTGTACGACGTCCTCATAAAAAAAGGGTACCAGTACGACACGGAACAAATCGCCGACGAAGAGTGGCACGTCACGATCAGGCCGGAGTGAGATGCGACCCGAGCGTGCCTCGCGGTGGTTCGTCACCGCCAGCGCGCTGTTTTTCATCGGCTTCCACGCCGCGATGGCGGTCGCAGCGCCCCGCCGCGTGGTCGTCACGCTCGGTCTGTACGGGTTCGTCCTGCACGTCCTGTTCGGGAAGGCTTACGCGCTTGTGCCGTCGTACTTCGATCGGGACCTCGCGTGGGAACTGGGGCCTGCCGTCCAGTTCCCGCTGTCCGTCCTCGGCACAACAGGGCTGGCGCTTACACCGCTCGGTCCACCGTGGCTCCGACCAGTCGGGACTGCGCTCTGGGCCGGCGGCGTCGCAGTGTTTCTCAGCACGCTAGGATGGACAATTCGCGACAACGTCACTGGCGTGGCAACAGGGACCGGCGGTCCAAACGCCCACAGGGAGCCGGTCGACCGGACTGCCAACGTCGCAGTCCCGATAGCGCTCGGCTACCTCGCACTTGCGACCGGTGGTGCGCTCGTTACCGTCGCCGGCTTCGGGTCGGTACTCCCCCAACAACTGTCGCACTTGCTCGCTACGGGGACAGCCGCGCTGTTCGTCTTCGGCGTCGGTTTCCGGCTGTTTCCCCGGTTTCTGGTTGCCGAAGCGCCGCGACCGATCGTTACGGTAGTCATCGCTGCCGGCGCTGTCGGTCCCGCATTGCTCGGCTTCGGGCTGTTCGAACCCGGACTTCTCCTCGTCGGTGGCGTCATCGAGGCTATCGCGGTCGCAGGATTCACGCTGTCATATCTGGTCCTGTTCCTGCGGTCGGAGCGCCGTCGAGTCGGGTTCTACGCGGTGCTACTGGCAGTGGTGTTCGGGGTCGTCGGTATCGGACTCGGACTGATTATCGCCGCAACCGGTCGGGACCCGGCGCTGGTCAGCGCACACTATCGGGCGATGTTGGCGGGCTTTCTCGGACTCACTGTGGTCGGGGCGACGTTCCAGTTCTATCCGCCGGCCGTCGGCGTCTGGCCCTACGCTGATGACCGGACTGCGCTGCTGTCGATTGGGCTGCTTGGTGGTGGACTCGGCATACAACTACTCGGTCTCATCGGTCGGTTCGGCTGGATGAGATCAGTCGGCACAGTGGCTGGCGTTGTCGGCGCACTCTGCTATACGTATCTCCTGTTAGCGGCATTCGCTCGCCGATGGCAGTAGGAGCTCCCCGTCACGAGCCTACTCCGCGACAATGCTGTCGAGCAGTTTCGTCTGGGCGGCGGCGAGGTGTTCCGCGAACGTCGAGACAGAGATATCCAGTTCCGCCGCCACGTCGCCAGCGTTGGCTCCTTTCGGATACTCGAAGTACCCCATCTCAACGGCGGTTTCGAGCACTTCTTGCTGCCGGTCGGTGAGTTTACTTCGGTCGACAAGAATCGAGTCCACCGGGTCAACGTCGCCGTTCCGCCGCATCGATCGGAGCGAGACGCCGTCATACAGTTCTTTCAGCCGCGTCACGATAGCGCGAACCCGGTCGACATCGGGAACGTGGAAGGTCAGGTGGAGCTGTCCGCCCTCGGCACGGATATCCGCGACCGGACAGTCATATGTTTCGACCGCCTCGCAGACGCACTCAGTTCGCGACCGAGAAAACTGGTAGCGCGTCCCATTGCCTGTCGCGAACACTTTGTCCATGTCTTCCCGTGCTTCGATTTCCCCGTCGTCAGTGTCCGTGGCGGTGAACTCTTCGATGACTTGCCCGTCTGCATCTGGGCTGCTTCGGGCGACATCGGTCACTGCCGTGCCCGCCTCATCTGAGACGCTCGCCACTGGACAGGCCCCGGGGGTGTCGACCGACAGCTCCACTCTGATGCCGGAGTCGCTCATATGAGATACTGTGACACCACGTTACAAAACGGGCGAGGCGCGTTCCCACGGAGTGAAAAACCCCCTCAATCTGCTGGGTGCTGATCGGGAACCGATCCCTCGAACCCATCCGGCTGGTAGTCACACAGCGGGTCCGCAGCCAGCGGGTCCCCTGTCGTCGCATACGCCCGCGACCGGCTGCCGCCACAGACTGTTCGGTATCGACAGGCCCCGCATTTGCCCGTCAGCGCGTCATCATCCCTGAGTTGCTGGAACAGGGATGACTCCCGATAGATGTCTACGACGCTTTCCTCGCGGACGCTACCAGCCGATTTCGGCAGGAACCCGGAGGGGAACACCTCGCCGGTGTGGCTCACGAAGGCGAATCCCTTGCCAGCGCGAATGCCCCTCCGGCGTTTGAGCCCGCTGGCCCCCTCCTCCTGATTCTGCATCGCGACGCGCCGGTAGTGGGGCGCTTCAGTCGTCTTGAGGCCGAACGGGGCCTCGTCGCTGACCTCGTGGAGCCACGACAGCACGCGCTCCGCTCGCTCGGGATCAATCGGCGTCAACACTCGCCCGCGGCCGACCGGAACGAGGAAAAACACCGACCACAGCACCGCGTCGAGGTCCGCAACGAGGTTCCGGATAGCCGGCAGTTGCTCGACCGTTTCTGCACTGACGGTGGTGTTGATCTGCAGTGGAATATCGAGGTCACGAGCCGCCTCGGCGGCCTCCATCGTCGCCTCGAAGCTCCCGGACTCACCCCGGAAGGTATCATGAGACTCGCTGTCGCCGCCGTCGATGGACAGGGCCAGCCGCCGGAGTCCGGCGTCGTCGAGTTCGATTAGTCGGTCTCGCGTGATGGAGTTCGTCCCGCTGGGCGTCAGCGTCATCCGAAGCCCCTGCTCGGTCCCGTAGTCGACGAGTTCCGGGAGATCTTCCCGAGCGAGCGGGTCCCCGCCCGAGAGGACGACCAGTTGGCCGTCGCCAAAGTCGCGGGCCTGATCCAGCAGTGCCTTCCCCTCTGCCGTCGAGAGTTCGTCGGGATGTCGGCGGGGTTGGGCGTCGGCCCGGCAGTGTTTGCAAGCCAGTTCACAGGCCTGTGTCACTTCCCAGATCAGCACAAGCGGCTGCTCGTCAAGGTCGAGTTTCCCGCGCATCTATGCCTCCCGGTGGACGCGGGTAACGTGGCCCCCACAGCCACACTGCTGGACGTACTCCGTTGTGATCGTCTCACCGAACGCTTCCTCCAGCGCGTCGAACAGATAGGTTTCCGGGTGGCCGTGGTCGGCGTGGCTCACCAGATTGACGTGATTCCCAGCCGTCGTCATCTCGACGGCGTCGATGGCCTGTTCGACGACCAAGTCGGAGTCTTCGGCGTGTGCGGGCGTCTCCAGGTTCGCCGACCAGGAGTTGTCGTGAACCTCGGTCGTGACCGGCGACACGTCCTCGTGGGAGTGGCTCATATGTACCCGTTATCGGCGGGCGTCCCTCGGTCCTCTCCCGAAGATGTTCGGGTTACTATACACACCGGATAGCAGAGAGTCGATCTCCGAACAGCCGCTATCACACGTCCCGCTACGACACCTGATCGACGAGCCAGTCGAACTGCTTGTTCAGTTCCTTCTTGCGCTGTCGCGAGATCACGGTCGAATCGATCATCTCGCCGAGGACCGGGAGGTCGAGTGCGCTGTACTCCGTCGTCGCCGTGACTTCGGTCCCGCCGTCGACGGCCTCGACGGTGTATTCTGTCATCATTGACTCAAAGATACCTTGCTGCTGCTCGTACCGCAGCACTGTGTCAGTCTCGACGATTTCGAGGTCCAGTTCGATTTCGAAGAGTCCGACGCGGTTCGTGATGCCGAGGTCGTCGCCGTCGAGTGTTACCTCGTCGAACCCTGCCGCAAGCATAAACGGCTCCACGTCAGTTATGAGGGCAGTGACTGTTTCTGGATCGGCCGGGACCATCTGGGTCAGTGAGACACGCTCCATACCAGACGGCCAGTGGCCGGCGGAATAAGCGTTCGCCATACCCGGAGATGTTCGACGCTGTGGTTTTGACCGGCTTAGCCTCGTGTTGACAGCGTGTGACAGTACGCCCCAAGTTTCTTATCCTCACCCAAACTAAACGAACATGTTCGGGAATATCGCCGCGGGGGTTGGGCGAATATATTCGGATACACCAATGCCACACGCTGAACTCACGCTCACGATTCCGGAGGAGATTTGGATCGGCGACGTCTCGCGAGCGTACGACGACGCGACGTTTCGCATCCTGTCTGCGCTCCCCGGCGAGGACTCCGGTGTCGGGTTAGCGGAGATCACATCGGACGACCTCCCAGCGGTTCTCCGTGATATTGAAAATCGCGAGTCGGTCACGACTCTTGAGATACTCTCTCACCGGGACGACAGCGCACTGGTGCAGTTCGAGACCTCGATGCCACTCCTGCTCTTCCCGGTGCAGGGCTCGGGTGTCCCGCTTGAGATGCCGTTTACCCTGTCCAACGGCGAAGCCGTCTGGGAGATATCAGCGCCACAGGAGCGGCTCTCCGAACTCGGCGAGCAACTGGAAGAGTTCGGTATCTCATTCAATGTTGACCGCATCCAGCAACACCTCGAAACCGAGCAGATACTCACTGATAGCCAACTGGAGCTGGTTCAAGAGGCCATCGACGCGGGCTACTACGACACGCCACGGGAGTGCTCGCTGACGGAACTGGCGGACCGCGTCGGTATCGCGAAGTCGACCTGCAGCGAGACGCTCCACCGCGCGGAGGAACAGATACTCAAGCAGTTCGTTTCGGACCTCCCCGCGCGGTGACGGGAAGTCGAAGCGCGTAATACGCGCCTCTGTGAGAGGTACGACATATGAGTTCCGACGCGGTCGACGAGACGCACGAAAACGCCCGACAGGAGGTTATCGCGGTAGACGCCGACGACAACAAGGAAGGGCTGGTCAATCGGCTGGACGCCCACACCGGCGAGGGAGTCCGCCACCGCGCGTTCACCGCCCTGCTGTTCGACGAGAACGACCGAATCCTGCTCGCACAGCGCGCGGCAAACAAACGCCTCTGGGATACGCACTGGGACGGCACCGTCGCCTCCCACCCCGTCGAAGGCCAGACACAGGTCGAAGCCACCGAGGAACGGCTCGAAGAGGAACTGGGTATCGACCCTTCACAGTACCAGAATCTCCGCGTGACCGATCGGTTCGAGTACAAGCGCTACTACGAGAACGCCGGCCTCGAATGGGAAGTCTGTGCGGTCTTGCAGGCCACGCTCCACGACACCTCACTGGAACCGAATCCCGAGGAGGTCGACGGCCTCATGTGGGTTCCCTACGAGCGACTCCGCGAACACCCCGAGTACTACCGTCAGCTCCGCCTCTGTCCATGGTTCGAAATTGCGATGCGCCGGGACGAGGAACGGTAACGCCGACGCTCACTGACAGCACGGTCGACAGGTATTGCAGTGACGCCACCCTGACCCGCCCTCTTTTCGGCCCCGCCGCCTAACCCCGGGTATGGACGTTCCGCTGTACGACTCCCTTGACGGTCAGATCGTGCTCGTCACCGGAGCCACGCGGGGCATCGGGAAGGCAATCGCCGACAGGCTGGTCGACCTCGACGCGACGGTGTACGCCGGCGCTCGTGATACTGACGACATCGCGGCTACGGACCGCCACGCTATCGAACTCGACGTGACCGACGACGGGATGGTCGCCGCGGTCGACCGCATCGAGCGCGAGCAGGGCCGGCTCGACGTGCTGATCAACAACGCTGGTGTGATGGACTCACGGGAGCCGCTCGATGAGATGCCGACCGATGTTATCGACCACACCCTCGACACGAATCTCCGGGGAGCGGTGCTCATGACGAAGTATGCCCTCCCGCTGTTGCTGGCCGAGGCGGGCGGCCGCGTCGTCACCATGTCCTCCGGGCTGGGCGCTATCACCGAGAGCCAGTCAGGCGGCACGCCGGCCTACCGCATCTCGAAGACAGGCGTCAACGGGCTGACGAAGTACCTCGACGGCGAGTACGCGGCCGACGGCCTCATCGCCAACTCGGTGTGTCCGGGCTACGTTCAGACGGACATGACTGAGGGGAGCGCCCCACGAACGCCCGAAAAAGGGGCTGAAACACCAGTCTGGCTCGCTCGGTTCCGACCCGATGCGCCAAGCGGGCGGTTCTGGCGCGACAGAGCTGAAATCGAGTGGTAGCAGCCGCGATCAATCAGCGTTCTCGCTGTGGGCCGCCGCTGATACGTCCGTCGCGTGGGCTGGCTCAGCCGCCGGCAGTTGCAGTTCCACAGTCGTTCCCGGCTCGTCCGTGTCGGGGAACGACATCCGGCCGCCAAGGTTCCGGACGATCCAGTTGACGAGCCAGAGCCCAACGCCGGAACCGTGTTTGAGCGGCGTTTCGGTCCCCGAGCGGATGACCTCACGCTCGTGATCTGTGATACCGGGACCGTTGTCATGAACGGCCACACGGACGCCCGGCGTTCCATCGGCCCGTGTCGCCGTGATTTCGACCGCGACTGGCCCCGCATCGGTCGCCTGATGTTCGACAGCGTTCTCGACAAGTTCCTCCAGCGCGATGAGGACCGATGGACCACCCCGTATCCAGAGATCATCCTCGCAGGTGAGCGTGATCGCCACGTCAGGATGGCGGCCCTGCGCATCGTTCATGACCGAGTCCAGCAGTTTCTGAAGCGGTGTCGGGCTGTGCTGTTCGGTCTCTAGAGCCTCCGTGACTCGGCCAATCTTGTTACTGCGATCGACGATGTCGTCGACCGTGCTGATAATACGGTTGAGTCGTTCGCGTTCGTCGGCGTCGGCCGTATCCCTGAGCAGGTCCGCGTTCCCCTTGACGACGTTCATTTCGTTTCGGATATCGTGACGGAGCAAGCGGTTGAGCACGTCCAGTCGTTGCTCGCGCTGTCGGCGGTCTGTGATATCCCGAAGGCTGATAAGATGGCCCGAGACAACGCCGTACGCGCGGTACAGCGGTATCACGCGCACGTCGTAGTAGCGGACGCTGCCGTCGCGTTCGAGGGCCGTCTCGGTTTGCGTTCGCTCACCGGGGTCGGGGACCGTCTCGGCAAGTGCCGGTGACGTATGCGGTAGCGAGTGGCCCAGAAGCGAGTTCTGGTCTCCGTCGAACAGCGCCGTGGCGGCCGCATTGACATCGACGATGCGGCGCTCGTCGTCGACAATGATGACGAAGTCGTCCATTTCCGTGAAGATAGCTTCCCGACCCAGTTCCCGGGTCACCGGCGCCACATCAAGTAGCTGCCCGCGGAGGATGGCGACCGAGAGGACGGCCCCCGACGCGACGTACCCGAGACTCGTCGGGTTGAACGGAGTCGGTACCGCACCGAGCACGAACAGCGTCTGGACGACCGTCGGGACGGCGATGGCGAGCAACAATGCGACCCCTTGGCCCTGAAACACCTGGTTCGACCGGAACAGCATCCGCAACAGGAGGACACCGCCGGCGAGAATCAACAGCAGTATGTAGGACATGTGCCCCCAGTACATGACTTCGTACGCGGGAGCGAGGGCTACCGACGATGCGGAGACGGATTGTGTCCCGTGGCCGGACCAGATGAGTTCGTGGGCGTGATTCGACCACACGAGCGTGACAAACACCGCCGGTTCGACGAGCAACAGCGCTGTTCGGCGCTGCGTGAGCCAGTGTGGGTGCCCCGTGTACTCGATAACCGTCACGAGCCACGCGACAGGGATGATTACTGAGAGCGTCAGCTGTGCCTGAACGAGGCGCTCCATGGTGGATAACCCCGGCACAGCGAGTTCGATACCGTACGCAACAGCCCAGAGGCTCGCCGCGACGACGAACACTGCCAGCGGTCCTGCCCCTGGCCGGTCCCGGTGGAGCCACACCAGAAAGGCGACAGCCATACCGACAACACCCGACAATAAAACGACAGTAAGCGGCGACAGGACCATTCAGTAGCCTAGCAAAGGCGTCCCTGACATAACTATTCTCGGTCACTTCGACTGCGAACGGAGCGCAGACCAGACCGCAAGCGCACCGAGTGCGAACGCCGGAACAAGCGGGAGCGTGAGATAGGCGTCCCGGAGCGTGAGCCCGAAGTTACTGATGACGGTCTGGGCGGCCGGCAAGAGCAAAATTGCGCCAGGAACGAGGAGGAACGCCACGCCGATCATCCCGACCAGAATCCAGCCGCTCGTTCCGAACTCGGGACCGTCGGCGGCTTCCGTGCCCGTTTCACTGTCCGCACGTGACGTCTCTGTGGACTGTGGCTCCGTGTCAGGGCGATGGACGTAGCCGGATTCGTCGTCAGCCATCGGCACGCACCCCGTCGCACCTGCTCGAACGGTGCGTCACGATGGGCCCACCTCCAGTAATACCGACGGAACAACCTGGCTGCATATCTCGGAGTCAGGCAAGCGTGCGCAAAACGCTAACGGTCCCGCTACTGCGACAGACCGGGTGCTTCCTGGCTCGAGATGTCACGCAGGCTCATCCGATGGCCGCTGTCGGAAGCATGTGCGTCCCGCTGCCCCTCCGCGACCGACGAGTCGTCGTAGAGTCCCTCGAACGCACACTCATGGCAGACAACGTGGTATCTTCCAGCCATACATTTTCTTTCTTCTTTCTATATTTTAAGCGTATCGGTTTCAGATATTATATATATTGCAGTTCCGCAAACAGTCGTCAGGGTATTTATTCACCGCAGCCGATGGAGTAGTATGGTGGATTTCCAGTCCCGTGACACACGCCGGGGTTCGACTGACGGGGAGGACGAGGAGATAGATGAGGCCGAGACGGGGGACGACGAGGAATCCGCAGCAGCCGAGACTGACGACGCGGCCACTAGTTCGGAACCCACCGAAGCAGCGGATACAGCGACGAGGAATGACGACAGAGTCCCAGATGAGGCTGACAGCCCAGATACCTCTGGAACGGATGATACCGCAGAGAACAGTGACGAGTCTACCTCGGAGCCCGAAACTGACAGCTCTGTGACGGAGCGAATCGACGAGGCGGCGGATCACAGTGCGGACAGCCAATCAACGGCTGAAACACAGGACGCTGAAGTGATTGCCGAGGCGACACAGAGACCTGACGAGGGCCCACAGGAAGAACCCCACACTGAGACCCGATCAGCCGCTCAGTCGGAGGAGAAAGCGGCGGTTCAGACAGCGGATGAGACGACAGCGCAGACAGCCACCCAGACAGACGCGGCGCAGGAGCAGTCGGTGGCCACTGCCGTCGTCACAGTCGGGACAGCGACAGAGGAAGGCGACCCGACGGGCGAGGCGGTGGAGACAGCACTCGAAGCGACCGGCCAGACAGTCACAGCCCGTGAGCGCCTTCGAGGAGACTACGACGGCATCCAGGAGGCCGTCGACCGACTGGTCAGGCGTGACGACGTGGCGGTCGTCGTCACTGCCGGTGGCCTCGGTGTCGCCCCGTCGGAGCAGACGCTCGAAGCGGTCCACCCGTTGTTCGAGAAGGCCCTGCCGGGGTTCGAGGAAGTGTACCGGGGCCTTCTTTTCGAGCAGCAGGGGACCAGTGTCATCGCTGTCCGCGCGACGGCCGGAATAGCCGACGGGACGCCAGTGTTTTGCCTGCCCGCAGACCCAGCGGCGGCCCGTGTCGCTATCGACGAGATCATCGCGGCGGAAGCCCCGTCCCTCGTCGCTGAACTGTCCTGACCCAGAGGCGGCGGAGTCATGGTATCAGTCTTGTGTCCGTTTACCCGACTTAACGTGATATTTGCCGGTTCGATCCGGGCAGCCAATTTTGCCGATGCCAACGGCTTGTACTCCTAGATATCGGCCGTTTAAACGGATAAATCGCCGTGAAAGGTCGTTAACTGCGCCCCCCATTGAAGTGGAGACAGTCCACAGGGCCGGGTGTCATGTCCGATCGCAACGCGACACGACGCGGCGTGCTCAAAGGTATCGGCGCGACAGCTGCGGCTGCACTGGGTGGGGCGGCCCTCTCCGGGACGGTTGCGGCGGCCGGTCCCTGGGAGTCCGTCGAGTCCCCGACCGGGAACACCCTCCACGATGTCGAGTACACTACGGCCGGTGCGTACGCGGTGGCGGGTGGTGGTATCGTCCTCGAACGAACTAGTACGGGCTGGCAGAAGGTCATCGGCGGCGGCCCGACCGGCAACGGCAACAGCCTCTACGGGGCCGACGTGACCGACGACGGCAAGGCCCTCTGGTTCGTCGGCGCGTCGGGCGCTATCGGCGAGTACGACGTGGAGTCGGGCGTCCTCACCGACCACAGCGCCCCGATGGACGTCACCAACAATTTCAACGATGTGTCCGTGACCGGCAGCGCCGGCGAGGCGAACGTCTACGTCGCCGGCGACTCCGGCAAGATGTACTACAGCTTCGAGAACGGCGCGAGTGAGACCTGGGACTACACCACGCCCGGCTCGGGATCGGCCATCAACGCCGTCGACTTCCACGGGGTTCGCTCGGGCCACATTGTCGACGGCAACAAGAGCGTCTTCGTCACCGATGACGGCGCAACGTGGAACAAGATCGGCCTCGCCGATGCCAACGTCAACTTCTACGGCGTCGACTCCGACGGCCCGGACGACGTGTGGGTCTCTGGCGGTGGCGGCATGATATTCCACTGGAACGGCTCCGAGTGGATGCCGACTGACACCGGCGACGCCGGCCTGCGCGACATCGAGGTCACCGACGACGACAGTGCTGGCTACACGGTCGGTGGCGGCGGCAAGGTGTACGCCCTCAGCGGTGGCGACTGGACACAGGAGGAGACTCCTGCCGGCGAGAACCTGAAGGCCGTCGTCCGGGGCGGCACCGACATCGCGGTCGGTTCTGGCGGGACTATCCTCGAGAAGTGACGCCACAGTAGCACTGGCTGGTTCGAGGCCGCGACACATCGGAGCCACTGACTTTTCACCGGCCCCCTCCAACACCGTACATGGACGACATTCAGGTCCAAGGAACCTCGGTCCCCGCACTCGGCCTCGGAACGTGGCAGCTCACCGGCCATACCTGCCGTGAGACCGTTGAAACGGCCCTGGAGATGGGTTATCGCCACATCGACACCGCACAGGCGTATGGCAACGAGCGGCAGGTCGGGTTGGGGATGGACGCCACCACGGTCGACCGCGAGGACGTGTTTCTGACGACGAAGCTCGACGGGTCCAACCGCGACGAGCACAGTGTGCGCCGGTCGACCCGCGAGAGCCTGAATAAACTGGGAACAGACTACCTTGACCTCCTGCTCATTCACTGGCCGAACACGCCGTGGATGGCGTCGCTATCCGAGACTCTCGGCGCGATGAACAACCTCGTCGAGGAGGGGCTAGTTCGACACATCGGCGTCAGCAACTTCTCGCCGTCGCTGCTGGACAAAGCACGAGGCATCTCTTCAGCCCCTATTTTCACTGATCAGGTGCAGTACCATCCCTACTGGGACCAGCGGAAACTGCTGGACTACTGTCGCATTCACGACGTGCTCCTGACCGCGTATAGCCCACTGGCTCGCGGCGGCGTCCTCGACGACCCCGCGCTCATCCAGATCGGGAACAGGTACGGGAAATCCCCGGCGCAGGTCGCGCTCCGGTGGCTGGTCCAGCAGGAAGGCGTAGCCGCGATTCCGAAGGCATCGAGCCGCGAGCATCTGGAAGCGAACATGGCGATCTTTGATTTCGAACTCACCGACGCGGAGATGGAGCGGATTCGGGACCCGTCAAAGGTCAAGACGGGCGTGCAGTTCGTCCGGTCACAGTTGCCGTTCTGAGCGGTGTTCCGTTTCGAACCAACGATCTCTGGATAGGAGAGGATTCGGCGGGTGGTGGCACGTATGAAGTATTTTGTAGCGTTTACCCCCGCAATCGTGGCGCATGGTGTGGCAAATATTACTAATCACACAACTATGATAAGCCGTCTGGCCGCATCTTTTGTGTGGTGTGTTACCACTGGATTTCGGCGCGGGAACACACCGATGAACCCACAGCGAGGCCACTGTGTCAGTACACGAATCCGATCCGATACGACGGAGCATCGAAGTGGAGTACTGGGTCATCGACGACGCGGGCCGGCTGGTCGAACCGGGCGCGCTCGTCGACGCAACCCCTGGGGCAGAGCGGGAGTTCGTCGAGCCCCTGCTGGAAGTCAAGACGACCCCGTGTGAGACAGCGACAGAACTGCGCGAGGAACTCCTTGGCCGGCTCGGGTCTGTGCTGCGACGGGCCGACGACCTCGGGAAACGGCTCGTGCCGCTTTCGACCCCAGTCAACGCTGACGAGATTCAGGAGATTCCGTGTGACCGGACCCGGATTCAAAACTGTGTCGTCGGCGACGATTTCGAGTACGTCCGCCACTGTGCCGGCACGCACATCCATGTCGAACAGCAGTCGGGGCGGGAAATCGACCAATTGAACGCGCTGATTGCCATTGACCCCGCGCTAGCGCTCGTCTCATCCTCGCCGTACTTCCGTGGCCGGCGGCTGGCCGACAGTGCGCGCTCGAAGCTGTACCGCTGGATGGCGTACAACTCAGTGCCACACCAGGGCTGGCTGTGGTCGTATCTCGACGACACTGCGGAGTGGGACCGCCGGCTCGAACGGCGCTACGATGAGTTCGTGACCGCGGCTGTCGACGCTGGTGTCGACCGCCGGACTGTCGCAGCGAACTTCGAGCCCGAAAGCACGATCTGGACGCCGGTCCAGCTTCGGGCCGAGTTCGGCACCGTCGAGTGGCGGTCGCCCGACGCTGCACTCCCGAGTCAGGTCCTGCAACTCGCCGATGCTGTTGCGTCTCTCATGGACCACCTCAGGGAAACCGAAGTACGTATCGAGGGCGAAACGGGCCGCGTTACCGACGACGAAATCGTGCTCCCAGAGTTCGATGCTGTCCTTGCATACGCGAACGACGCTATCCGGGACGGAGCCACCTCGGACAGCGTTCGGTCGTATCTCGACCGGATGGGATTCGATGTGGACGCGTACGAGCCGGTCGCGCCGACGTTCGACAGACCGGAACCGGTCACACCTCACGATGCTCGCGAGACTCGGCTCGAACACGCTGACCGACTTCAGGACGATGTGCGACAGGCTGCGCCGGTCGCACTCGATTAGAACCGGAGTCGGCTCGCCGAGACGGAGTGGTGACCAAGGGTTTAGGAATCGCCACACCAATCCCGCGCTATGGTAACGGCGCTCGACGATGATGTCTGGTGGTACGATCTCACGGGCGTCAACGCGACGCTCGTTGACGACGACGGCGCGCTCACGCTCGTGGACACGGGGCTGCCCTGGCACGGGAACGGGCTCGTCGCCGGCCTGAGCGAGGCCGGCTACGAACTCCGGGATCTTGACCGAATCCTCCTCACACACTTCGATTTCGACCACGTCGGCGGACTAACCGCCTTCGACGGCATCGACGTGCCCATCTACGTCGGCAAGCGGGACGCGCCGCTGGTCACCGGTGAGCGGTCGCCGCCGCTGGGAAACCACAAGGGTGCGTTCCAGCGACTCGTCTCACCGTTCGTCGACGCACCGGACAACGACGTTATCCCCCTGGCCGACGGCGATACCGTCGGGAGTTTCACCGCCTATCACACCCCCGGACACACGCCAGGGCACGTCTGCTACGTCAGCGAGTCGCTGTCACTGGGACTGCTAGGTGACCTCGTCCGTGAGGACAGCGGCCGCTTCGAGCCGTCACCGTGGTTGTTGAGTTACGATACCGACGCCGTTGCCCGGAGTGTCAGAGATTTTGCCGAGCGCGCACCACAGTTTGAGATTGCTGTGCCGGGCCATGGCGTTCCCTTCGAAAAAAAAAACGGCTCAGAGCGGCTGGACCGCCTCGCGGCGACGGTGTGAGTAACCGGACCGTGTGGGACTGCGCTACAGTTCCTCGGCGACCGCGTCGGAACCGAGCAGGCCCGGGTCGACGACGAGGTCCGTCTGTCGGCTGGCGAAATCGGGCAGGGAGCCCTCTGCGTAGACGACGATCCGGAGGTCGGGGTTGAGGTCCTTGGCGACGGCGATGGAGGTCGCCTGTGACATCTCAGTCAGCAGGTACACGTCCGCTTCGTGGATGCCGGCCTCCTCCAGCCCGGGGCGGTTGCCCACGTCAGCGACCGTCACAGTGTGTCCCTCGGCTTCGAGCGCGTCCGTGAGTCCGTTGGGGTCCGAGCCGACGAGAACGACGTTCATTCGTACTCGATTGTCGCCGGCGGTTTGTGGGTCACGTCGTAGACGACGCGGGCGACGTTCTCGTGGGCCCCGGTGATGCGCGACTGCATACGCTGGAGCGTGTCCCAGTCGAGTTCCTGTGCGCGGGCGGTCATTCCGTCCCGGCTCTCGACGGAGCGGACGGCGACGACCCAGCCGTGGACGCGGTTGTCGCCCTTGACGCCCGTGGCCTTGCCGATGACGGCAGCGAGCGCCTGCCACGGCTCGTACTCCTCCAGTTCCTCCTCGACGACGTGGTTGGCCTCGCGGGCCACCGCCAGTTTCTCCTCGGTGACCTCGCCGATGATCCGGACGGCGAGTCCCGGACCGGGGAACGGCATCCGCTCGGAGATGATCTCTTCGAGGTTGAGCGCGCGGGCGACCTCACGGACCTCGTCCTTGTAGAGGTCCCGCATCGGCTCGACAATGCCGTCGAAGTCGATGCGTTCGGGGAGACCACCGACGTTGTGGTGGGACTTGATCGTCCCCTCACTCTCGATGCGGTCGGGGTAGATGGTCCCCTGCACCAGGTAGTCGGCGTCAACCTCGCGGGCGACCGTCTCGAACTCCCGGATGAACTGCTCGCCGATGATATGGCGCTTCTCCTCGGGGTCGGTCTCGCCTTCGAGTTCGTCGAGGAAGCGGTCCTGTGCCTCGACAATGCGCAGCGAATCCATGTAATCGAACGTCTCACGGATCTCGTCGGTCTCGCCTTTCCGCATCAGCCCGGTGTCGACGTAGACGGCGGTGAGCTGGTCGCCGATAGCCTCGTAGGCCAGCGCGGCGGCCGTCGAGGAGTCAACACCGCCGGAAAGCCCGATGACGGCGTGCTTGTCCCCGATCTCGTCGGCGATCTCGGCTTTCGCCTCCTCGATGAACTCGTCGACGTTCACCATCAGTGGCTCACCTCCTCAGTCGTCGCAGTGTGGGGGTCGTCGCCAAGGACTGCTTCGAGCAGTCCGACGAACGGCGGGCTGGCACGCGTCGGCCGGGAGCGGAACTCCGGATGGAACTGCGTCCCGATGAAATAGGGGTGGTCCTCGGGTTCGAGTTCGAGTATCTCCATACGGTTTTCGGCGTAGCCAGAGAACTTCAGCCCGGCGGCTTCGAGGTCGTCGATGTACTCGGGGTTGACCTCGTAGCGGTGGCGGTGCCGCTCCGTGCAGGACTCGCCGCCGTACAGCGTTGCGGCGAGCGTGTTCGCGTTGATTTCGGTTTCATGAGCACCCAGCCGCATCGTCCCGCCCATGTCCTCGATTTCGTACTGCTCGGGGAGGATATCGATGACGGGGTGTGGCGTGTCCTCGTCCAGTTCCGCCGAGTGGGCGGCGTCCAGATCCAGTACGTTGCGGGCGTACTCGACGACAGCCATCTGGAAGCCGAGACACAGCCCGAGGAACGGAACGTCGTTCTCGCGGGCGTACCGGATCGCCTCGATTTTACCCTCCGTGCCGCGGGCACCGAAGCCGCCCGGCACGACGATAGCATCGGCCTCGCGCATCCGGTCAGCATGGTGGTCATTCATTTTCTCGGAGTTGACCCACCGGACGTTCACGTCGACGTTCTTCTCCAGGCCGGCGTGTTTCAGCGCCTCGTGGACGGACATGTAGGCGTCTTCGAGGTCGTACTTGCCGACAAGCGCGACTTCGACCTCGCCTTCGGTGTTCTGGGTGACGAGGTCGCGCCAGCAGTTCTCCCGTTCGTCTTCCGGCAGCGCCTCCGAGGCGATGTCCAGTTCTTCCATCACGTACTGATCGAGGCCTTCCTCCTCGACCATCAGCGGGACGTGATAGATATCGTCGACGTCCGGGTTCGAGAAGACTGCTTCCGTCGGCACGTCACAGAACAGTGCGATCTTCTCCTTCGTGTCGATGTCGAGTTTGTCCGAACAGCGGCCGACCAGAATGTCGGGCTGAAGACCGATAGAGCGCAGTTCCTTCACAGAGTGTTGGGTCGGCTTGGTCTTCTGCTCGCCGTTTTTCGAGTAGGGGACGAGCGTGACGTGGGTAAAGAGAATATCGTCCTCGTCCTCCTCGTGGGCAAACTGTCGGAGCGCTTCGAGATACGGCATCCCTTCGATGTCTCCAACCGTGCCGCCAACTTCAATGATACAGACGTCGTTGCCTTCGGCGGCCTCGCGGATACGGCGCTTGATATCGTCGGTGATATGCGGGATAATCTGGACCGTGCGACCGAGGTAGTCGCCGGACCGCTCCTTCTCGATGACGTGCTGGTAGGTCTTCCCCGTCGTGACGTTGTGGTCGAAGGTCATGTCGATGTCGAGGAACCGCTCGTAGTTCCCCAGATCGAGGTCGACTTCCCCGCCGTCTTTGAGCACGTACACCTCGCCGTGCTGGAAGGGATTCATCGTACCGGCATCGACGTTCAGATACGGGTCAATCTTGACCGCTGTAACGTCGAACCCGGCGTTTTTGAGTAATCTACCTGTGCTGGCGGCGGTGATGCCTTTCCCCAGGCCAGACATCACGCCACCGGTGACGAAGATGAACTTCCGACCCAGTTCTGGGTCGTAGTCCGTTTCGGGTTCGGTCGGCATACCGACGGTGAACCCCGCGTAGTCTAAACGGTTTCGGAGCGCGCACTGTTCGCCACCCCGTCGCAGTGTCAACGCGACTACAGTGACGGCTGCGTGAGGACGCGCCACGCTGCCACGAGAACAGCCAGCGACAGCGCCGAGAACAGCGCATCACCGGGACTGGAGCCGATTGCGATGAACAGCAGGTAGCCGGCGACGAACCCACCCAGAAGCGAGACGACGCCGTGCCGTGTCGAGTGAGACACCGCCGCCCTGGTTCGCGTTGACATACAACATTATTTATCAGTATATAGTATAAATGTACCTTCGGTATCCGTGGGCGGGTTCGGCGACGGTCAGGACTTGAGCACGCCGGATCGGATGGCGAAGTACGTCCCGATAGCACCAGCCGAGGCGAGCACAAGCGCCCGTGCCGGCCCGCCCGCGACGAGTGCCGTCTGCATCAGTACTAACAGCGTCACCAGCGTGGCGAGAAACGACACAGCAGCGAACGCGAGCGGGCGATCCATGATTGAAAATCGAGCCGACAGCGCCTCTGTCTTTCGATACTATCCAGCAGGTGTGGGGCCTGAACGATACGTTCACTGGGCGCTGAACTGGCGACAGGAATCGACCACGGACCCTGAACAGTGGGTTCCCAGCAGCTACAGGTGGTCGCGGAGAAAGGGCCCAACTGTCTCGCCGATACGGCCGCTCTGACCGACGAAATGGTGGTCGGCTGGCAGGTGCTCAACTGTCTGGCCCAGCTCGGTGGCCCGGTCGACGACCGGGTCCCAGTCCACTGTCGCATCGCGCTCCCCGACCACGACCTGCACTGGACAGTCGATGGCCTCAAGCGCGGCAACAACGTCGAGGTGCTCGGTCACTCCGGCCGGTGGTGCAAGCACTGACAGGGCCACGGGGTCGGCCGCAGTGTCGTGTTCAGCGGCCGCACAGAGCGCCACAGCCGCGCCGAAACTGTAGCCAAACAGGCCGACTGCGTCGTACCCCTCGTCGGCCCATACCAGCGCGTTTTCGGCGTCGGCCCGCTCGCCACGGCCCTCGTCCCACGCGCCGTAGTCGAAGCGGAGACAGCCGATATCGGGGGCCAGCGCATCACTGACCGCTTTCAGGCGCGTGTCCGACCGCTTACCGCCGTACTGCGGATGGGGCGGGCACGCGACGACGACGGCATCCGATGCCGGCCGGTCGAGCGATGCGGTGACATCTCGCCCGCCCGGTATCCCGACGGTAGTCATACGTGTTCACTCGTCATCCCTCTGTAAGAAATTTAAGGTTGGAGAGACCAATGCGCATACATGGGAATCCTCTCGCGCGCGTCGTACGTCATCCGCTCCAAGCTCAACGCCGTCCTGAACCGAGCGGAGGACCCGACAGAGACCCTCGACTACAGCTACGAGCAGCTGCGTGACGAACTGCAGGACGTCAAACAGGGCATTGCGGACCTGACGACCCAGAAGAAGCGACTGGAGATACAGAAGCGCCGCCTCGAAGAGAACGTCGAGAAGCACAACGAACAGGCGCGCCAGGCTGTCGAGCAGGACCGCGAGGACCTCGCCCGCCAGGCGCTGGAAAAGAAAAAGCAGAAGATGAGCCAGATTGAGGACCTGGAAGGCCAGATACAGGACTTACAGAGCCAACAGGACCAGCTAGTCGAGCAGAAAGACGAACTGCAGAAACAGATCGAGCAGTTCCGCACCAAAAAGGAGACGATGAAGGCTCGCCACGAGGCCGCCAAGGCGTCAGCGCGCGTCAACGAGGCGATGACCGGCGCGGGCGACGAGATGCAGGACATCAATCAGGCTATCGAGCGCGCGGAGGAACGCACCGAGGACATGGAAGCCCGTTCGCAGGCGATGGACGAACTCCGCGAGGACGGCGTCCTCGAAAGTCAGATATCGGATGAGAGTTCACTGGAACGGGAGCTTGAAGAGGTCCGACAGAAAGGGTCAGTCGACGCCGAACTCGACACGCTCAAAGCAGAGATGGGGAAAGCCGAGGACGGCGACAGCGGGTCGAGCGATGCGGACGTCTCCGAGGCCGAACTGGAACAGGAACTCACCGACGAGAGTACACAAGTCGACGTCGACGAGAGCGAGGTCGAGTCAGAACTGGATGAGCTGAAAGAAGACGAGCAGTAACGCGGCGACACGGGAGTTTTATAGCGGCCAGACAACCGACACCGAGAGCGTCGTAGCTGCACACAGAAGCAGCTGTAGCGGTCCGCCGACACGCGCGAAGTCGGTGAAGCGGTAGCCGCCGGGGCCGTACACCATCAGGTTCGTCTGGTAGCCGATGGGCGTCAGGAAGGCCGTCGCGACCGCGAACGTCACGACAACGAGGAACGGGAACCCGGAAACGCCGATTTCAGCGGCGGTGGCGACGGCAATCGGGATCATCAACACGACGGTCGCGGCCGGGGTGATGGCGCTGGCGAGGACGGCAGTCAGGAGGTACACCAGCGCCAGCAGCGCGAGCGGCGGGAGGACGCCGGCGGCGTCAACGAGGAGCGCGCCGACGAACGCGGCCCCGCCAGTGGCTTGCATCGCCTGCCCCAGTGGGAGCAACCCGGCGAGCAGGAACACAACGTTCCAGCTCACCGCGTCGTAGGCCTTCGACGCGCTTAGCGTGCCGGTCGCCACCGTGGCGACGACGCCGCCCAGCGCGGCGATGTAGATCGGGAGGAGGTCCAGTGCCGCAAGCGCGATGACAGCAAGCAAGGTCACGAGTGGGACCGCCGCAGCGGCGTCGAGCGAGGGCTGGCCGCCGTCGAGCGCGTCGAACAGCTCGGGAGGGCCCTCTGTCAGGGTCAGGTAGCCCTCATCCTGAAGATGTCCCACTTCGTCAAGGGGCGTCTGGAGCAAGAGCAGGTCGCCGGCGGACAGTTCGACTGCTGTGAGGTCCTCGTGAATGATCTCGTCACCGCGGCGGACGGCGAGGACCGTCACGTCGAATCGACTGCGAAGTTGCACGTCGGCGAGCGTTCGCCCGCGGAGCCGCGACTCCCTGTCGATGACGGCCTCCGCGAGGATGCCCGGGTGACCGCTCTCCGCCAGTAGGTCCGCTGTAACGGACTCGCGGGCGAGGTCCCGCAGGTCGAGCGTCTGTGCGAGTTGGTTGACAGCCTGACGGTTCCCACGGACCGTCAGCACGTCGCCGGGTTCGAGCGGCCGATCGGTGGCCGTCGCGAAGAACGACTCGCCGTTGCGGTCAATCTGGAGCACGTCGACATCGAGCGGGTCACTCACGGCAAGGACCTGCTCAACGGTAGCCTCGGTCGGCAGTGATTCCCCCGTGTCGACCACCTCAACAACCGCCTCAACCGCGTCGACAGGGACGCTGCCTTCGAGCGCTTCCTGCACCGTCAGCCCGACCAGCGGGGACGTCTCGCGAACCCGTAGCTGCGACAGGTGGCGATCCATCTCGAACTCCTCAGTGAAGTCGGCTGCGGGGTGGATGCGTTCGGGGACGAGCGCCCGACCCACCGTCAGCAGGTAGCCCACGCCGACAGTGAGAACGACCACGCCGACAGGCGTCAGCGTGAACATCGAGAACGGCCGGCCGAGTAACTGCGCCGAAAGGTCGCTCGCGAGTAAGTTCGTCGCAGTGCCGACCAGCGTGAGCGTCCCGCCGAGCATCGCGGCGAACGAGAGCGGCAGCAGCAGGTTCGACGGTGAGATACCGTATCGCTCCGAGAGCCCGGTGACCAGCGGTATGAAGACCGCGACCACCGGCGTGTTGTTGACGAAGCCCGCGCTGACGCCCGTCGTGCCGACGATGGCGGTCAGCAGACGCCGTTCGTCACCGCCCGTCAGCGCCGCGAGCCGCCCGGCCAGCCAGTCGACAACACCGGCCGATTCGACGCCGGCGCTGAGAATGTACATCGCAACGATAGTGACCACCGCCGGGCTGGCAAACCCCTCGATGGCTGTCCGCGCCGGGACACCGGTGTACGGTTCCAGCACGACCAACGCGACGAGGACGGCGATGGCCGTCATGTCTGGCGGGAGCCATTCGGTGACAAACAGCGTCAGGGCGGCGGCGACGAGCGCGAAAACCACGAGCGCGCCCATCGAGAGCGAGGGCATACCACCCCTCTCGGCGGACGGCGATAAAAACATCCGGGACGCCGTCAGGGGGTTTCGCGAGCGGACTCACTTCGCTCACCGCCGCCCACCGGTCGCGCCATCTTGTCACGTCGGGTCCGGCTCGTATCCCGGGCCGACCCGGAGCGTCAGTGCGGTCTCACGCACTGACAGCGACAGCGTCTCGTGCGTACTGAGTTCGCCGTCGCGGCTGAACGTGAGTTGCTCGCCGTGTCCGGCGACTGTGATTTCATCCGCCCGGACGTGGGTCACTCCGTCAGTGTCCAGCGTCAGCAGCCGCTGGCCGATGGCCTCCGCGACGAGGTTTCCCGTGGGCATCTGTTCGACGATGGCCACGTCAAGCAGGCCGTCTTCCATGTTTGCCTGTCCGCCTTCGGCAACGAACTTGCGAGCGTTGCCCACCAGCAGGCAGGTGGCTTCGCCGGACCAGGTGAATGGTCCGTCTTCGCCGACAGCCGCGATAGTGATATCGAGCCCGTCGAAGCGGAGCGCCTCTTGTGCGCCAGTGAGCAGAAACGCCAGCGTGCCGAACCGCTCCTTGAGGTCGCCCGGAGTCGAGACGCTAGCGTCGGCAGGAAGGCCAGCGATACAGGACACCAGAAACGGTTCGTCGCCGGCGACACCCACGTCAACCGGGCGCGTCTCTCCGGTGTCGGCGATTTCGACGCCGTGTTCGATGTCCTTGACACCGATGTTCCCGGCCAGCAGGTTCGCCGTTCCGGCCGGGATGACGCTCAGCGTCACCGAGTCGAGGTGGCCGGCGTCATCGAGTCCGCGGACGACCTCGTTCACCGTCCCGTCGCCACCACAGACGGCGACCTCAGAGGCCTCGGCCCGCCCGGCCTCGCGGCCGAGTTCGACTGCGTCGCCCGCTGCCTCGGTTTCGTACACCTCGAACCCGCGTGCCGCCATCAGCCGCGGAACGTAGTCGGCGTGCTCGCCATCGCCGCTGACGGGATTGAGAATGCACCGACGCGAGCCAATCTGCATAGTACTAGCGAGTCCAGACCAGCACTTATACCGTGGTGATGTAACGGCGTCACTCCCAGTCGACGTCGACACTCCGGTCCGTCTCACGGAGGATGAATGGGCCAATTGCGAGCGTTCGCTTAGTTATTGTGACGATACGGAGGATGTACGAAATCAGGACTGTGAACGGAAGCAGCGATGCTGTCGTCGTCACCGCGAGGAGCCACAGCGCGTCGGGGACGCCGGCTGTGACGCCGACGAAATCCTGCACATCGAGGAACAACAATGAGGTGATTGCGACGGTAAGCGCCGGGATGGCGACGTACAGCAATGTCCGAGAGAGGTCGGACAGTTCCCACTGAAAATACAACGTTTTGAAGTGTTCTCGAGCCGGACCAAACAGTTCGAGCGTCTCGACGAGTTCCGCAAGTGAGTCGTCGATCTCGTCGGTGAGTTCGTCGGCGTAGGCTTCGCGAATCCGCCGCCCAGCATACAGCTTCCAGGAGTAGTTGTAGTTTAGCGCGGCCTTGACGACATCGAACTCGCCGAAGGTTCCGCCGTCGAGTTGATCGGTAACGCTGTCGGCGTTGGTCAGTACGGCGTCCAGATAGTTCGACAGCAACGCCGTCAGGTCGTCATCAAGGGTCGTCTCATCGACGACGTTTTGGGCATTCTCAGCTCGCTCGGCGGTCCCGCGAACCAGCGACCGGAGGAACGCCGAGGGCTCTGCCGGACTGACCGGCGTGTCGACGGCGTCGGCCACATCGGCGCGGAACTGCATCGCCCCGTTCATCCGTTCGCGCTGGTCGCCGGCCGCACCGAGTTCCTGCGACAGGACAAGCTGATTGAGTGTCAGGACCAGCGTAACGGCAGTTATCGTCCCCGTAATCAGCGCCTGAAACAGCGTTTCGACCGGGTCGCCGCGAGTCAACAGCGTCATGGCCGGTTCAGGATGCAAGAGCCCGACGGCGAGAATCCCACAGAACAGGACGGCCGAGAGGAGGCTGGTGACGAGCCAGCGGTTCGCATCGAGGAGGAGCCAGAGGAGCCGGGTGTCACCGGCGGCGCGCTCTCGCATGGTGTCGCTCAACTGGCTCTCGGCAGAGGGGGATGGCACACCGTCCCGGACTCCTGCCAGGCAGAAAAGCCTCCGGCCGGGGCGGCGTCACCCCTGAATGGGCCAGTCAGTTGTCGGTGGCGTCAGTGTCGTTCGTCATCAGTTCCAGCGTCTCGGATTGCGCCCCTGCAATGTTGGTGTAAACATTGACGGGGCGGTGACCGACGTGACCGGACGGACCACCCGCGTCTCGACTGCCTCAACCCGGAATGCCGCCGCATTCGGCTCGGTCGTCGTGACAGTCACCAGTAGTGAGTCCGCAGTACCCACCGGACTTGCGGCAGCGTCTGCGCCGGCGGCGATTCCGGCCGGACCCAACGAGCGGCCTGAATCCCCTCCGCGGCGTTCGGAGTGGGGTGATCCAACAACTGACACCCGAACACACGATACGCTGAGAGCGTCTGCGAGCGACTGTGGTGAGCGTAGTAGATGGTCGCTACCGGTCCGTGGATCGCGCTCCGACACCCAAGTTCCTCGGCGAGTTCGCGTTCGAGCGCCTCCCGGTCGTCCTCGCCTGGCTGAGTCCCGCCACCGGGGAGCGTCCAGAACGGCGTTCCGTCGGCGTGGTACTCTTTCACCAACAAAACCTCGTCCGACGACCGGATGAGGGCTTTTGCACCGGGACGGAGGCAACCACCGGTCGCGGAATCACTAGTCGTTGGGTTGACGGTCTGATTCGACACGTGGAGTGCAACTATCGCGAGACAACCACATTAGTAGTTTCCGTCTACCGGAGCAAACGCGGGGGCAGGGGCTGACTCGGAGGCTACCGCCCGGCGAGGAACGTCACAGCGGTTCGCTGCTGCTCGACCTCGGTTTCGAGGTGGTCGCGGAACTCGGCGATGTCGATGTCCTTCTCCTCGCGTTCCTTGCGATCCCTGACTGAGATTGTCCCGGCTTCCTCCTCGTTGTCGCCGATGACACACATATAGGGAACCCGGTCGTCGTGGGCCTGCTGGATCTTCTTGCCGACAGTCCAGGATCGGTCCTCGATAGTGACCCGGAAGTCATCGAGTTCGTCCTGAATCTCCTCGCAGTAGTCGATGTTGTCGTCGCTGACCGGTAGCAGGCGAATTTGTTCGGGGGCAAGCCACGGCGGGAACTTCCCGTTGTAGTGCTCGGTCAGCACCATGAAGAACCGTTCGTAGGAGCCATACAGCGCGCGGTGGATCATCACCGGGCGATGCTCCTCGTTGTCCTCACCGGTGTAGGAGAGGTCGAACCGCTCGGGCATATTGAAGTCCAACTGGACGGTCGGGCCGTCCCAGTGGCGACCGAGCGCGTCCTCGAAGGCGAAGTCGATCTTCGGGCCGTAGAACGCGCCATCGCCTTCCTCGACGACGTAGTCGATGTCCTGCTCGTCGAGGACAGATTCGAGCTGGGATTCGGCTTTCTCCCAGATTTCGTCGCCGCCGACGGACTTCTCCGGCCGGGTAGCGAACTGGACCGTGTAGTCGAGGTTGAAGGTGTCAAGCGTATCGAGGATGATGTCGACCGTCGCCAGCACTTCCTCCTCGATCTGGTCCGGGCGGACGAATAGATGGCCGTCGTCGATGGTGAAGGCCCAGGTTCGGGAGAGCCCGGAGAGTTCGCCGCGCTGCTCTTTGCGGTACACCTTCCCGTCCTCGAAGTACCGCACCGGCAGGTCCCGGTAGCTCCAGGAGTTCTGCTCGAAGATGGTGGCGTGGCCAGGGCAGTTCATCGGCTTCAGGCCGTACTCCTCGTCGTTGACATCGAGCAAGAACATGTCGTCGACGTAGTTCTCGTAGTGGCCCGATTTCTTCCAGAGTTCGGTACGGAAGACGTGAGGCGTCTCGACCTCGTCGTAGCCGGCGTCGCGGTTGAGCCCGGCGACGTAGTCCGACAGTTCGTTGAGGATCTTCTTGCCGTTGGGCTCGTACAGCGGCAGACCCGGCCCTGTGGTCTCGTCGATGGAGAACAAGTCCATCTCCTGGCCGATCTTGCGGTGGTCGCGCTCCTCGGCCTTGCGGCGCTGTTCGAGGAACTCGTCGAGCGCGTCCTCCGTTGGGAAGGCAGTTCCGTACACGCGAGTCAGCGTCTCGTTTTCCTCCTCGCCACGCCAGAAGGCCGCCGAGATTTCGAGCAGTGCGAAACCGCCGATTTCGCCGGTCGATTCGACGTGGGGGCCCTGACAGAGGTCCTCGAACTCGCCCTGGGTGTAGAAAGAGACTTCCTCGTCGTCCGCGGCTTCGGTTTCGAGGATGTCTTGTTTGAACTGATTATCCTCGTAGCGTTCGAAGGCGTCGTCGCGGTCGACGAGTTCGCGTTCGATGTCGAGGTCCTCCTCAATGATCTCCTCGGCTTCGGTCTCGATAGCTTCGAGGTCGTCCTCGTCGATGTCGACACCGGTAATGTCGTAGTAGAACCCGTTGTCGGTCCACGGCCCAATTGTGAGCTTTGCATCGGGGTAGAGGCGCTGCAGGGCCTGCGCGAAGACGTGGGCGGCGGAGTGACGAAGCACATCGAGATACTCGTCACTGCTCTCGGTGACGATTTCGAGTCCGACATCTTCTGTCAACGGCGCGTGTTTGTCGACAAGTTCGCCGTCGACAACGCCGGCGACCGTGTCGTCACCCAGCCCTGGCCCGATTTCGTAGGCGACATCCTCGACCGTGCTGCCGCGTTCGACCTCTAGTGGGGTCCCGTCGGGCAGCGTGACCGTGACCGTACTCATATCCGAGGATACGACGGCGGCCGGGGATAAGTGTATTGAGACGCGGGCGACGCTGGTGTTACTCTGGCAACAGCGGGTCCGAATCCTCGTCGATAGTGTCGGCCGCCGGCAGGTCAGACTGGGCCGGTGGCCGTGCTGCACTTGCCCGCTCCAGCGATGAAAGCGCCAGTTCTTCCTCTCCTTCGAGCATTGTGAGGCGATCCATGACAGTGACAGTCTCCCCGCCGGCCGTATGCGGTGTCACGCACCTGAGTTCCGACCCGGCGTACTCGGCTAATAGTTGGACCGGAAACACAAGCGCTCGGTACTGCTCCCCCGACATCTCGGAGTCAACCGACCGGACCTGGAACGCGGGTTCGAGTGAACATTTGTTGCGTTTTGCCCATTCCTGAAAGACGCTGACTCGGTTGAGTGCGAAGAGTCCGAGTTCGGTCCGCGCCTCGGCTGGCGTGGACGGTATTTGCCGACCAACGACCTGAATAGTAAAGTCCGACAAAACATCAGTGTCTGACAGCCCCTGAAGTCGGTCGATAACCGCAGCCTGTTGCTGCGTGTGCCCGTCGGGCAGGAGTGAACGAACGTACAGTTCTGCCCGTGTGCCGTCTGGCTGCGTGCTCCCCTGCATCGTATAGAAATTAATGGACAGCAACTGGCAAAAGTATTCCTGTTGACAAATAATGGTTAGAACGATTATACACTGAACGACGGAAACTGAATCAAACGATTACACCACCGGTTGGACAGCTGTGGACCGTGTCAGTGTGATAGGGAATACTATGTGGGCACAGTTCGCATGAGAAGCCGGATATGTACGATTCGGTGCTCGTGGCCACAGACGGCAGTTCGGGAACGACTGAGACGCTCGCACACGCCACTTCGATCGCGCGCGACAACGACGCGACCCTCCATGGGCTGTACGTCGTGGACAGACGACTGTACGTCGCGGCCGACAAGGCCAATCAGGACGAGGTGCGTCAGTCGCTGGAGGAAGAGGGAGATGTCGCGCTTGACGACATCGTGGTTGGGGGCGAGGAGGCCGGCGTCGAGGTCGTCACGACCATGGCGGAAGGGATTCCCCACAAGACAATCACCGACTACGCAGAACAGGAAGACATTGACCTCATCGTGATGGGAACCCACGGCCGAACCGGCCGAGACCGGGTCGCCAATCTCGGGAGCGTCACCGAGCGCGTCGTCCAGAGCGCGCCCGTCCCCGTCCTCGTCGTCCACATCGAATAGCTCGGGTCAGGTGCGGTTGCGGTGGAGACGTGCGCGACAGCGGCTATACAACCGGTAGCACCCCCTTCTGACCGGTATCTTTTCGATCCGCCGACACGATGGTGACAGTATGGACAGCCGAGAGTACGCTTTCGAAGGAGCAACACCTGACATCCACGGATACGCCCACGTCAGCCGAGAGGCGACACTGGTGGGTGATGTCACCGTCGGCCCGAACGCGAACGTCTGGCCCGGTGTCGTGTTGCGCGGCGACGTGGCCCCCGTCGAGGTAGGCCGCGAATCGGCGATCGGTGACGGAGCCATCGTCCACGCCTCGTCCGTCGGCGAGAAGGTGATGGTCGGCCACGGAGCTGTTCTCAACGACGCCCATGTGCGTGACGGGGCGCTCGTTGGATTCAATTCGACAGTCAGCGACGCCACTATCGGCGAGGGCTCTATTGTCGCGATGGGAACGGTCGTCCCACCGGGCTACGAGGTCCCCGCGGAGTCCTTTGTCCGCGGGAGTCCGGCCACAGTGACACCGTTGTCAGAGACCACTATCGATCCCAACGAAGTGTTCGAGGCGTTCAGTTCCGGCGATTACGCCAACCTCGCGGCCCGCCACGAAGACCTCTTCGAGTAACCTCCCGTCGGACAACGACGGGCCACTTATAGTGGAAGAACCCACACAGTACCGACCATGGACGATATCGTCGACCTAGTGACCCGGTCGCTCGCTGACGAGACTGCCGCGGCGTTCACTGAGCGGGTCGACGAACAGGCGATGCAGCTGCGGAAGGCCATCGAGGCCGGGGAGTTCGACAACGAGGCGTTCTCCGTCGGCCTGGAGATCGAACTGTACGGCATCAACGCCGAGCCGGACCCGCCCGAACCGGACGATGCGGAAGACAGCGAGGAAGCCACCGAAGAGGGCCTGAGCGGATCGGGCGGGGCAGCCTGGAGCGGGTCGCTCGACGCGCCGGCGGAGCCAGAAGACGACGGCGCATCACTGGAGCCAAACGGCAACGGGGCATCGCTGGAGCCAGACGATGGCAATCCACTGGAGCCCGCCGGCAATGAGCCTCCAGAGCAAGACGCTGGTGAAGCTGTTGACGGGTCCGACGACGCGTTCGGTCCCGGAGAGGGGCCGTCACTCGACATCGACCCGGACAGCCCGCTGGCAGAGGACGAACCGGAGACGCCAGAGGAGGAAGAGGCCGAACCGGCCGTCGAGTCATCAGTCGACGAAGAAAGTGACAAGCCGTACATGGACCCCGAGGACTGGAAGGGGCGGCTGACCCCCTTACCCGACGTGGTGTTCGAGGGGGAGGCCAACAAGGAACTGGGCCTGCACAACGCCGAGGTCAACACCGAGCCGAACAGTTTCGACGAGACGGGAATGGAAGTCCAGACGACGGCGGTGGAGATGCAGACGAAACAGGCCCGCCAGCAAGCGAGCAAGCACAACTGCGAACTCGTCCTCGACGCGATGTGGACCATCCCACCCGAGGAAGGCAGCGAGCAGTACCTCTCGGCGCACGAGACGAACGACGGCGTCGTCCTCGCGGACAACATGCGGCAGGCTCCCAGATACGTCGCGCTGGACAACGAGGCGCTGGACCACGCCGGCGGCAGCATCGACTTCGACGTACCGGGGTACAGCGGGTCGTTCCCGACGATTCTGTTCGAGTCGCTGGCCACCTCGATCCAGCCTCATCTCCAGATTCCGGACGCCGAGGCGTTCCCCGAGTACTACAACGCCGCGATCCGGACACTCGGGCCTCTACTCGCGCTATCAGTCAATTCGCCGTTCCTCCCTGCCGATATGTACGGTGACACCGACGGCGAGTGGCTCTGTGCGAACACCCACCACGAACTCCGAATCGCGGCCTTTGAGCAGTCGGTCAACACCAGTGAGAACCCAAAGGTCCGGGTCCCGCGAGACCTCGACGACACCACTGATGTCGTCGGTCGCGTCGTTGACGACGACCTGTTCGCGCCGTTCCTCCGGGAGTTTCTGCACGACGACGACCGGGCGGCATTCGAAGACGAGTTCTGGGAGTTCGACCACAAGCGCGGGACCTACTGGCGCTGGCTCCGCTGTGTCGTCGGCGGGACGCCCGTCGACGGGGCAAGCACTGAAAAGTCACTCCGAATCGAGTATCGCCCGCTCCCGACCCAGCCCCACGCCAAGGACATGATCGGGCTGCAGGCGCTGACGGTCGGCCTCATCCGTGGGCTGGTCGTCGCCGACCACCCTGCCGCGGAACTGCCGTGGCAGGAGGCCCAGCGGAGTTTCTACAACGCCGCGGACGATGGTCTAGAGGCCGACCTCTCATGGGTGACAGCGCAGGGCGAGCGAACGGACGACCACGACGCTATCTACGAAGAGATTTTCCAGTACGCTCGTCTGGGGCTAGCCGAACAGGATGTGCCAGAGGCCCGCATCGACGAGTACCTCGGCCCCATTGAAGCCCGATACGACGCCGGCATGACCCCAAGCGGATGGAAGATCGCTCGCGTCCGTGAGTACCTCGACGACGGCGACGACCTCTCGGCAGCCATCCAGTCGATGCAACGGGACTATATCGAAGCAAGTCGCGAACACCACTCCTTCGAAGAGTGGCTGTAAGCGGCCAGCCCCCGGTAAAACGGAGACCAAGAGTCTCCTGCCGGATGGCGGGTATTTATTCGGATGACGCCGTTATATTCGGGTGATGGTATCCACAGGCGACACAGCGCCGGACATCTCGGCGACAATCGCGAACGGTGAGGTAGAGGACTTCGAACTGAGCGACCACCTTGGTGATGGGCCGGTCGTGCTGGCCTTCTTCCCGGGCGCGTTCACACCGCCGTGCTCCAACGAGATGGTGGCCCTGCAGGAGCACCTCGGTGACTTCCACGACGCCGGCGCAACGGTCCTCGGCGTCAGCGCCGACTCGGCGTTCTCGCTGAACTCCTTCCGCGACGAGCACGGTCTGGAGTTCGACCTGCTCAGCGACATGGGCCGGTCGGCGATTCAGGACTACGACCTCGAAATTGACATCGAAGACCTCGGGCTGCTCGGCGTCTCGAACCGCGCCGTGTTCGTCGTCGACGACGACGGCGAGGTCGCCTACAGCTGGGTCGCCGACGACCCGACCAACGAGCCGGACTACGAAGAACTGCTGGACGCCGTCAAGTCGGCGTAAGCGGTCACCGGCCGAACCTATTTTTTATTTTACAACCTCGGAGCTAGGCGTCTCGCGTCCGCCGAACGCCGGTGCCGGCCGACACCGAAGTGAGGTCGAACACGTCCCCCTCCAGCGGCACGCCGTCGTAGGGATCTGACGCTAACAAGAGCGCTCCGTCGAGGTCGACGTAGTCGACTAACGGCGCGAGATGGACCGCTGCGGCGATACTGGCATTGGACTCGACCATACATCCAAGCATCAGGTCGAGGCCATGGGCGTCGGCAGCGTGAAGGAGTCGCGTTGCGGGCCGGAGGCCGCCGAATTTGACAAGCTTGGCGTTGACGATGTCACAGGCGTCAGCGACCCGCGGCACGTCGGACGCAGTCACGCAGGACTCGTCGGCGGCGACAGGAATCTCAGTCGCGTCGGTCACGCGGCGCAAGCCGTCAATATCGTCGGCCGCAACCGGCTGTTCGAGCATCGTCACGCCAGCGTCGGCAAGCCAGTCCGCATTGTCGATAGCTTCCTGTGCGGTCCATGCGGTGTTGGCGTCGACGCGTACCTCGGCGTCGGGAACGGCGTCCCGGACCGCGTCCAGTCGCGCCCGGTCGTCCTCAGTCCCGAGTTTGACTTTCAGGTGGCCAAAGCCGCTGTCGGCCGCCTTCCTTGCTTTCTCAGCCATCCGCTCGGGTGAGTCGATGCCGACCGTGTAGGTGGTCGGTGGGACCGTGTCCGGGTCAAGTCCCCACTGGCGGTACAGTGGCAGGTCCAGTTGCCGAGCGGCGAGGTCGTGGACGGCGATAGAGAGTGCCATCCGGGCGGCGGGCTGGTCCGGCGCTCGCTCGGCGAGTTCCCGTTCGATGCGTTGCTGGGCATGTGGGTCGCCGATGCGGTCGACAGTCTCACAGAGCGAGGGCAGCGTTTCAGCCACCGACCGAGCGCTCTCGTTGTAGTACGCGGACGGCGTGACGGCCCCGATGCCGGTGGTGCCCTCATAGGTGAGTTCAACCACAACGGTCTCGCTGGTCTCGCTGGTCTCCCGCGAGATGCCGAACGGGTTCGACAGCGGCAGGTCGTGACGGTCGACGCGCCAGTTCATAGGATGGCGTCCAGTACCTCGTCAGGGACGCCGTGGCGGACGGGATCAGTTGCCGGTGCGTCCAGAGCGTCGCTGTACTCTGCAACAGCATCTGCGGCCACACCGTCGTCGAGGTGGCGCGTGTTCAACATGCCCGCAACGACAGAGGCGTCCGAGATGGGCGCGGCCAGACGCTCGTAGATGCCGACGTACTCGGGGAGGGGCGGAATATCGAACGACTCGTAGCCGTGAATGGCCTCGCGGCCGGCCTCGTGGCACATGACGAGCGCATCCGGGACCGACCCGTGGAGGATGCTCGTCGTCACACCCGAATAGGCCGGATGGGCCAGCGCGCCCTGTCCTTCGACGACGAGGAGGTCCGCCGCCTGCACTTCTTCCACCAGCCGTTCGACCGCGCCGGCGGCGTAGTCAGCGATGACGCGGTCGATGACGATGCCCCAGCCGGTGATGGCGATACCGGTCTGACCCGTCGGAACGACGGCAGCGTTGAGGCCCCGCTCCCGCGCCGCATCGCGGATCTCGAACGACGCAGTCATCTTCCCCGTCGAGCAGTCGGTGCCGACGGTCGTGACGACTGTCGCGTCCACGTCGCCGGCGGTCCCCGCTGCCACGGTCAGGTCCTCGGGCGGCTTGCGGAGGTCGTGCAGTTCGGCGTCGTGTTTCGCGGCGAGATGGGCAAACTCGTCGTCGTCAGCCAGAAAATCGTGCAGTCCAGAATACACGTCACAACCGCGTTCGAGCGCTGTGCAAACGTCTTCTCGCCAGGACTCGTCGAACTCGCCGCCGATTGGAGAGATACCAATTACGAGCGCGTCAACGTCGGGTGCGTCGGCCATCGATGCGACGACTGGCGCATCCTGTACGTCCGGCAGCGAGTCGTGGACGCGCTGGCCGGCCCGCTCGCGGTCGATAAGCGCGCGTACCGTTCGGTCACCGTACCGCAACAGCCCGACGGCCGTCTTGGCTCGGTCGGGGAAGGCGTCGTGTGTTAAGATGGCTACGGCCATGGCCGGACAGAATCACCGCCCCGCGAAAAAGCTACGGAACGCGTAGCCGGACTGACCACAGCGACCGAACGGCGTCGTCGAGCGCCGCGTCGGGCTCCCCAGTCGCGTCGACCGGCTTCGTCGCCGTCGCAAGGTCCTCAAACTCGTGGATGACCGACCCCTCGCCGACGACGTACAGCCGGTCGGGCGACACCTCCTCAATGGCGGCCCGACAGCGGTCGAGGTGGGAGTCGATCTGCTGGTCCCGGAGCCGTTCGAACCGGCCCTGCGAGAAGCCGCCCTTCGAGTGCTGGCTTTTCAGCTCCGAGTCGAACCCGTGGAACGCGGTCCGCTCGCGGCCGTCGTACTCGCCCATGGCGAACAGGTCCGAGCGAACCAGCGCGACGACGTGTTCGCCGGTCGGTTCGAACCAAGACCGCTCCAGTTGAACAGTGTCGGCCCACCCGGTGAACGGCGACGGCGGCGCAGGGACGGACAGACACGCCGACAGGATGCCGGCGTCGTCCGTCACAGCCAGACACGGCGCGGCGCTGGCGACCAGCGCCGCGCGGTCGCCGAAGGCGTCCCGAACCGGGCCGGGCAGGGAGCGCTCCGCGTCGACGTAGGCGGTAAAGATCCCCTCTGGCTCCGTCTCGACAGATTCCAGCCGGTCGAGTACTTCACTCAGGCGCGCCCGACTGAGCGTCTCCTCGGCCCGGAACGTCGATTCGCCCTCCTCGTCTTGCAGGCGTGCGACCCGGTCCTGGAGTTCGGCCACGCGGTCCTCCAGCCGATTGACCTCGGCCTCGGCCTGCTGGCGTTCGGTCGCTGCGTCGGCGCGGCGCTCCTTCTCGGCGTCGAGCTGTCGTTCGAGATGGTGGTTCTCCTCTTCGAGTTCGGCCACCCGCTCTTTCAGCGACGCTCGTCCCAGCAACCGGTCAAGCATCGACTGGATGGCAGACGGGGACGGGCTTAAAACTGACTTCCGACGACCCTCAGACGGCGGTGTCGGGCAGTGTCGGCGTCCCCTCTGAAATAGAGAGCAGTTGTGCGGCGTGGTCCGCTTTCGCCAGAAATACTTCTTCGAGGCTGGGTGGGTTCCGGACGTTGGCGTTTTCAAGCATCGTTTCGGGAACGACGAGTGTGTCCGCCGGGACCTGTTCGTCACCGTGGACGGCGAAGTGCTGGGAGCCGAGTTTCATTACGAGCGGATAGTCTGTGCGCTCGACCCCGTCCCCGGAGGCGTACAACTGTTCGTTCACTCGCTCGTGCTGCTCGCGACACATTGCGGCCGCCGCGTCGTCTCTCGGTTCGACGTAGAGGCGGCCGAGGTAGTATCCGCGCGAAAACTGTTCGAACATCGGTGCAACTGAATGTGTGTCATTGACATACATAAGTGTTCGCCGGCAACCTTTTGCCGTCGTGCAAACAGCGCGGATTCGGGGGGTCGGTAACCCGATACCGGCGTCTGTCCGACAGGGCTTTGCCACGGCCGGCCCCGAATCGACCTATGAGCGAGCAGCGAGGGCCGTTGCCACGTCGGTACGCGCGCTACTATCTGGAACAGACGCCGAGTCTCGTGTGGCTGCTGGTCGTCAACGCCGTCGCGATGCTCGTCGGTGTCCGGTTTTACGTCGAGACGATGCCCGGAGTGTCGACGTTCCTCTGGCCACTGTACGCCGATTCGCCGGCTGCGCTGTTCCTGATGACGCTATCGGTAGCGACCCTCCTGCCATTCCTCGGCAAGTCACTCGACGAGGTCCCGCTGACGGTGCCGCTCGCGTACCTCCACACGATTGCGCTGGTCTGGCTGGTCAAGATGGGTCTGTGGACCGTCGTGGCGTTAAACATCGGCTTCGACGCCTACTTCCCGGCTCCGTGGGCGTATTTCGGCATCATCATTACCCACCTCGGCTTCGTCGCCGAGGGGCTGTTAGTCCCGCACTACGCCCGAACAACGAAGGGCGCGCTCGTGACTGCACTGGTGCTGGCACTCGGCAACGACGTCCTCGACTACGGCTTCGGCTACTATCCGCCGTTACGATACGATCCAGGACTCGTGTTACCGATTGCCACCGTCGCGCTCTCAGTGCTATCGGTGGGAATCGCCTGGCGACTGCTTCCGATGCAGCTGCCGACTGAAAAGACATCTTAAACACTCTTGGACTATTTGAGGTTGTTTTGAGCGTCTATGAACGACGCGAACGAAGGCATTTCTTTTTGATGTGGGAGGACAGAGGCAGGAACAGGAATGAGCCCACGTCAGGCCACGCTCCTCACCGTGCTGGTCATCGTCGGGACTGTCGCTGTCGGCCTCCCGGCCGTGACAGCACAGGAGACCGCGACGGAGACAGTGGCTACGCAGAACGACTCTGCCAGCGGCATGGGAACGCAACTCACCGCGTTCCTGCAGTCGAACTCCGCCGCCGCGAACGACACGGTCGAGAACGGGATGTGGCGGTCCGCATACAACCAATCGAACGGAACCGAACGGGCCGAACTGGTCACGGATCGGGCCGACTCGCTTGAGCGCCGACTCGACCGACTACAGGAGCGCAATACCACGCTCGAACAGCGATACGAGAACGGAAGCATCAGTGAGCAGGCCTACGTGGCACAACAGAGCAGACTCACCGCGGAGATCGCGGGCCTGCAGGCCGCGATTAATGACACTGACACAGCCGCCGAACAGACCGGTGTGAACGACACCGCACTGAAGCGGCTGAAACAGAATGCCAGCAATCTCTCCGGTCAGCGGGTCGCATCGGTTGCTCGCGGCATCGCCGGACCGCCGGAGACCACCGACCCGGATGAGCAGGGGCCGCCGGACGACATCGGATCCAACCAGAGCGAACGGGGCCCACCAGCCAACACATCCGAGCAGGGTGCAAACCAGAGCCAACAGGGGCCGCCTGTTGATACCCCCGGACAGCAAGGGAACGAGAGCGACCAAGGCCCACCGGACGACGGGCCTGGCGACAGCGAAAACGAAACTGCAGAGTCCGACGACACAGCTCAGAGTGGGGGAAACGGCGCTGAACAGGGTAACGATAGGGGCAACAGCAGTGATGATGAGAACGCCAGCGGCGACGATAGCGCGGGAGGCAGCACTGGGCCTGATGGGGCTTCTGACAGTGGTGGGGAAGATGATTCAGCCGACACGTCGGATTCTGACGACAGTTCTGGCAGTGACGGTTCTAGCGGCTCTGACGACAGTTCTGGCAGTGACGGTTCTAGCGGCTCTGACGATAGTTCTGGCAGTGGCGATTCTAGCGGCTCCGACGACAGTTCTGGTAGTGACAATTCCACCGGCAATGGCGGTGCCGATGATTCTGGCAGCACTTCCGATGGTGGCAACGACAACGCCGATAACGGAGGAAATGGTGGCGGGCAAGGGAACAGTGGCGGACAGAGCGGTAATGGCGGAAGCGGTCAGGGGAGCGGAAACAGCGGCTTACAGGGCACATCGTGGATAGACCGGCTATCGTAGGCGGGTGACACCAGCAAACCGCCTGACGAGAGTCATGCTTTTGAACCGTGACCCGCTACCTACGTATCGATGGACTCCGCCGAGTTACTCAATCTCCTTGGAAACGCCAACCGCCGGCGGATTCTCAAACTACTCGCACACAAACCCTGCTACGTCACCGAAATCAGCGAATACATCGGCGTTAGCCCGAAAGCGGTCATCGACCACCTCCAGAAGCTCGAAGACGCCGGGCTCATCGACTCCCGGACAGACGACCAACGCCGGAAGTACTTTTCTATCGCTCGGAACCTCCGTTTGGAGGTCCGTGTCTCTCCGTATGAGTTCGGCACCAAGAGCGCCTATCCGGCAAACCCCGAGTTCGAGATGCCCTCTTGCCGCCACCTCTCGATAGATGTCGGCGAAGAAGCTGGCGGGAATTTTCACGACCTGGCACGCGAACTGGAGCATCTCCAGCAGCTAGAGAACGAACTGTCGCTGGCCCAGCGGTGGGTGCAGGCCCGTATGACCGACGTGCGGGACCGCATCGACTCCGGCTTCGAGAACCGCGACGGACGACTGTACGCAGAACTGGTCAGCGGACTCGCAAACGGTATCGACACGGTGCCGGCGCTGGCCAGAAAGATCGAAGCCCCACCGGAGATCGTCGAGGAAGCACTCACTCGGCTTGCGGACGATGACGTGGTCGAACAGACCGACGACGGCTGGGAAATCGTTTAGACGGGACGGGAGAGCTTCAGGAAGCGGACCGTCTCAGTCCGCATTCGACCCGTACGAACTCGGGACCTCGACCGACAACTGTTCTGAGAGCAGGTACGTCACTGACCCGACAGCGGCCAGTCCGATCGGAAGCGCGATGTACGCCGGGACGCCGTAGCCGGCCATCAGGAACAGCCCGGTTGCGACGATACCGGCCAGCACTGCGTAGGGAATCTGAGTGTTCACGTGGTCAACGTGGTCGCTTGCGGCGAACATACTCGACATCACCGTGGTGTCCGAGATCGGCGAACAGTGGTCACCGAACAACGCGCCGGTCAGAATCGCCGCGATAGCCGGTGCCAGCGGCGCGCCGAGCGCGTGTCCGAGCGGGATTGCGACCGGGAACAGGATACCCATCGTCCCCCAGGACGTACCGATGCTGAAGCTGATAATGACCGCGCTGACAAAAATGACGGCGGGTAGCATCCCAGCCGTGATAATCCCCTCGCTGATGGCGATGACGTATGGGCCGACACCGAGTGCCTGGCTCACGGCACCGATAGACCACGCGAGCGAGAGCACCGCGACGGGGAACATCACCATCTTGAACCCCTCGAAGATAGCGTCGCTCACTTCGTCAACCGCGATCCGTGCGTGCCCGACGAGAATGGTCAGAATGACCAGACAGGCCGAGAACGAGGCCCAGACGATGGCATCCGCAGTGGCCGCGTTCGACAGCGCATCGGTGAGGCTCTGCCCGGCGAACCCACCGCCGGAGTAATACAGTGAAAACCCGGTCACCCCGACGAGTGCGGCGATTGGGGCGGCGAAGTACCACCACCGCGGCTCGACGTGGTCGGGCGTCACGATATCGTCTTCCTGCGTTTCCATGAGCGGGTCAGCGTTGTCGCCGAGGACTTTGCCCTCTTCTCTGGCTCTGCGTTCGGCCTCCGCCATCGGGCCGAAGTCAAGGTCGGCGATGACGACAATGAAGACCATTGCAAGCGCGAGCAGGCTGTAGAACCGATAGGGAATCGATTCGAGAAACAGCAGGAACGCGCTTCGGTCCACGCCGATTGTGGTCAGTTGCTCGGCGATGAGTCCGACCTCGAATCCGAGCCACGTCGAGACGACTGATATCGATGCAGTCGGGGCAGTGGTGGAGTCAAGAATGTACGCCAGCTTCTCGCGACTGATGTCGAACTTATCGGTGATCGGCCGCATGACCGACCCGGTAATCATCGTCGAAGCGTACGAGTCGACGAAGATCGTCATCCCCAGTAGCGACGTGCCAAGCGCCGCCTGCCGGCGGGTCCGAATGCGCTTGACCATCTGTGACGCAAGCGCATTCATCCCGCCGGAGAGGAAGATCATCCCCAGCATTGCTCCGATGAGGAAGGTGAACAGGAGCAATTTGACGTTAAACGGCTCGGTCACGTTATCCACGACAAACTGTAGGCTCCGAGCGGCTCCGGCGGCTGGGTTCCAGCCGACGAGCACCGTCGCACCGATCCAGATACCTGCAAACAGCGAGAGCAGTACTTGGCGAGTGAACAACGTCAGTACAATGGCGAGCATCGCCGGAAACAGGCTGATAAGCCCGTACGTTTCTGGTGCCATGCGTTCTGTTCCGGGATTTACATACGAGAGTTATAAGCGTTATCAACTCAAGACACTGTGATTGAAAATCGAGAAAGTGCACCATATGGTCAGTTACATCTCAATATTCTGGATATATGGATTTATCTTACCACTATATGACAAGACCAGTACAGTCAATATTACGTGCCAAGAAGTCCGTTCACGCCGAGACTGCTATTGGGGACTCTTTCGCAGGCAGGCTATCGGCAGGACATCGAGATCGTTTGGCCGACCGATGTGCGGCATATCAGACGACAGGATCATCAAGTACAGTAAGCCCAGAAGGGGCGGTCGCGCCACTGGCCAGAATGTACCGTCGAGCAAACTACAGGTCTTCCGTCAGTCCGCTGCGAAGGTCACGCCCGAAGTAGTGCCCGCCGACTGCGAGTACCAAACCGACAGCGCCGGCGATGGCGAACAGTCTGGTCCCGTTCAATCCCGCGGCGAGCTGTGGGAGGAGAGACAGAACGGCCGTCGCACCGCCGCTGAAACCGCCCGCCAGCCCCAGTTCGACGTATCGGCGCTCGCTGGCGAGCAGTCCGTAGACGAATCCACCAAGCAAGATGCCGACCAGTTCGGTGAACGGGACGAGCGGTATCAGCCCGCCGAGCACCATTCCGCCGCCGACCGCGCCGAAGGCAAATAGCAGCGCCCGCAGTGAGAAGTAGCTGCCGCTGTCTTTCGTGGACGTTTCGGTGACAGACGATGTCGTATCTCGCGATTCCCCGACAGCAACATCCGTCTCGACCGACTCGGTCGTGCCAACATCGACGCCGAGGTCACTGCCCGATTTCGCGTCCGTGTCGCGGGTCCGTTCCTCGGTTCGTTCGGCCATACAGAGTGTGGGACCGCGAGTAGTATGGTCCTTGTGGGGTCTGCCGGCACTCAGGGATACGGTGGTGTGTCGCTCAGATACCGAGCCACTCGTCGTTGCGAACCGAGTAGCCGTTCGACCGGCAGAACTCCGCCGCTTCCCGGCGAACGTCGCGAGACCCAGGAAGCTTCTCGTTCTTGTGAATGTGCTCAATAATCCAGTCGGCGATGGCCCGAATGCCCTCATCGTCGTCATCCGCGTCGATAGTCCGTAGCTCCCGGAACGTCCGCTCGTAACCGTCGCGCTGTGAGGCCCCGAACGACGCGCTCTGGTGTTCGTCGGCGGCCTCGACGACGCGTTTCATCGCCCCGGCTACCGTCGGCCGCTGGACCCGCGTCCGGACCTCGGCTGGCGATTCAAAGGACTCGACCTCCGCATCGGGTAAGAGGTCCGCAACGGTGTACGTCCCTTCGGTGGCCTCGATTTCCCTATCGCCGACCGTAGCGACCACTTCAGCCGCTGTCACCGGGAATTCGAGCGTTTCGAGTTCTGTCTCGAAGTACGCGAGTTCCGTCGGGTCGACCGGCGGTTCGGGTTCGTCCGCGCGCTCAAGTTCCTCGGCGATAGCGCGCTCCCGCTGGCGGCGTTCCTCGTTCCGGGCCTGGGCTTCGCGGCCGTTCTTGTTGTCTGCCATACCTGTTAGAAGAATGTCGAGTGGGATAACACTGTGGTCTGGTAACGCTTGAAATCCAACGTAACGAGTGTCGATATTCCGAAATTGAACCGAAGCATAGACTGAAACCGCCGACCGGTCAGCACAGTCCAATGTGTGACTGAGAGCGCTCGTCGAAACGAGTGGGTTCAAGTCCCACCGGCGGAAAGTGCCGCGCATGAACGCAGGCGACCGGGTCCGCGTCGAGCGCGCGGCCCAGACCTACGAGGGCGTGTTGCTCCCATCGAGTACGCCCGAGCACCTCGTCGTCAAGCTCGACGGCGGATACAACGTTGGTATCGACCGTGAGGACGCATCCATCGACGTGCTTGAATCGGACGTGTACGACGTCGAGAGCGCACAGGACGAACAGAGCCAGTCGGCAATCGAGTTCGACGACGACCTCCCGACGGTCTCGCTGATTTCCACTGGCGGAACCATCGCCTCGACGGTCGACTACCGGACCGGGGCAGTGACGGCACAGTTCGACGCCGAGGACGTGCTGCGGGCAGTCCCGGACCTGGCCGGGATGGCGAACTACCGCGGCCGCGTCGTTGCCAACATCCTCTCGGAGAACATGACCCCGGCCGTCTGGCAGGACCTCGCGCAAGCGGTCCACGAGGAGATCGAGGCCGGCGCGGATGGCATCGTCGTCATGCACGGCACTGACACGATGCAGTACTCCGCGTCGGCGCTGTCGTTCATGCTCGATACGCCAGTACCCATTGTGTTTACCGGCAGCCAGCGCTCGGCGGACCGCCCGTCCTCGGACAACGTGATGAACGCTGTTTCAGCGGTCGAGGCTGCGACGAGCGACTGTGCGGAGGTTTTGGTCTGTATGCACGCCGACGAGTCCGACGACCGCTGTGCGCTCCACCGCGGCACTCGCGTCCGGAAGAACCACACCTCGCGCCGGGATGCCTTCGAGACCGTCGGCGCGAAGCCACTCGGCGAGGTCGACTACGACATCGACGGCGAGAGCACGGTCACGTTCCGCCGCGAGTACACCGAACGGGACGCCGTCGACCTGGCGCTACACGACCATATCGAGACCGACGTGGAACTCCTGAAGTTCTCGCCGGGGATGGACCCGTCGCTGCTCGAAGCGGCCGCCGAGAACAGCGAAGGCATCGTTATCGAAGGGACCGGGCTCGGCCACGTCAACACCGACTGGATCGGGACCGTCGAGGAACTGGACATCCCGCTTGTCATGACCAGCCAGTGCCTCGAAGGGCGTGTCTGTGACCGCGTCTACGACACTGGCCGGGACCTGCTCGACGCCGGCGTCATCGAGGGCGAGGATATGCTCCCCGGCACAGCGAAGGTCAAGCTCATGTGGGCGATGGCAAACAGCGACGACGTGGCCGATACGATGCAGGACCCCCTCGCCGGCGAGATTCAGCAGCGCTCGACACCTTGGTTGTAGCACTGGACCCAGCGCGGTAACTCGGTCACGGTGCGGGCGACTCCGCCACCGGAGCGCCTCTTTTTTATTGTCGCGGGCGAGTCTCCCGGTATGTCGCCGACTGTTCGGACGGCTCGTCACGACGACTACGACGATATTGTGGACTTGACAAGCGATGTCTGGGCCGACCGCGCGATGGCTGATTACATCCCCGACGTGTTCCGCGAGTGGGTCGACGACGACGGCGCGGACCGGAAAACCCTCGTCGTCGACGTTGACGGCCACGCGGTCGGCCTCGCGCAGGCCGTTATACTCACCGAGACCGAGGCATGGTTCCAGGGCATGCGTGTTGACTCGGACTACCGGGGGAAGGGGTTCGGGTCACTGCTGACGGACCACCTCATTGAGTGGGCGGCCGATGCCGGCGCGTCGGTCGGTCGAAGCATGGTGTTTTCCTGGAATGAGGCTGGACTTGGCCAGTCGCTGGCGACTGGCTTCGAAGCGGTCACGTCGTTCCGCTGGGCGCACCCCGATCCGGCGGACGAGACGCCTGAAATGACTGTCGGAAACGACCCCGCGACAGCATGGCGCTATTGGAAGGAGAGCGACGGCCGAAGCGCCCTGTCCGGGCTCGCGCTCGACAGCGGGGAGAGCTGGGCGCTCTCGACGCTGACTCGGGAAACACTCGACCGGCTGGCGGCCGACCAGACTGTCCTTACTGTCGGCGGTGACGGGCCACAGGGGATGGCCTGTCGGGTCCGAACGACAGACGCTGACGGCGAACAGCTCGCGGAGTACGCGGTCGGGGTGTGGCATGATGTCGACGCCGCACAGGCGTTATTCACTGCGATAGCTGCCGATGCAGCTACTCTCGGCGTCGACGGAACGCGGGTCCTCATCCCTGAGACACCGCGCCACGTCGCCCAGACCGCGTACGCTGGCGGGAACATCGATGAGCGCCCGGACTTCGTGTTCGAGATAGACGGCCTCAGATAGTTATCATAACCGATAACGCGGTCACAACACTCATAGAAATACTTGCCGTACCATCGGTAGATGAATTTGTTTGGGAGCCCTCCAGCGTTTCTTGCGTATGTGGCGGCGTACGCCCTCGCGGCGGTCGGGTGTGGTATCGGGCTCTACAGAGCGACTCGCATGGAGGACCCCGATACCCGCCGGGGAATGGTCGGGCTCCTCCTCTGTAGCGGTGGCTGGGCGGCGCTGGAACTCGGCTTCCTGATCACGCCCGGGACGCTGGGGTACGCATTCTACCTCGGCAGCCTCATCGTCGGGCTTGCGACGGTCGGTGCGTGGCTGTACTTCTGCTCGGCGTACACGGGTCGGGCCTTCCACCGGAACCAATCGTACCGTGCGGTCGCTGTGGGCGCGTATCTCGGTATCGTCATAATAAAGCTGACCAATCCGCTTCACGGGCTCTACTTCGCCACGCAGTTCGTCGCCAACCCGTTCCCGCATCTGTCGATCACACACGGGGTATTCCACTGGGTAGTGACGGGGCTCTCCTACGCGCTCGTCACCGTCGGCTTCTTCATGCTGTTCGAGTTGTTCCTCGAAGCCGACTACGATACACGTCCGCTCGGCGTTCTCGTCGGTATTACCGCACTTCCGGCGACGCTCGATATCGTCGGGTACGTCAGCGACCTCTTGCTCGACATCAATCACGAACCGCTCGGCGTTGCACTGTTCGCGTTGGGTGTCCTCTACGTGTACGATGAGGCGTTCCTCGCCGTACAGTTGACCGACGGCGTCGATGATGCTGTCGTGTATCTCGACGAGGACGGCCATATCAAGGAATCTAACGGCAAGGCACAGCGGCTCTTCCCGACACTATCTGGGAGCCGCGGGCAGCACCTCAAGACGGTATTGCCGGCGGTCATGGAGATCCTGAAAACGGACGAGCAGATTCTCGAACGAAGCCGGGGTGGCGGGACCGAGTATTACCTCGTCAGTGACACCTCATTTTCGCTAGGACAGGTCGATATCGGTCGGATGCTCGTGTTCACCGATGTGACCGAAACCGAGCGGCGTCGCCGCGAACTTGACCGACAGAACGAGCAATTAGAGGGATTCGCCACTGCAATCAGACACGAACTGCTGAACACGCTCCAGATAATCACCGGTCGCGTCTCCGCCGCTGGCGACGCCCTGAACCGCGGAGACGTAGACCTAGCGAAAGAATCCCTCCAATCAACGTCTGAAACGGCCGATCGGATGTCAGAAATCGTCGATGGGCTCGCGACGCTAGCTCGACATGGGCAGACAATTGACGAAACAATGCCTGTCGACCTCGAGCCAGTTGTCGAAGGAGCCTGGGAACGTGCCGACACCGACAGTCTCACCATGGCGGCTGACGTGGAGGGACAGGTCGTCGCCGATCCGACACGATTGCGGGACCTCTTCGAGAGCGGGTTCACGTTCGCGGCCCATAACGACGCGTCAACAGTTACCGTTTCCCGGGAGGCCGATGAGATTGTCATTACCGACGATGGGACCCCGGCGGGCGAGACAGACTCGGAGGCCTTTTTCGAGTACGGCGGCGCGATACCGGACGCTGCAGCCGGGATGACGCTCCCGAACTTGCGGATGCTTGCACGGACCCACGGCTGGGACGTAACACTCGATACTGAATATCAGGACGGCGTTCGCGTCGTCATCTCGAACGTAACAGTGGCGAGTCCGGTGAAAAACTGACCCGGCCAACGATCCGTCTCAACCGCCGCTGACCGGTGGGAACAGCGCCAGTTCCGTCTCCTCATTGACTGTCGTCGCCAGCCCATCGCCGGCGGCGAACGGGTCTTCGCCGTCGACGAGCACCCGGATGTGGTCGGCCAACTCTTCGTTCTCGTCGAGTACCTCCTCAGCGAGCGTCGGTCGCGTCGTAAGCAGCGCGTCGAGCGCTGTTTCGACCGTCGCGTCCCCTTCGATATCGACGCTGACCGACTGGCCGTCGGCCGCATCCCGGAGGTGTGCGAACAGTTTCCACTCCATAGCCGTACTCCGAGCGTCCGGCAAAAGAGAGTTCCGGACCACAGTGTGTCCGGCCCGTTCGGGCAGGCTGGAGAATAACAGTCTGCGACGGCGTGCATCTGGCAGTAACGATACTCGCCCCTCAGCTGGGTTTCTCTGGATCATCACCAGCAGTTGATTCGTCATCTTCGCCGTCTCCGTCTTCGGTTAGCGCTTCGGAGGCCGGCGAGTCACTGTCGTCGGTTTCGTCGGCAGCAGGCTCACCGTCCGCCTCGGCGATTCGCTCTTCCGGGTCCCACACCTCGACAGTGTCATCGTCGTCGTCCGCCGGCAAGTCGTCGAACGCGTCATCAGCCGTCAGATCGTCGCTTGGCTCTTCAACGTCGGTGTTCCGGAGTGCCTCTAGCGGGTCGTCGTCCGGGGACTCGTCGCTGTCGGCGGCGTCCGCCATGGCCTCGATTTCGGTGTCTGCCATGGAGTCCGCTTCGTCGCGGGTCGCCGTCGACTCATCCTCAACAGCGGTGTCAGTCGCGGTAGTAGCGGTACCTGTCGGCTCGTCGGCAGTAGCGGTGTCAGCCGCGTCTGCGCCTGCGTCAGCGTTGGCTGTGTCATCGGCATCAGTCTCGACCGTGTCGACATCGGTAGCGCTGTCGTCAGCGGTGGTAGCAGTCGTATCAGCCGCCGTTTTTTCCGTCCCGCCAGTCTGCTCGTGGCCACCAGTGGGTTTGGACGCATCTGGCTGGCCATCCCCGTCATCAGTATCGTCGTCCGGTTCGTCCATCACAGCTGCCGTCGTGGCTGGTTCGCCTCTCCCCTCCGTGGCCTGTTCCAGCCGCCGCAACGCGTCCGGGGTGGCGATTGCGTAGATTGTGTCTCCGACTGCGAGGACGCGTTCGCGGGAGGGGATTGTCTCCGGCGCTGTGTCGTCGCGGGTGATCGCGACCACCGAGACTGCCAGACTGCCGACCGGCGCGCCGTCAAGCGTGCTCCCCGGTTCGACAGTGGCGGTGCCCATCGTCTCGTCGGCCGCACGGAGCAGCGAGGCGAACTCCCGGTCGGAGCGGTCCTGCACCGGGAGCGTGACGAGCTTGTACTGTGTTTGCGGGTCGAGTTTCGGCGTGTCGGCGGCGTCGATAGCGACCGTTACCACGTCGTCGGCGACGCCCCGGAGTTCGCCGGTGAGCACGCGCTTCGACGGTGCCTGCGCCCAGACCTGAACCAGATCGCCGGCGCTCGCGGCATGGGCTGGGTCTGCCTGGATAGCGACGGCGTTCGTCGAGGGCGGCAGCGTCGGGCCGATACCAGCCGCCCGCGACCCGACCGCAAGGTAGTCGACGGTGCCGTCATCGGCCAGTTCGACATCCACATGGCCGACGCCGTAGTCGGTCTTGAGCCGGCCAACCAGGCGGTCCCGGAGTTCGTCTTTCGTCAGCCGTCGAGGGAAGAGAAACCGCCGGTTTGCAAGTGTCTCTTTAGTCTCATCGGGCATCGGGTCGTAGCCGATAATGTCTTCGATATCCTCGGGGAGGCGGACAGACGTGACACGACCGACGGTCTGGACGATCTCGCTCACGTCGGCGTCGATGTTCCGGCCGCCAGTCGCGGCAAAGAGGTCAACACCCAGTCGGTCTCCAATGCGCATCCCGCCGTAGGCTCCGACGCCGCCGGCGAGGAACGCGGCAAGATTCAACAGGACTGCACCGGCCGCCAACACGTCCTCATCACCGAGGATAACCTCGCTGAGCGCAGTCGTCGCGCCGATAACGAGGACGACCGCAGTTAGCCCGAACAGGAGCCCCAGGCCCGTCTGAATCCGTTCACGGACGTACCAGCGGTAGAAGACAGCGATAGCGCCAGCCGGCGTCGCAGCGAGGAGCATAATGACGAGGAGCCAGACAACGCCCTCGACCAACGTCTGTGACACCGTCTCCAGTTGCAGGTTTGCACCGATCTGTGCAAGCAGTGTCGGGCCAAGCGGTGTCATGCGACCGCCTCCACGAAGGCATCAAGGTCGGTTCGGCGGCCAATCGCGTACAGTTCGTCGCCGGCTTCGACGGCCGCATCGCCACGCGGCGCGACCTGCCAGCCATCCTGTGTCCGGATAGCGACGATAGCAACGTCGTGGGCCTCCCGAACATGGGCATCCCGGAGCGTCGTCCCGTCAAGCGGGCCGTCGGCGCGAACCGTGAGACGGCGAAACCGGCTTCCAGCCCGGCGGAGCAGGGAGACGAGTTCGTACTCCCGGTGAGTTCCCCGGGGTTCGACCACGACCTTTGGCTGGGCCGACCGCAAGAGCGGTTGCACATCCGTCCGGGTCACAGCGACGGTGAGTCGGCCCTCGCCGCCGTCGGTCGTCGGTGCCTGAACCGGCGTCGGGGGCGCCTCGGCGTCGGCGATTTCCGGTTCCGTCGGCGTCTCGGCCGGCGTCTCATCGGCGGACGGCGTCGACCGGGCACTGACCACAGTCCCCCGAACCTGTGCGTCCTCAGTCAGCACTGTCACCTCATCGTTTCGGGCCAGCCCGGTCGGCAACAGCGTGTCGACCGAAACGGCGTGGCGATTGTCGCCCACCCGTTTCGACAGGCCCGAAAACGGCGGCGCGGCGACGACCGTCGCTCGCCCTTGCTCGTCGATTGAGACGGCGGTGTCGCCGAGATCGAACTCCGACTTCAGGCGCTCCTCCATCCGGCGTTCGAGTTCGCCGATGCGCAGGTCGGCCGGGAATCGCCACTCCTCGTTGCGAATTTCGGCTCGGAGCGGCTCGGAAAGCGGCGGATACCCCTCCATGTCGGCCACGTCACCGACGATGCGAATACGGACCTCGTCGCGGCCGCCGACGAATTCGACCACATCCGCGGAGAGTTTCTTCTCGCGTAGCCCCTGCAAGGAGAGCCGCTTCGGGAAGTTCGCGCCGAGCTGGTCACCCTTGCTATGTGCGTACAGCGATACCATCCCAACGAGGATGATTGCAGTAATGATGCGCTCGGCGTTGGGGGCCTGCGTAATCGACTTATCCGCCAGTGCCATGAGGCCGCCGCTGACGCCGGCAAGCGCGATTGCCAGCACGACAACACCGAACCCCGGCACGGTGATGCCGGTGAAATACTTGAAAGTAAACCCCAGCGCCCACGACACGAGCGCCGGTATCACTCCCACCAACAGGCCCAGATAGATCCCCATCAACACCTCGACTGGGAGCGAAGCCATGTCCACATTCTGCGTGGCCGGTAGTAAATCGCTTCCGGCCCGCGGACAGTACATTTACACCGACCGCTGTAATCTGGATGGGTATGGACAGGCCGCGGAACTGGTTGGGGGCACGCGCAACGATCATCCTGCCAGTGCTGGTGGCAGTGTTGTCGTTCGTCACTGGTGTGGTCAACATCAGTGCCGTGTCGATCAGCGGGCCGCTCGGGGGTCTCATTCCGCGAAGCATACAGCGGACAGCCGGATTCACCGGTGCGCTCACTGGGTTTACGCTACTCGTTAGCGCCATCGGACTCCGACGCCGCCTGCGAATCGCGTGGTACGCGACCGTCGTCTTGCTGCCCGTGGCAGCGATTCAGGGGCTGGTACAGAAGTCGGAGGTGGTACTTCCGTTCATTGGCACCGTGCCGAGTTCAGCCGTCTCGGTTCCGCTCGTCGTGTTCTCGCTGCTCTCGCTCCCGGTGATGCTACTGAACCGGCGGCGCTTCGACCGATCGGTCGATCTCTCGACAGCACAGCTGGCTGCGGGCGCGGCACTCGTCGGCTCGCTCATGTACGGGACGGCAGGGTCGTACGCGCTACGCGATGAATTCGCCAATCTTTCGACGGCGACCGATGCGTTCTATTACACGCTGGTCACGGCCAGTACCGTCGGGTACGGCGACGTGACCCCACAGAGCCAGCAGGCGAAGCTGTTCGGGATGTCCGTGGTCGTCCTCGGAACGGCCAGTTTCGCTATCGCACTGGGGTCGCTGCTGGGCCCAGCAATCGAGAAGCGGCTTTCGGAAGCACTCGGAAACATGACTGACGCACAACTTGACTTGCTCGAGAACCACGTACTGGTGCTCGGCCACGGCGACCTGACGGAACCGATTATCGAAGAACTGACCGGCGCAATCGATTTCGTGGTCATTACGCCGGACACAGAGACGGCCACGCGGCTCCAGCAACAGGACATCGCTGTCCTGACCGCAGACCCAAGCGATGAGGAACCCATGCAACGGGCCGGTATCGAGGAGGCCGCGGCGGTCGTTGCGGCGACGAATGACGACGCACAGGATGCGCTGGCGGTACTGACGGCACAGACGCTGAATCCGGAGGTCAACATCGTCGCCGGAGCGACCGACCGCGAGAACATCGAGAAGCTCCGCCGAGCGGGCGCGGACACGGTCATCAGCCCGGCAGTGCTGGGTGGCCACCTCATCGTTCAGTCGGCACTGGGTCGAAAGGGGATGGAGAATATCGCCGACCACCTGCTCGACGTGAGCGACGAGGACGACGCAGATATCTAGGGCCGGCCGCGGTCGACGATAGCGATGTCCGTCTCCACGTCCTCAAGCCGTTCGAATGTCGGCGGCGAAATGAATCGCGACGCCTTGCTCCGGTCACGGCTAGCCCCGATCATGATGAGGTCGTATTGCGATGCAGTATCGGACAGGAACGTCTGAATGCTTGTTCGCGGAACCCGCGTCTCGAACGCGCCCTCGTATGGCTCGATGAGGTCCGCAAGCATCTCTTCGGCCCGGCGGCGGTCCCCGCGGGAGCCGATACAGGTCGCGACAGCGACCCGCCCGCTCCGACCGGCCAGTCGCGTGGCGAAGTCGACCATGTTGTGTGCCACGTCGCTGACAGACCGCACCGGGACGATGACCTGTTTCCAGCGGGTCCGGTCGCTCCGAGACCGATGGACGACGATGTCGCTCTTACTGCGGAACAACCGCTGTAGATACGGCGTCAGCGCCCCGTGCTGACTCTCGTAAGGTGCGACGATGAGGTCACAGTTGGTTTCGGCCGCAGTCTGCAGCGTCGTCTTGGCCGGCGAGCCATCGTCGCTCGCGACGACGACCTGACAGGAGACGCCCGTTCGCGTCTCGATCCGGTCGGCGTGGGTCTCCAGCCAGTCGACCTCCGCTTCAAGATCGGTCTTGTCCGGCGACACCCCTGCGGTGGCCGGGTCACCGCCATCGCCGACGAGGCGGGTCCGGGCCGGTGGCGACTCTGCGCCGTTCTCCGACCGAATGTCCATCTGTATCGTGTCCCGCGTGAGGGATTGCTGGGCCGTGGCGGCGTCGCTGTCCGAAACCACGTCCAGCAGGACCACTTTGCCGGCTTCGTGGGCGGCTGCGAGTCGCGCGCCTAGCATCGCTGTCTGTCCTGCCGAGTCGCCGCGCATCGGGACCAGAACGTGGTCGTCACCGGACATCGACTCGTAGAGATACGTTGCTCGCTGTTCATAGAACTGCTCGCGCCAGATGACGAAGAGAACCGCCACGAGCGAACTGGCGAGGAAGATGCTGGCAACGAACGTCGCCCGTTGGCTCGGTTCGACCAGCAGCGCCAGCAAGGCGGTGGAGTACGATGAGGGCTCCTCGATGTCCAGCGGCCAGGTGACAACGCCAGTCGCGAAGACAGCGAGGCCGGCACCGAGCGCGTTGACACCGAACTGGCCGCCCGGTGCTGTGAGATAGCCGTTCGAAACGGCGAGTGCACCCAGCCCACAGACCGCGCCGATGGTGAGCCCCGCGACGAACCGCTTCGGATCGGAGTACTTGCTCGTCGGGTCGATGAACAGGGTGTACGACCCCGCCGCGAGCGGCGGGAACAGTAGGAAACTGAGTCGTGGGACAGTGTTTGCTAGCGTTGTCACCAGCACGATCGCAAGCGGAACGAACACCAGCATGGAGAGGTGGACGAGGTTTTCGGTCACCTCGGCCCACCGTCTGAAGTCCTGTAGTTCGCGGCGCTCGACCCGCCGGAGCCGTCTGACCGCCGCGTGGAGTCGCTTCCGGAACTGGTCGAGCATACAGTTTTCCACGGGAGAGTGTCTGTTAAGCCCTCCGCCGGAAAGCGGCGCGACCGGACACTCATGGGGTCCGATAGCCCGGCTGGCGCTCTCAGAAGTCCAGCAGTTCCAACCCTACAGCGACGCGGCCGCCGTCAGACTGATTTCGATAGCGCGCTCGACGTTATTCTTGGCTTTCTCGGGGAGTTCCTCGCCATCGGTTTCGCCCTTCTGCGTCCCCTCGACGAGGTTTCCGTCGACGGTACAGATAGCGCCCGAGCGCAGGCCCTTGCGACGGCACAGCGAGAACAGCGCGGCGGCCTCCATCTCGACGGCCAGCAGGCCCGCGGCCTCCCAGTCGTTGATGTATTCGTCCGTCTCGGCATAGAAGGCGTCATCCGTGGCGATGGGGCCGACGTGAACGTCCTCGTCGTTCGCCTCGGCGGCGTCGACCAGCGACGAAAGCACGTCGTAGTCGGGGACAGCCGGAATCTCCACGTCCTCGTAGCGTTTCGTCGTCCCCTCGTCCTTGGCAGCGCCATTGGCGACGACCATGTCGCCGATTTCGATGCCTTCCTGAAGCGCGCCGGTCGTTCCGACACGGATGAGCGTCTCGACGCCGACTGCCTCCAGCTCCTCGACAGCGATGGCCGTCGACGGCGAACCGATGCCGGTCGAGCAAATCGTCAGTTCGCGGCCGTCGTAGGTCGCGTTGACGAGTTTGTACTCGCGGTTCTCCGCGACGACCTCGTGGTCGTCACAGAGGCCTGCAATGCGGTCGACGCGTCCGGGGTCGCCCGGCACGAGCGCGATATCTGTTAGGTCACCCGGCTCAACGAGTAGATGCGGTTGTTTCGCCATACAGGCCAGTCGCACGGAACTATTTAGTAGTCAATGGATTTCCGTCGGTCACAACAGTGAGGTAGGACGGCCGTGAGAGAGGACGTATGGCAGACGATATCTCGCTGTTCGACAGGCGGATGCGAGGGCCGGCGGGTATCGCTCTCGCCGCCGGAGTCGTCCTCGGACTGCTGACCGGCTACACCATCGGCGCAGGAACGCCGAACGGCCCCTCGTGGACCCTCGTCGTCCCGTTCGCGCTGCTCGCCAGCGTCTTCCTGTATCTCGGGGCCTACAGAAACCTCTCGAAGCGAGTCGGGGACACGTAGCTTACAGCCAGGTAACGAGCACCGGGGTGAACAGTGCAAGCGCCGTCCCGAAGATGAACGCCGTGAGTGCCCACTGTCGGATAATCTCGTCAGCGTCGTCTCGGACGCTGCCGCCGAAACGAGGCATAGCGACACGGGCGAAAAAGTAGTAGATGAACGTGGAGATGCCCACAACACCGACGATATGGGGTATCAGCGGGACGCCGTTGACCGGGAGCGCCGTCGGAAGCACGAACGAGAGGCCAGCAACAACCGCGCCGTACAGCAGCGCCGCGACGAGGGCGGTGCCGTGATGGACGACGACAGCGAGGGGACGACTCACTGCACTCGGGTCAGTGCGGGTGAGTCCGGCCGCGGCAACGTACGCCGGCAGGTACCCCTCGTCCTGTGTCACCATCGGGATGTTCAACAACAGGCCGACGACCGCGCCGGCGACGACACAGACGAACGCCCACTGCGTGAGGGGGTAGTCAAGCACGTACCATCCCTTGTTCGCAGTGCCAATGAGCATTGTGTCATGCGACTGGGGAGGCGCAGCGGTACAGTTCCAGAACAGGGTCCGGGGCTAGAACGGCCCGCCGTCAGGATAGCTACTCCGGGTGTCTCACCGAGCGCCAGCAAGCTTGTTTCAGCATCCGCGGTAGTGTCGTCTTGGAGCAACCGTCCCCGGAGCTCAATTCACTCAATATAGTACACCACGATAATATATATGTCGCCGCACGAAATCATGATGCAAGTTATATCATGACACAGCAGCGCTACCAGAACGGAAAGCAGGTGATCAGACGTTGGGACAAAGTTTTCAAGGCTGTTGCCGTCGAGCCGCGGCGACAGCTCATCATCACGTTGTTGGATGCCCACCCTGACGAGACAGTCCCCCTCCCCGAGAGTGCGGTAAACCCAAACGTCCCGCCGGATCCAGAGGGCCTTCGGCAGGAGTTGTACCACTGTCATCTGCCGATGCTGTCCGACCACGAGTTCATTACGTGGGAAAGTGAGCCACTGGTTGCCAGTCGTGGTCCACGGTTTGATGAGGTGGCTGTCGTGTTCGAATCGCTACAGTCCAACGCGACGGACGTTCCGGATTCACTCGTGTTCGGATGTCAGCGGCTCGAACGGGAACGGCAGGAGCGATTCGGTGATTCGGTCCCAGAGTAGCCGCCCTCAGACCGGACTGAACAGGAACAGGACGATGTTGTTCGTGGCCGGGCCGATGCCGACGGCGGTCACGACCGCGAGCAAGAGGCTCGCTTCGACGGGGTCCTCTTCGAGATAGTCATCCAGCAGGAAGACAACCCCAATCGCCACGAGGAGTTTGACGAACACGAACAGCCAGCCTTTACCAAGATACGGGGCCGTCGGAAGTGTGCCGGCGAACTCCATGATTCGGGCCGGGATTGGCGTTCGTTCCGTGATGCCGATAACATCAGCGCCGACCGCCGTCGAGACGCCGTCGAGCATATGCGCGAACACGACCGTCGGGGCTGCATAGCGCATCCGAACCACGACCGGTGTCCGCCATAGCGCGACCGCAAGCACCGTCACCGCGGTGGCAACCGTCGCGACGACGACAGCGATGGTTGGCCAGATAAGCCCCAGCAGGTCGGACTCCAGTGCCATCACGACAGCGATGACAAGCAACACCGTCAGGAGTCCGATACCAATATACCCCAGATTGCGCGATATCGTCTCGCTGTGGCCGCGGCGAACGCTGAACAGCGTCAACGTGATCCAGACGACGCCCAGCGTGACGAAGGTTGTGAGGTACACCGCCGGCGCGCCGAACAGCGGCGTGACTACGGGCCTGTACGCTTCAATCGGTGGCTGGTGGAACGCGTGGAGTGCGCCGCCAAGCGCCATCCACGGCGTCAGGGCAACCACGGTCCGCTGGTCGATCGGTGGTTCGAGGGCGTACAGCAGCGCTGTCACCACGAGCGTGCCCGCAAGCAGCCCAACAGTGTACTCAAGCGGCGGGAGCGCTAACCCCGAAGGCAGTACCATGTCCCCCACGCCGACTCCGATGAGGGAAAATCTTCCGAACGAGACTGACGGAGGGAATCACAGCCTGAGCGGCGACCGTCGGACACTGAAGACGGAGAGACAGTAAACCACCCACCGTCTGCCGCCCGCCGTCTTTACGTAGATACCACGTGTCACCCCGCGGTATGGACGATATACCAGACCGAATCGAGCATACAGTCCTCGGACCGACGACGACACCGGACGACATACGAACCTGTCTCGACGAGGCGCTCCAGTACGGCATGCGAGCATGCATCCCGCCGTGGGCGCTGCCGCTGGCGACCGAGTACGCGAACGTCCCACTCACGGCCGTCATCGACTTCCCACACGGCCAGGGTCAGACCGACAGCGTCTGCCAGGCGGCCAAGTTGGCCTGGGACGCTGGAGCCGACGAACTGGATATGGTGTGCAACGTGGGCTTGCTCAAAGCCGGCGAGGACGACGCCGTCCGGGACCACATCACCGAAGTCGTCGCCAGCGTCCCGGTTCCAGTGAAGGTCATCGTCGAAGCGCCGCTGCTTTCGGATGACGAACTCGAACGGGTCGGGCAGCTCACGGCTGATGCCGACGCCGCGTATCTCAAGACGGCGACGGGATTCAGCGAAGGCGGTGCGACGGTCCACGACGTAGAGATTCTCAGCAAGTACCTCCCGGTGAAAGCCAGCGGCGGCGTCGGGTCGTGGGCCGACGCCCAGGCGATGTTCGAGGCTGGAGCCGAGCGGATCGGTGCGTCGAGCGGCGATACCATCGTTCGGGAGTGGCAGGCCGCGACGGAAGGCGAGACTCCAACCGAACCGGAGACAGACTCGGACGACGCGGACACAGATAGCGGCTACTGACCGGTCCAATCCGTCGCCCTTTTGCCGTCCTAGCGATAGTATCTGAATGAATGGCCCGGTATCACATCGAGACGTACGGGTGCACCTCGAACAGAGGTGAAACCCAGCAGATCGAGCAGGCGCTCCGGGAGGGCGGGCACCACCCCGCCGACGGGCCGGAGTCCGCCGACGTGGCGATACTCAACACCTGCACGGTGCTTGAGAAGACCGAACGCAACATGCTCGCACGGGCCAAAGAACTCGACAAGGAAACGCCGGCCGACCTTGTCATCACGGGCTGTATGGCGCTCGCACAGGGCGAGGAGTTCCAGAGCGCCGACATCGACGCCGAAGTGCTCCACTGGGATGACGTTCCACAGTACGTCCTCAACGGCGAGTGCCCGACGATCACGCCGGATACCGAAACGGTGCTCAACGGCGTCGTTGGCATTCTCCCTATCGCCCGGGGCTGTATGTCGGACTGTTCCTACTGCATCACCAAGCAGGCGACCGGGCGGATCGAATCACCCTCGGTCGAGGAAAACGTCGAGAAGGCTCGCGCGCTCGTCCACGCCGGCGCGAAGGAAGTCCGTATCACCGGCCAGGACACGGGCGTCTACGGCTGGGATACGAACCAAGGGACGAGCCTCCTGCCGGAGCTACTGGACCGCATCTGTTCCGACATCGACGGCGACTTCCGGGTCCGTGTTGGCATGGCGAACCCGAAGGGACTCCACGGCGTCCGTGAGGAACTCGCAGCGGTGTTTGCCGAGCACGACGAACTGTACAACTTCATCCACGCGCCGGTCCAGTCCGGCAGCGACGACGTGCTGGCGGACATGCGCCGGCAACACGCCGTTTCGGAGTATCTGGAGGTCGTTGAGACGCTGGACGACCATCTGGACTACTGGACGCTGTCGACTGATTTCATCGTCGGCTTCCCGACCGAGGAGCCGGCCGACCACGAGCAATCGATGGCGCTGCTTCGCGAGACCCGCCCCGAGAAAATCAATGTCACGCGCTTCTCCAAGCGGCCCGGTACCGACGCCGACGACATGAAGGGCCTCGGCGGCCAGATCAAGAAGGACCGCTCGAAGGAAATGAGCGAGGCGAAGATGGAACTGATGGCCGAGGCCTACGAGGAGATGGTCGGCCACACGTCCTCGGTGTTGCTCGTCGAGGACGGCACCGACGAGTCGCTGGTTGGCTACGACGAGGCCTACCGGCAGGTCGTCATCGCTGACGCACAGGAACGCAGCCTCGAAATCGGTGACACGGTAGACGTGGAAATCACGAGCCACAACACCGTGTACGCCTTTGGCGAGCCGGTCGAGCGAGCGCAGATAGCGGACTGACGGGTCGTCAGCTCACATTTTCAGTCAGAACGACCGGCCCCTCAGTCGCTACGATAGGCTTCGCGAAGGAACGTGACCGCTGCGCCGAACATCGCGAGGTTCCCGAAGAAAGCCAAGCGCTCGCCGCCCCGGTTGTCCGGGTCGGCGTTCCAGAAGTCGTGCATCGTCGGCGTGACGACGGCCAGAAACGTGGCGACGGCACCGGTCGAAATACGGGGGAGCCGCCAGAATGCCGTCCCCAGCCCGCCGACCAGCATCATTCCCGAGGCCAGCGGGGCCAGCAGGTCCGGTGCGGGGACGCCCGCAGACTCAGCATACTCGATAGCATCCTCCATGTCACGGAAATCCTCAGCGGCTTGGAGGGCCACACCGAGGCCGAACAACAGTCGTCCAAGCGCGAGCCAGCTACGCGATGAGTCATCACCCATATGCTATCGCATGGCACGACAGGTATTAAAACGTCACTCCAAGTCAGCGAGCCGTTCCACTTCTTCGTCGTCTTTCCACTCGCCGAGTTCCTTTGGGTCAACGTGGATGAACGCGTCGTCGACCTCCGGAAGCTCCTCGATTGACTTGATGACCGCCGTCTCGATGTCGTGGGCCTCGAACAGCGTCAGGTCGCCCTCCACCTCGATGTGAAGGCTCACGTCGATTTCAGGACCGACGTAGTGGGCGATGACGTCGTGTGCACCTCGGACCTTGGGGTGGTCCAGCGCACAGCGGAGTATTTCGCGCCGGAGGTCCTCCGGCGGTGCGCCGCCGACAAGATACGTGACGTTTTCCTGCACGACCTCGATGCCAGTGTAGATGATGCCGATGGCGACGACGAGTGCGGCCAGCGGGTCGGCGATAGGGTAGCCGGCCATCGCGCCGGCGACGCCGACCAGCGCCGCTCCTGCTGTGAGGATGTCGTTACGGTTGTCCTTCGCTGTCGCAATGAGCGCCGGGGAGTTACGGTCCGTGCCCGCGCGGAGACAGTACCGGTAGAGCCCGTACTTCGCGACGGCCGAGAACGCGAGCACGAGCACAGCGGCTGGCCCCTGTGTCACCGAGATGTCCCCGGTCAACAGGGCGGTCCCGGCGTTCCAGAGGACGAACCCGCCAGCGGCGAAGATACCCGCGGCGACGAACAGCGAGACGAACGGCTCGATACGCTCGTGGCCGTGGGGGTGCTCGAAGTCCGGCGGGCGCGTTGTCAGGTACAGCCCGGCAACGATGACCAGCGAGTAGGCGGTGTCGGCGGCGCTGTTGACCGCCTCGGACTGGACGGCGAAGCTTCCAGTGGTGAGCCAGACGCCGGCTTTCAGCAGCACGAGGAGAAGGTTGACGCCGAGAACGAGCAGGCCGACTCGCCTGAGCGTCGCGCGGCGTGACATTGCTCCCCCGTTGTCGGGCCGCCGTCAAAGCCGCTTCGACACTGACCTATCCCTGTGGCCGAGGCCGGGACGCGAAGGTTGCCTTCGTTGGTGAGAACGGATCATACACCGACTGGTGGCAGTTACAGTACACCTTGTCGGCGGCTTCGAACTTCGCGCTTCCAGGCGTCTTTTTGTACCCGGGATTACAGCAGAGGTGCGTACAGCGGTTCACCCATGCGATGAAATCCTCGGCGGTGGCCGCGTCTATGAATTCACGTATCTCACTGGCGAGGTCGGCGTACTTGTCTTCACCGGCGACCATCTTCGCGACGGCAGGTGTCCGGAGTACCTGAACCTGAATCTCCTTGACGTCCTCGCCCTGTGAGCGCCAGGTCGCGACCGCTGGCTTGCCGAGACCGTCGCTACCGATGTTGTTTCCCCACGACTCGTAGTCCTCGAAGTGCTCGACACGGAGTTTATCGCCGTCGCGTAGCTCGGATTGCCAGTCGTACGTCGCCTTCGACCTGAGGAACCCATCGCGCTCGGGGTCTGGTTCGAGTCCCGCAGCGACTTCGAGCCCACAGTACTGGAACCACTGCTGGGAGTACGTCACGCCGCCCAGTTCGCCCTTGGCGATACGGAAGGTATCGCCGCCCGCTGTTTCTTCTGAGACGGACGGCCAGATGCCGCGGAGTGCGCCATCGGATATCTCCAGCGGGACGATCGGCATCGGTCGGTTCGCCGGGCCAGCAATGTTCCGGATGCCGACATAGGACACGGTACCGCCACCGACGCCGCCTTGGTCGGTCGTTGCGTCGACTGCGAGGCCACCGACGGTTGTCACCCCCGACAGCGCACTGGCGCCGACCAGTCCTTTGACGAAGCGGCGGCGACCGGATGGAGCCGGGTACTTATTACGCTGGCCGTGATTTGGAGGGCCTTCTTGGGTCATGGGACCATACGACGGTTTGACGGCCACTGAAAAAGGCCCACCCGATGCTTTTCAGCTACCGGAAATCGGCTGTCTGACCACAGTTCTACCGGCGAAGACCGTAGCTTAGCTGGATGCCAGAACAGCCGGTCTACTCGACTCGGACAGCCCCATCCGCAGGAGCAGTCGTCCCGTCTTGTGACGCGAACGCAGCGTAGAGCCGGTCGTACGTCTCTTCGACAGCCTCGACGATGACTTTCGTATCACTGATGACCGGCATGAAGTTGGTGTCGCCGTTCCACCGCGGCACAATGTGGGTATGGAGGTGGTCGTCGATGGAGCCGCCAGCCGCCGTTCCGCCGAGGTTTAGCCCCGCGTTGAACGCATCCGGGGATAGCGCAGTTTCGAGAGCGTCGAACGTCCGCTGTTTCAGTCGAGCGTGGTCGAGCAAGGTTTCGTCGTCGAGATCGCCGTACTCGCCGGTGTGGGTGTGGGGAATGACCATCACGTGTCCGGGATTGTACGGATAGTTGTTCAGGAGGACAAAGGCATGGTCGCTTCGTGCCACGAGATTGTTCGCCCGGTCGTCGTCCTGTGCCTGAAACGCACAGAACACGCAGTCGACATCTGGGTTCGTCTCCTTGCGCTCGACCCACTGGATGCGCCACGGCGCAAACACCTTGTCCATACCGCCAGTTGTTGACCCATCAGCAAAAACGGCAGGACTGTGGCTGTGAAGCGCATATATAAAAGTGTTGGCCGTTCACGCAACCTGAGTGGATTCTGTGGCCTTAGCGAATCTTTTAAACATTCTTGGCTTACCTAACGCCGCCTTCAGCAGAAATCGACTTCCGTCTTGCGATAAACAGTGCTGAACGGACCAGAACTGAAGGTGGTTTTTATACTCTCTACCGGGCTTGTATCAGACGGGATGGCAGCGATAAACGGCGGCGTTGACATGGCCGAACACTGTACCACGTGTGACCGTGAAACACCGCACGGCGTGCGTGTCCAGATACAGACAGAGTCCGATAAACGCGAAAACGCGGCGTTTTCCCGGGAGCCGTATCGGGTTAGCGAGTGTCAAATCTGTGGGACAACCACGTCGACACGGATGAACAACGCCTGACCATCCCACACACCCCCACCCCACCTTTCCATACGCCACGCGGTCTCTGACTGCGTGGCCACACACCCCCTACTCCACCCTTTCCACTATTCGCAGAGTGGTGGCGTTGCTCGAAAACGGTATCCCGATGTCACCCAGCAGGTTCGAAGCCGTATCGCGTTACCGCGAGCGCGTCGTTACTTCACAGCCGTCCTCGGTGATGATGACAGTGTGTTCCTTCTGGCTGACGTACGCGCCGTCCTGCTCTTTGAGGACTGGGTAGCCGTGGACAATGTCCTGCTGTTTCAGGCGGCGAAGCGCCATCTCCGCTCGCGGCGAGTCGAGCCAGCGTGCGGCAAACGGCAGCGTACGGTACTCCTCGGTGATCTGTTCGAGGACCTGGCGGGCCTGCCGGTTGCGGACTGACCCCTCCCGTTCGAGGGCGAAAATCTCCTCGTCGGCCCCTTCCTGCACCTTGCCGCGGCCGTCGGTGGCGAACGGCTCGATAGCGACCACGTCGCCCACGTCGAGTGTCGCACCCTGTGCCACTTCGCGGTTCGGGATGTTCGGCGATGTGTGTTGCTCCCAGTGACCGAGTCCGTGGCCGGTGAGATTCACGACGGGGTTGTAGCCGTATCCCTCGATAACCTCTTCGACGGCTGCGCCGATCTGGCCCACGTCAACACCCGGGCCGGCAACGTCCAGCGCGGCGTCCAAAGCCTCTTCGGGGGCTTTGGCGAGTTCGTCCTGCCCGGAGAGGTCGACCGTCACGGCGGTGTCGGCGAGCCACCCGTCGACGTGGACGCCGATGTCGAGGTTAACCATCTCTTCACCGAACGTCGCGTCGTCGTCGCGCTCAGGGGTAGCGTGAGCGGCCTCCTCGTCGATGGAGATATTCACCGGGAACGCCGGCTCGCCGCCCAGCTCCCGGATCTTGTCCTCGGCCCACTGGGCGACTTCGAGGTGGGAGACGCCCACCTCGACGCGTTCTGCCGCCTCGTCGCGCACCTGTGCTAGAATTTCGCCCGCTTCGCGGCATTTCTCATACTGCTCGGAATCGAAGTCCACGTCAGTCATGCACGCCGGTTAGTCGGTGGCGGCCAAAGGGGTTTCCCTCTGGTTATCTCGTCGCGGTTTGCATTGCGGCAGTGTTCCGTTCGGCTCCGGTGTGGCCGGCGTGGTCGAGAAGGATTACGCCGGCACGCCCGCCAGTCGCGTCTTCGAACTCGGCGATTGCTTCTTCGGCGGCCTGTTTCGGGCCGTACGTGCCCAAGAGTTCGACAGCGCGGCGAGCCAACCCGAACCGGGCGATAGCTTCTCCCTCTCCGGTCGCGCTCGCACCACCGCGGTCGTCCGCGTAGAAGCCAGCGCCGACCTGTGGCACATCGCCGACTCGACCGGCCAGCGCGTACCAGCGCCCGGCGGTCGATGTCGCCGCGGCAAGCCGGTCCCCGTCGGTTGCGACCGCACCGACGGTGTCAGTGCCGCTGAAATGCTCACGGACCCAGTCGAGGTGGTCGGCGGGTCCACCGTCGGGCGGGTCCGCACGCTCGTATCGCTGTCGCGTCTCTGTATTCGTGAGGTCCCGGCCGGTTTCGACACCTGTGCCGGCCGCGAAGTCAACGGCTTCGTTGCCGGCCAGCAGGACGTGTGGCGTCTCAGTTGCCACAGTGCGGGCTACATCCGTGGCGTGTACAACGCCAGACATTGCACACGCTGCTCCAACCCGGCCGTCGGCGGTCATCAGTCCAGCGTCAGTCCGGACCTCGCCGTCACTCTGGATTGCTCCACCGATGCCAGCGTTGAACGCCGGGTCGGATTCGAGCGGCCGAAGCGCGGCCAGCACCGCCTCCATCGGACCCTCTGCATCCGTTGCCTGTTCAGCGGTCTCTGTGAGGGTTCCCTGCCGAGTGGCCGGTGTCTCCGGGAGACTGCCCGCGCCGCCGTGGACGATAACGTGCATACAGCCCCGTTGACACACGAAAGGCATATCACCTCCGGCAGTTGCGGTAGTGACGTGCCGGCGTGCGGTCGTGACCTTTCTTTACGCGCTGTGTTACCACGTCTGAGGCAAAGCGGCACGCCTTTAGGGGCGACTATCAATTGGCGGAATATGGGCTACGATTACGACAAAGTGGAGATTCCCGACGAGGGACAGCAGATTCAGGTCACGGAGGACGACGAACTCGACGTTCCGGAAAACCCAATTATCCCCATCATCCACGGGGACGGTATCGGGACGGACGTCGGTCCGGCCGCACAGAAGGTGCTCGAAGCCGCCGCGAACGCCACCGGTCGTGACATCTCCTGGATGCGCGTCTATGCCGGCCAGTCCGCCCGAGACAAGTACGACGAGAATCTCCCTGATGACACCGTCGAAGCCATCAAAGAGTTCAACGTCGCTATCAAGGGCCCGCTAACGACACCGGTCGGCGCTGGCTTCCGCTCGCTGAACGTCGCACTCCGGAAGACGCTCGACCTCTACGCGAACGTTCGCCCGACCTACCACATCGAGGGTGTCCCGTCACCGGTCAAGGACCCCGAGGAGATGGACATGGTCACCTTCCGAGAGAACACCGAGGACGTCTACGCCGGCATCGAGTGGGAGGCCGGCACCGACGAAGTCGAGGAGGTCAAGGAGTTCGTCGAGGATGAGATGAACTTCGACGAGACCATCCACGACGGCCCGGTCGGCATCGGCGTCAAGCCGATCACCGAGTTCGGGACCAAGCGCCTCGTCCGCGAGGCCATCGACTACGCCCTCGAAGAGGACCGCGACAGCGTCACGCTGGTCCACAAGGGCAACATCATGAAGTTCACCGAGGGTGCCTTCCGTGACTGGGGCTACGAGGTCGCCGAAGAAGAATACGGCGAGCACGTCATCACCGAGGACGAGCTGTGGGACGAGTACGACGGCGAGGCGCCCGAGGACGCGCTCGTTGTCAACGACCGCATCGCCGACAACATGCTCCAGCAGCTCCTGACCCGGACCGACGAGTATGACGTCATCGCGACGATGAACCTCAACGGGGACTACATGTCCGACGCTGCCGGCGCACAGATCGGTGGGCTCGGCATCGCCCCCGGTGCGAACTTCGGCTCGGCTCGCTGTCTCGCAGAGCCGGTCCACGGCTCCGCGCCGAAGTACGCCGGCGAAGACAAGGTCAACCCGACCGCGATGATCCTCTCCGGCCGCCTCATGCTCGAATACATGGGCTGGAAGGATGCTGGCGAACTCGTTCGTGACGCCGTCGAGGAGACCATCTCCTCGGGCAACGTCACCTACGACCTCGAACGTCAGATTGAGGGCGGCACGAAGCTCGCCACCAGCGAGTTCGCCGAGAAGGTCGTCGAGAACATAGAGAAGCTGGCCTGAAGCCAACTTCTCTGGCTCGCGCGGTTACACCGCGCGAATATCGAGAAACTCGCATAAGCGAGTCGCGCTGACTACATAGACGCTCCATTTTTATCGCACATTACAGCTCGAGAGCGACGAGACAGGCGCGGAGTCTGTCAATAGAACAGAGCTGTCACTCATCGGTTTCCTTTGTCTACGGAGCGTACCCGGTCCGAGAAGCGTTACTCGGTCAGCGGCATAACCACACCGAACACGAGCGGCGAGAGAAGCCCGACGAGAATACCGAGCATTTCTATGTCGACCAGCAGCGTGTCGCCCCAGGCAGGGAGCGTCCCGAGAACGGTGCCCCCAGCGACTTCCCCTGCGATACCGAGGAGGAACAACCCTGCCCCGAGCATGAACCCGCGCTTTGCGAGTGTCGCGTAGTCCGCGTTCCAGTTTTGACTCATACAAGTCAGTTCTCGTGGGCCTACTAAGCTTTCTCGGATCGAAAGAGCTACAAGCGCATTCGTAGTGATATCTGTGCATACATGGTTTCAGAATCGATTCCGGAACTATTCGAACTCCTGCTCTCGACGCTTCTCGCAACCGGGCTAACTGTAGGGGGAGCACTCACCGAACAGGCCGCTCTCGTCGACCTGTCCGGCGGCATCTCCGCGTTCGCTGCCTGGGAGGTGTACATGGGTCTGGTCCTCCTGTACGCTGGCTATATGCTCAGCTCACGGCGGGTACTGCCCGCGCTCGGTAGCGCCTGATCTGTTCTTTGCAGGCGGACTAGTAGTCCTGAAGCGACCGCTGGGTCGTATTGGCGACCCACTCCGGCTGTCTCACCGTTGTCGACCCGATGTGTCGTAGCCGCATCTCTTGTGTGACACGAACCTGCCGGTCGCTTCGTTCAGCGTCGAAAGCCAGCCGAAACGCCGAAACGGTGCCATCGTGATTGACGCGGAGTCGGACGGAGACGTTGCGGGGGTCGCTCACGAACAGCGGTGTGTTGAGTCTGTCAGGGTTGCTAAGGCGGGTGCCGACGAGGACGACGACGCCATCACTCCGGTCGGCAACGGAGAGGTCGACGGCTTCCCCGATCCCACGGATCGTCCGGCGCTCCGAGAGGTCCGAAACCGGGCCGTCGTCGGGGACAGACCACTTGACCTGGCTGCGGCGGTTCACTCGCTCGTCGTACTGGGCCGCGACGATGGAGCCGTTGGTCCAGTAGTCAATGCGGGTAGTGAACGTGTTCAGTTCCGTGCCGTTCTGTCGGAACCGCCCTGCGTACGTCGTCTTGTTCACCGCAACGTAGCGCGTATGGTTTGACCGTCGGAGTAACGTCCCGTTGCGGTCTGTGACTCGCTGGCGAGTGATCAGCGTGTAATTTGTCGTCGCAAGTGTCCGCTCGTGAGCGCTGGCCAGCGTTGACGGAATCACTGCGTCGTCGCTCACGCCCGGCGGATACCCGACCCCGTCAGTCGGCACCGCCGCCGGTGTGACCGTCTCTGGACTGTCCGGCTGGACGAACCCGGAACAGCCAGCGAGGACGAGCGTGAGCGTCACGATAGCAGCCACTGCCCGCGTCATCAACTACCATACGGCCGCAGGACTCAAACAGTTGTGGTTAGTCCTGCCAGTCCGGGTTTGGTCTGGGCGGACTGAACACGTCGATGCCGCGGACCGGCTCCTCACCGTCGTTGCGCGCTTCATGTGGTTCCTCGCTCGGGACCACATAGGAGTCTCCGGGGCCGATGACGTACTCCTCGCCGTTGACGTGGAACGTGAAGGTCCCTTTGACAACGTAACCGACCTGCTCGTGGTGATGGCTGTGCTCCGGGACGGCCGCGCCTGGTTCGATATGGAACTGCTGGACGCTCATCTCCTCTCCGACGGCCATCTGTGTCAGGTGCACGCCGTCGACTGCTTCGACTGTCTCACAGGCCGCCTGCGGTACTTCTTCCATGGGCGGTGCTGTCGCGCCCTCTCCACCTAAGCGTTCGTCCCCCGGCATCGGACGTCGGTGGGTTCAGTACCGTCCAGCCCTGACGGAGAGCTATGTACGCGGTCGTCGGGTGTAGTGAGTGCAGTGCGCTGTGGGTCACCGAAGGGCGACCGGAGACGACCCAGTGCCCGCGGTGTGGCACGCGCCGCAAACACGAGAAGCGTCGGAAGTTCATCGAGACGGACGACGAGGCCCACGCCCGCGAGGTTCGGGCCTCGATGCTGGCCAACCGTCAGGGGGAGGGCGACGCCTTCGCGGAGTTGGACTCCTACGCCGAGATGGAGCGGCAGGTCGACGACGTGGGTGTGGATGACGAGACATACCTCGAAGATTCGGGGATCGACACCGACGCCGTGTCGGCGGCCGCCGACCGCGCCGAACAGGGTGCGACGGGCGGGTCAAGCCGCAAGGAGACGGTAACGAGCGCGGTGCGGGAACTGGATGAGCCGACCGAGGACGATATCGTGGGCTACGCGGAAGAGCGCGGCGTCCCGGCGTCGTACACCCGGGAGGCACTGGAAAAACTGGTTCGCGCCGGCGAAGCATCGGAAAGCCGGGGGCAGTACCGGCTGCTATGACCGCGACGCTGGATTTCGAACTCGGACCGGTCGCGGTCGGGACGCTCGTCGGTCTCTCTGGACTGCTGTTCTTGCTCACGCCGGTCGTCGAACCCGTCGCAGTCGGCTCGTTGCGGGTGAGCACGGTTGCGCTCTCGGCGGTCGTTCTCACGCTCGGGTTCGCGCTGGGGACGGTCGTGTTCGCTCGCCGGGGCCGCCGGCTGTTCGCCATCGCCCACGGTGTCTTTGCCGTCGCGTGGGCGCTGCTCGTGCTCGGCCCGCTGCTCGGGCGGGAAGCGCTCCTGCTCGCCGGCGTCGTCGTGCTCGTCGCGGGGGCCGGCTTTCTGGTGAGCCAGAGTCGGGAGTGACAGCACACCTCCCCGAAGCCGGGACTACCGCCCGAGGTCAGCGTGCGCCGAGGAGAGGTGGCGCGAGGACAGCGCCGCAAGCAAGGAGAGTTCGCCAGCCAGCGCGCCGGCGGCGATGACTTCGGCGAGCGCGTCGGCGTTGCTCCCGGCAGGGTCACCGCCGCCGCTGTACCCCAGCACGTCAAGCGCTTCGGACTGGGTTGGCAGGCCCGTGCCGCCGCCGACGGTACCGACCTCCAGCGATGCGATGGTGACGGAGGCGTATAGACCGTCCTCGCGAGCGTCGACCGTCGTGATAGCGTTACTCCCTTCGACTACCTGTGCGATGTCCTGCCCGAGCGCGAGGAAGGCGGCAGCGACGACGTTGGCAGCGTGGGCGTTGAACCCCAGCGCACCGGCCTTCGCCGAGCCGACGAGGTTCTTGCGGGTGTTGGCCTCGACGATAGCGTCGGACGTCGTATCGAGTCGGTCCTCGACCTGCTCGTGGGGGATGAGCACGTCGGCGGCGACGGTGCGGCCCCGGCCCTCGACGGCGTTGATGGCAGCAGGCTTCTTATCCGAACAGAGGTTGCCCGACAGCGCCACGAGGTCGGCCGGCGTTTCGGACTCGACAACGTCACAGGCCGCCTCCGTCGCGATGGTGGCCATGTTCATCCCCATCGCGTCCTTGGTGTCGTAGGAAAAACGAAGGAAGACGCTGTCACCGACGACGTAGGGTGTCACGTCCTGTAGTTCGCCGTGACTCGTCGTCGACTCGGCGGCGTCGGCGAGAACATCGACGTGTTCGCGAACCCAGGCCGACACCTCGCCTGCCTCGGCCACATCCTCGACGCGAAACACCGGCGCGCGGGTCATCCCGGACTTGAGGACGCGAGCGGTCGCGCCCCCGGCGTTGCGGATGGTCGAGACGCCGCGGTTGACTGAGGCCAGCAGCGCGCCCTCGCTGGTCGCCAGCGGGAGGTGGTGGTCGCCGTCAGCGGCTCCACCGTCAACAGGCAGCGGGCCAACGACGCCCATCGGAACCTGTGCCGCGCCGACCATATTCTCAATATTGCTCTCGGCGTCGGCGGCGTCGAAGGTGTAGTCGCCGACCGCGGAGAGGTCCGCACCAGTCTCCTCGGCCAGCAGGTGCCTGCGGGCAGCCGCTGCAGTGTCAGGGTCGGCGTGGTCTTCCAGTTCGTAGAGCCGCAACTCACCGTCACGAATGCGCTCTGCGAGCGCGACGACGTCGGAGTCGGTCATACTGACCGGTGTGGCTTCGGGGCTCCTAACAGTTGCTCTTGGCGGGCCAAGGGTTTTGCAGTCGCCGCGCCCGGAGTCTGTATGGTCGACCGCGTATTCACAAACTGTGAGGTACGGCCGCTGTCCGGCGACGACCCGGCGTCAGCGGTTGCAGTAACGGACGGCACGGTTACCGCCGTCGGGGACCCGGACGAACTCTCGGCCGCGGGTGCTGAGACCGTCGACTGTCGCGGTGGCGTTCTGTTGCCCGGCTTCGTCGACGCCCATACGCATCTGGACATCGTCGGCCGGCGTGCGATCGAAGCCGATCTCGCCGGGGCAGACGGACCGAACGACTGCATCGACCGGCTGCTGGCGGCCGACGACGGCGAGGGCTGGGTTCTGGGCTTCGGCTACGACGAGAGCGACTGGGGCGGGGACTTGTTGCAGGCGGCGACACTGGACCGGGTAAGCACTGAACGTCCGGTCGCGGCCGCGCGGGAGGACATCCACACCGTATCGGTGAACCACGCCGCGCTGGACGTGCTGGATCTGCCCGACGACGGCGTTCAGACCGGGGACGGCGCGCCGACCGGGGTACTCGTTGAAGAAGCCGCCGAGGCCGTCTTCGATGCCATCGCGCCCGACTACGCACAGACACGGGAGTACCTGCTGGCTGCACAGGAGGTGGCCCTCTCGAAGGGAGTCACCGCTGTCCACGACATGGTTCGGCAGTCACACGCCCCACGAGTGTACCGCGATTTAGATACCGAGAACGCCCTTTCCCTGCGAGTGCGACTCAACTACTGGGCGGACCATCTCGAAGCAATCAGAGAACTCGGTCTGGTGACGAACCACGGGAGCGACCGCGTCCGGACGGGCGCGATCAAGGCGTACATTGACGGGTCGCTCGGGGCTGGAACCGCGCGGCTCCGGGACCCATACGCCGACAGCGACAGCGTCGGCGAGTGGCGGACGGACCCCGACGCACTTCGGGAACTCGTGTCGGCGGTCGACGACGCGGGCCTCCAGTTCGCCGCCCACGCCATCGGCGACGCGGCTATCGACACGCTGCTCTCAGCTATCGAATCCGTCGATGCCGCGGACGAGCGCCACCGTGTCGAACACGCCGAGGTCCTCACCGGTGACCTCGTGGAGCGACTGGCAGCGTCGCCGCTGGTCGTTTCGGCCCAGCCGAACTTCCACCGCTGGGCAGCGACGGGGGACCTGTACGACGAACGCCTCGGCGAGCGTCGCGGACTGACGAACCGTTTCCGCGACCTCGTTGATGCCGGCGCACAACTGGCCTTCGGGAGCGACTGTATGCCGCTCTCTCCGCTGTATGGCGTCCAGCAGGCCGTCACTGCGCCGGAACCGAGCCAGCGCCTGACAGTCGACGAGGCGCTCCGGGCGTACACCAGCGGTGCTGCGTATGCAGGCTTCGATGAGGACCGGATGGGCACGATTACGCCGGGATCGGTCGCGGATTTCGCTGTGCTATCGGCCTCGCCGTGGGAAATGCCAAACGGGGAGATTTCGGACACAGCAATCACGATGACCGTCAGCGCTGGCGATATCGTATTTGACTCCGGTGACTGAATCAAACAAAGAGCGGTATCGAAGCGCCACAGTTCTTGTTGTTCGGTAACAAATAACTTGGTTCAACAATACAGGGTATAGAACCGGATATATCGCCAAAGTCGAGTATAAAACCAGAGTGGCCACCAAGTCCAGAAACAAAAATAGAGTTGCCACCGATATTGATTATACAATCTTCTCCGCCACCAACCAACTCTTTTGAAGATAAAATCTTTTCACCGAGCAGTTCCGAAGTGTGAGTACCCACAGGTGGATACAACGTGCCCGAAATGGAAACCGCCGCGTTCGAGACGGATCTGAGCCTCTTCAAGTATGACAACCTCGAGCAACTCCCGCCGGCGTACCGGGACCTCGAGGCAGACGAGCGGACCGAGCGCATCGAGAGCGCGCTCGCCGAGCTTGGCGACGACGTGGTCATCCTCGGCCACAACTATCAGCGGCGGGAAATCGTCGAGCACGCCGACTTTATCGGCGACTCCTACCAGCTCTCGAAGGAAGCCGCCCAGTCCGACGCCGATTACGTAATCTTCGGTGGCGTGACGTTCATGGCTGAATCCGCGGACATTATCACGGACGACGATCAGTCCGTGATTCTCCCGTCGATGGAGGCGTCCTGCCCGATGGCCGGCATGGCCGAGGCGCTGCAGGTCGACGCCGCGTGGGCGGAACTGACCGCGGCGCTCGACGACGACGAGGAAATCATCCCAATCACGTACATGAATAGCTACGCCGACCTGAAGGCCTTCTGCGCCGAGCAGGGCGGTCTTGTCTGTACGTCCTCGAATGCCCACAAAGCGTTCGAGTACGCCTTCGAGAAAGGTGACAAGGTGCTGTTCCTTCCCGATAAACACCTCGGCGAAAACACGGCCCACCGGCTCGACATGGCCGACGAGACAGTCGAGTGGGACCCCTGGGACGCCGAGGGCACCGACGCCGCCGACGCCGTCGAAAACGATGTCATCCTCTGGGAAGGGTACTGCCAGGTTCACGAACGCTTCCGCGAGCACCACATCGACTCCATCCGCGAGGACTACCCCGACGCGAACGTCATCGTCCACCCCGAGTGTCGCCGCGAAGTCGTTGAGGCCGCCGACGTGGCCGGCTCCACGTCGACTATCTGTGAGTCCGTCGCCGAGGCTGACCCCGGCGAGACGTGGGCCATCGGCACGGAGATTCACCTCACGCACCACCTCCAGCGGTGGCACCCAGAGGTGAACGTCGTCCCGCTGTGTGGCGACGCCTGCATGGACTGCAACGCCATGCGCCAGATCGACCCGAACTACCTCGCGTGGGTGCTAGAGGAACTGGTCGAGGGCCGCGAGCGCAACGTCATCGAAGTCGCGCCCGAAGAGAAGGAACTGGCACAGGTCGCGATGGACCGAATGCTGGAGATCTAACCATGACAGACGACCCGATTACGACGGATGTGCTAGTCATCGGTTCCGGTATCGCCGGGCTGGCGGTGGCGCTCGCCGCGGCCCGCGAAGGTGACAACGTGACGCTCGCTACGAAGGCGACCCGTCCGGAAGGCTCCTCTTCCTGGTGGGCGCAAGGCGGCATCGCCGTCTCCCGGGATACGCCCGAAGAATTCAAAGACGACATCATGGCCGCCTCCGACGGTACCGCTGACCCCGATGCCGTCGATGTGCTGGTCGAGAACGCAAACGAGGCCGTCGAGGACGTGTTGCTTGAGACGCTCGACGTCGAGTTCGACCAGAACGGCTCGGGCCACGACTTCACCCGCGAGGCTGCCCACAGCGAGGACCGCATTCTCCACGTGGACGCCTCGACGGGCAAGCACATCCACGTCCCGTTCCTGAACTACATCGACGATCACGACGGCGTGGAGATTCTGGACGACACCGCCGCACTCGAACTCATCCGTCACGAGGGCCGGGTCCACGGCGCAATGCTCGAATCCGACGGCGAGGTCGACCCGTACTTCGCCGGCAGCGTCGTGCTGGCGACGGGCGGTATCGGCGACCTCTACCCGCGGACGACGAACCCCGACAACACGACCGGGGACGGTATCGGCATGGCCGCACTCGCCGGAGCCGAGGTCGAGGACATGGAGTACGTCCAGTTCCACCCGACCGCGTGCGTACTGGAGGAGAATGGCGACGCTGACGTTGCATTCCTCGTCAGCGAGGCCGTCCGCGGCGAGGGCGGTCTGCTCCGCAATGGCGACGGCGAGCGGTTCATGCCCGACTACCACGCCGACGCCGAACTCGCGCCCCGCGACGTGGTGGCCCGCGCTGTCAAGGCCGAGCGGGAGGCGACGGGCGAAGTGACACTGGACGTGTCGCCGCTCGACTTCGCCGAAGAGTTCCCGAACCTCGCCGACAGGTGTGCGGAACACGGTGTCGAGTGGGCGGACGGCATCCCAGTCGCGCCTGCCGAGCACTTCCTCTGTGGCGGCATCAGCGTCGACGATCGTGGCCGGACGACGCTGGATCGGCTCTACGCCGTCGGCGAGTGCTCCCGGACCGGCGTCCACGGCGCGAACCGCCTCGCAAGTACATCCCTGCTTGAGGGACTGGTCTGGGGTCTGCGTGCCGGCGAAGACGCTGCCGGGGCCGATCCGGAACCAATCGAAGCGCCGGAACTGCTCGAACGCGACCCGGACCTGCCCGAGCGGTTCGCCCGCGACAAGTTCCAGCGGCTGACCCGCGTGATGGACGAGAATGTCGGCGTCGAGCGCGACCCCGCGGACCTCCAGCGCGCGATGGCCGTCCTCCGCCGGCTTAAGGGCGAAGTGGATGCCTACGTCCGTACGCGAACCAGCCGCTCGCTGTACGAACTCCGCCACGCTAGCGTCACCGCCCTGTTGATTGCGCGCCACGCCGCCGAGAACGAGAAGAGCGTCGGCACGCACAATCTCGTGGACGCGAGCGAGGACCCACCGGAGTCCACAGCCGACTAATGCTCACTGACAGCGACATCGAGCGGTGGCTCCGCGAGGACGTGGGCCACCACGATGTGACCAACGACGTGCCTGGGACGACCGAGGGGCGACTAGTCGCGAAAGCGTCCGGCGTGGTTGCGGGCCTCGACGCCGCCACCGGCGTGTTCGAGTATCTGGACTGTGCGGTGGAGACACCGGTCGACTCCGGTGACGCTATCGACGCCGGCGACGTGGTGCTTCGCGTCGACGGCCCCGCGCAGTCGGTGCTCCGCGGCGAGCGCGTCGCCGTGAACCTCACTGGTCACGCCTCGGGTGTGGCGACGAAGACCCGGGCCGCTGTCGATGCGGCGGAATCCTCCACGGCAGATTCCACACCCCGTATCGCCGGCACGCGAAAGACGACCCCGGGCCTGCGCGGCATCGAGAAGCGAGCGGTGGCAGCCGGCGGCGGCGACACCCACCGGCTTGACCTCTCGCACATGGTGATGGTCAAGGACAACCACATCGCCGAGATGGGACTGCTTGACGCCGTCGAGCACTTCCGCGAGCGGGTCTCCTTCGCCACGAAACTCGACGTAGAGGTCGAATCCCCGGCGGACGCGCCGCGGGCCGCCGAGGCCGGTGCGGACATCGTCCTGCTGGACAACATGCCCCCCGCGGAGACCGAGCGGGCCGTCGACCTCGTAGCGGCGGCCGATGCCAACGCGCTCACAGAGGCCAGTGGCGGCATCACCGTCGCGGACGTGCCGGCCTACGCCGAGACAGGTGTGGATATCATCTCAATGGGGTCGCTGACCCACTCCGCACCGACGCTGGATTTCTCCTTTCGAACGGGTTGAATCCGGTCAGTCCGGCCGACTCGACGAGGATTCGGTCCTGAGTTCGGGCGGGAGTTCGAGTTGCTTGATACCGGCGCGGTCATCGATTCGGAACCGGTACAGCGCTGTGGCCTCCGTCTCGGCCGCCCGCTCAAACACGTCGGGCTCCCAAGCGGTGTCGATCTGTTCTCCAATTGCCATACGTTCGTCCTCAGGGACTCGCTCGATTGGTCCCGTCAATAGGACGCTGCGCCAGTTGAACGTCGTTTCGATGTCGTGGATGAGAAACCGGGCAACGGCCGCGTTATCGCTCGCTGTTACTTTTCGGCTGTCGACACCGAGAACGTAGACGAAGTAAAGCGCGGACTCGCCGTCGTACCAGAAACTAAGCGGGCGCAATAGCGGCGCGGAGTCAGTTGGGACGCCGAGCACGCCGACACTTGTGTGTTCGAGGGTCTTTTCGATGTCCCCGCTGTCCATCTGGAGCATCCCGAAGTCTTCCAGTTCGGAAACTGTCATGTCGCTACTTGTCGGCATATAATCATAAAGCCACAGGGCGCTGGCTCGGGGGTCGCTATTCACCACGCGGTGGGACGCTGTGCAGTCTGTCTCAGTCCAGTCGGCGGGCCAACATTACCTCGTCGACCAGTTCGTCCCGGATTTCGTAGTGATCGGCACGGACAGCCTCAGCCGTCCAGCCGGCCGCCTTCAGAAAGTCGATTGCTCGCTCGTTCGTCGCCGGCAGGCTGTTGTACACCTTTCGACAGCCACGGCTTGCGGCCCATTCGACCCCACGGTGGAGCAGGTGACTGCCGATACCATGGCGACGGTACGTCTCCATCACGCCGAGCGTGAGTTCGGCCGTCGACGCGAGTTCGTCCACTTCGGACATGGCGACGTGGACCCAACCGACGACGTCATCGTCCACCGTGGCGACGAACACGACACGACAGCGGTTGGGGCCCCAGCGGACGAGCGTGTCCTCGTAGGCCAATTGTTCGGCCACGCCGGCCGCGATGAGATACGGCGCTTCGCTGGTCACGTCGCGTATCGTGCCGACGACGCCGGAGAGGTCCGACGGCCGGGACGGGCGTATCTCATAGCTGACGCCGGCCTCGTAGTGTTCGGCCGTTTCACCGTCATGAAGCGCCACAGTGAGGTGCCCGTCCTCGGTGGCCTCGATGAGGTCGTCCCGTTTGAGAATGGAGACGTGGTGCTGGAACCGCTCGGGGTCGACACTGATGGCTTCGGCCACCTCGCTGGGTGCGACAGGGCCGTTCCGTTCCACAAACCGGTACACATCGGACCGCTCACCGCCGAGTTCGAGGTCTGTTGGGGACGGCATTTCGCTATGGCCCACTGATGACTGTATCTACTTGAAGCTACCCGGCAACGTCGCCTGCAATTGCAGGCCGGCTTGCCAGCAGCGCTGCCGTGGCCGCCGGTGAGACCGGTTGGAACAGGAGTTGCTGCCGCAGCATTGCATGCGTCCGCGTGACGCTTTTGTATGGTCGTAGCTCATTTTCGGCTATGCCAGACGCAGTCCGCCGCTGTCCCGAAGACGGCTTCTTCGAGGGCGACACGTGCCCGGTTTGTGACGGAACAGGGCCCCAGATTCTCGACGGCGAACGGCGACGACAGCTCTCGAAGTTCGTCTCGGGCGCGCTCAGACATTTTCCCGAAGACGCAGGCATCGAGGTAGACAAAGCGGGGTGGACGGACTTCGCTTCTCTCCGTACGGCGGTCGAGCGACAGTACGACTGGGTGGATGGTGAAGCACTGGCCGGCGTCATTGCCACAGACCCAAAAGGGCGGTTCGAACGGACAGGGGACAGTGGAGAGACAGATACAGCGACCGCTGGCGGTCGCGTTCGCGCGGCGTACGGGCACTCCATCGACGTGACCCTCGACAAGACCGACGACCCCGTTCCGGCGACGCTGTATCACGGGACTGCCCCGCGGAACGCCGATTCGATACGCGAAGCGGGGCTGAAACCGATGGGCCGCCAGACGGTCCACCTCTCGGAATCCGTCGCAGCGGCCCGCGAGGTGGGGCGTCGCCACGCCGCAGACCCGGTCGTGTTTGTCGTTGACGCCGAAGTGATGAAGTCCGATGACCGACGGATTGTCAAGCGCGGGACCGAGACGTACACGACTGCCCGCGTGCCGCCGCAGTATCTCTCCGTGCTCGAAAACTAGCGTGGTCGCGTCGCCTGCTACTCGACCAGCGGCGTGCCGGTCATCGCGTCCGGCCGGTCGATACCCATGAGCATGAGCATCGTCGGCGCAAGGTCGGCCAGCGTCCCGCCGTCACGAGCGGTCCGTCCACCGGCAGTCCCGTCAGGAGAGAGGTAGATGAACGGGACGGGGTTGGTCGTGTGGGCCGTGTGCGGGTCGTCTTCGGTCCCCATGTCGTCGGCGTTCCCGTGGTCGGCACAGATGAGTGCGTGACCGCCAGCAGCCCCAATCGTCTCGACTAGCCGCCCGAGTTGTTCGTCGACGACCTCGACGGCGGTCACCGCCGCGTCGAAATCGCCAGTGTGGCCAACCATATCAGGGTTGGCGAAGTTCAGCACCATCGCATTGGGGTCCTCAGTCTCGATGAAGTCGATAGCAGTGTCGGCCAGTTCTGGCGCGCTCATTTCCGGTTGCATATCGTAGGTCGCCACGTCGGGGCTGTCGACGATTTCGCGACTCTCGCCGTCGAACGCGACCTCACGACCGCCGTTGAGGAAGTACGTGACGTGCGGGTATTTTTCTGTCTCGGCCAGCCGAATCTGTGTATTCCCGGCTTCGGAAAGCACCTCGCCGAGCACGTCCTCAGGCTGGTTCGGTGGGAACGCGACCGGCAGGTCGAACGTCTCGTCGTACTGCGTCATCGTCACCAGCCGGGTGTCCGGCGGCTCGGTGTCAGCTCCCCAGTCATCCGGGCGGATATCGCCGAGCATCCGGGTAAGTTGCCGAGCGCGGTCCGACCGGAAATTGAAGAAGATGACCGCATCGCCGTCTTCGAGACCGGCGTGGTCGCCGACGGTCGTCGGCTCGATGAACTCGTCAGTGGTGTCGCGGGCGTACGACTCGGTGGCCGCCGTGACGGCGTCATCGGCGTGGTGGTCGCCCTCGCGGTGAACGATGGCGTCGTAGGCTCGGCGGGTCCGCTCCCAGTTCTGGTCACGGTCCATCGCGTAGTAGCGCCCGCAGACGGTGGCGGTATGGCCAGTTCCGTGCTCCTCGGCGTGGGCTTCGAGGTCGGCGAGATACTCCTCGCCGCCGGTCGGCGAGGTGTCACGGCCGTCGGTGAAAGCATGGGAGACGGCGTCGGTATCACGCTCGCCTGCGAGTTCGATGAGCGCGTGCAGGTGGTCCTGATACGAGTGGACGCCGCCGTCCGAAACGAGGCCCATGAAGTGGACCCGACCGTCGTGCGCCTCGGCGTGCTCGAAGGCCGATAAAATCGTTTCGTTCTCGAAGAATGGTGGGTCCTGTGCGTCGTCGTCGGGCGGTGATTCGCCACGTGAGCGAGCGATACTGTCGCTGACGCGAGCGGAGTCCTGTTTGACGACGCGGCCGGCCCCGATGTTGAGGTGGCCGACCTCGGAGTTGCCCATCTGGCCCTCCGGGAGGCCGACCCGGCGGCCGTGGGTGGCAAGTGTCGACGCTGCGCCTGCGTCTCGGTAGCGGTCGAAGTTCGGCGTGTCGGCGGCAGCGACGGCATCCCGGACATCGTCGTCCGGATTCAGGCCCCAGCCGTCCAAGATGATGAGTCCGGCGTCCATATCCAGTGGGTCACGCGACCGGCGTAATACACTGTCGGTCAGTCTCGAACGTGACGGTCGATAATGCGAAATTCGGCGGTGCTGATGGGGCTATCCCTACGCATCCACTCCGCTATCCTTGCCGGTATCTGGAACCCTGAAATTAAGAGGGTGGCCCGCCTTCGGTCGGGCATGACTCGAAATATTCTCTCGGACGATCTAGCCGACGCAATCGTTACCACAGCCCGGACGGCGACGGGCGACTCGCTCCGTTCAGTGACGTATTTCACACGTGCGAACTTCGAGCAACTCTACCTGCGGGAGGACCTCGAACAGGACGCCGACCTCAACGACTTCGTCGGCCACGAGTGGCAGGGGTACAAGCAGACGAAGAACGCCTATCAGGAGTCCGAACTGGGCGACTATCGCTTCACCGTACGCGCGTTCTCCAACGGCTACCTCGTGCGAGCGACAACCGAGCGTCAGGGCGTGCTCATCACCACGGACGGCCTGACGATGCAGTCCTACGAAGAGATCGCCGAGGCCATCGAGCGCCTGCTCCGCGAGGAGTCGGGCAAGGAGTAACCACTGAATCGGCGGGTGACCAAAGGGTTATGCCCGTGCCGGCGAACCCACGGGCATGACGCTTGACCCGGTCCACGTCGACGGAATCGCCAAGCTCGCCGGGCAGGTACGCGAGACCGTCGAGACGAGCGACCAAGAGGCGGCCGCCGAGGAGGTGTGGGACAACTTTCTCGACCCGCTGTGGCAGGAGGGAACGAAGATTCTGGAGCCACTGGACGAGCAGCGCCGCCGGAAGGTCCCCATTGAGGATATCGCGCTGGCGGACCCACCGTTTCCGACCCAGCACGGTCTGGACTCGGGGACAATCAATCCGACGACATTCAAGAACGGGCTGGTACTTGATGTGGCCCAGGCGGCGATGGGGAGTGTTCCCTCGGACGTGGAACTCCACCGGGGCCGGACCATCATCATGGCCGTCCACTCCAACGACGCGACGCTGGGGTTCGACGGCGAGTGGCAGGGCGGGGACCGCGGCTACGCCAAGCGGCGCGTTCTCGACGTACCACAGGTCGACCGTTACGAACAGCGGGTCGTCCACGCGCTGGCGCTGTACCTCGCGGAGAGCCAGCACGCACTGACCAACGCCGACATGGTCGAGGACCTGTTCATCCTCGACGGCCCCATCTACCCGACCGGCGTGCTCCGCTGGGCCGACCGCGACACTGAATTGGCCGACCTGCTCGCGGAAGACGACCGCCCCAAAACGGTCGTGAACAACTATGTCGACCTCGTCGAGCGATTCGTCGAGCGGGGCGTCCCGATGGTGGGGTTCATCAAGAACTCCTCGACGAAGGCCCTCACGCGGGCGTTACGGCGCAAGACCAACGCCCCGTGGGTGAACGACACCGCCTTCTTCCGGCGAATCCTTGAGCGCCGCGACAACGAGGGAGAGCGGCAAACCGACTGTCTCACCGCGACGAACTGGTTCCGCTCACGGGGCGGTACTGACGGCATCATGGCCGCCGACGGTGACGCGCTGGGCATCGAACGGTCCCTCGACCCCGAAGCCTACGAGGTGACGTTTTTCGTCCTCTACGACCCGCGTTCGGATCTCGTGTTCCGCGTCGAGGCCCCGTACGCGTTCACCAAAGATCCGGAATGCCGGGCCAAGCTCACGCGGCAGATACTCCACGACGTGGCCCGGGAACAGGGGCCGCCACTGGCCATCGGAAAGGCCGATGAACTCGCCAAAATCGACCGGCAGGGCAGCGAGGAACTCACTCGCCGCATCGAGCGGACGTTCGAGACCGACCGGGAGCGAGAGTTCAACGACATCCGGTGGGGAGCCGTCGAAGAATCGTTCTGAAGGGTTAGTCACGACGGGCCAGAACGATAGCGTAGAGGAGGACGAGGAGACCGACTAGTTCGGTGATGGTGCCCGGGAGGGGAAGCACCATTCGCGGGAGGACCTGCACGGCACTAAGGGTAACCAGGTACGAAACGAAGGTGAGGAGGCTGATTCCGGTAGCCAGTGCGAGCATGGAGCGAGTCCGCCGTCGACGGTAGCCAACGAGCGCCAATGCAGCAATGAGCAGTCCGACCCCCGTCTGTGCGAGGTGGAAAGCAGTGTTGACGGTAACCCACGTTTCGGCGGAGAGGCCGGCAAACTCCATTAGAGTCCCTCCCAGAGGTCTACTAGCGCATCGGCGAACTCATGTGTCTTTGACTCAACGGAGAGGGTCACGTCGAAGGCCCCTTCGGTGAGACAGACGGTGAGTTCGTCCATCTGTGCCTCGTACACGTCTACGTGATGCCCGTCATCCGCAATTTGCGTTCGAGCAGCGACGAGGCCGCAGTCCTCAAGCGCGTCGAGACGGCGATACACGGTCGAGAGTGACATGTCGCAGTCGTTGCTGAGTTCAGTTGCTGTCATGGGTCTGTGACTCGTGGCTGCAAGGAGTGCGCGAGCGTATTCGTCATCGAGGAGGGCAAACACCTCGGTCGGGGACGGGTCCTCGGCCACGTGCAGCGGTTTCACCCGAGCCGTTGTATAACTCACCGGTCGTTCGCTGACTCAGAAAACGGCGGGAAAGCATGCCGGTTCGACTACGCCGTCTCGGCCTGCTGCACCGTCACGTCGACCGTCTCGCCGGCCACACCGAGCCGGGCGAACTGCGTTCGGACGTGTTCTTTGGCCGCGTTGATGGCCGCATCACGCGTCTCGAAGCCGCGGGGCATCGGGGATTCGAAGGCGATTCGGATCTCACGGTCGCCGATTGACTGGACCTGTCCGCCGCTTTCAACCTCGTAGAAGGCGTCACAGACCCAGACGTAGGGTGTCCCCTCGTCCGGTGCGCCGTTGAACTTGGGCGGCTCCTCGCCTGGTTCGTACAGCGTCCCGGTTAGCGCTGTCCCGCCTGCTGTCCCCCGAATAAGCAACATGCTCCGATGTAAGGGCCCCAGCGGCAAAAGATTCTCCCCCGGGACAAGCGGTCGCCCCGACACCGCTGGACTGAACCGGTCGCTCTCGGAACTGCTCGCATCCCGACGAGGGTCTTCGACTGGCGGCAGCATCCCAAGCGGTATCCGAACGCGCTCTTTCTCGTGCCTCGGAATTTGGCACGTGCCGAGACAAGTCGTATGTCAGTGGGTGCCGCAGATAGTCGTATGTCTGACTCGACTGGTGCCAGTGTTCAGTTACTTCGTAACGCGACTGTCCTCGTGGACGTTGGAGACGTGACGTTCCTCGTCGACCCGATGTTCGCGTCACCTGGGGAGAACCCGCCTGTTCCGAATTCGCCGAACGACCGTCGAAACCCGCTCGTCCCAATGCCCGACAGTGACCTGTCCTACGACGCTGTGGTTGTCACGCACCGCCACCAAGACCACTGGGATGGGGCGGCCCAGGCGGAACTCGATGCCGACGTGCCGCTGTTCTGTCAGCCCGAGGAGGCGGACGAATTTATTGACGAGGAGTTCACCAATGTCTGCCCCGTCGACGACGAGGCGTCTATCGAGGGAGTCTCGATACACCGAACGCCCGGGCGGCACGGGCACGGAGAGTTAGCGGCGGAGATGGGCCCCGTTTCGGGATTCGTGTTCGAGGGCGACGAAACGGTGTACGTCGCAGGCGACACGGTCTGGTACGAGCCGGTCGAGGAAACGCTCGATAGGTTCGAGCCGGATCTGGTCGTGTTGAACGGCGGTGAAGCGCAGTTCGAACACGGCGACCCCATCACAATGGGCGTCGAGGACATCACGGCTGTCCGGGATGGGACCGCCGCTACGGTCGTTGTCGTTCACATGGAGGCGATCAACCACTGCCTGCTCAGCCGGGACGAGCTACGGTCGGCAACGGAAGACGTTCGGGTTCCCGACGACGGGGAATGGGTCAATCGATAGGCTCGGTCAGTTAGCAGGTGCTTTGACGAAGGCGCTGTCAGATGCCACGGCGACACCGGCAGGTCAGGGTTCGCAGTCGACCACGACGGGCAGGTGGTCGGAGCCGTAGTGGTCGTCGTCGCGGTCGGCGATGACTGCCCTGGTGTCGATGGACACGTCCTCGCTGACGAACACGTGGTCAATCCCCATCTCGGGGAGCAAGTCGTGGAAGTCGGTTCGGCTCGTCGTCGGACCGTGGGTGACGGTCGCTGTATCGCGAGCGTCAACAAGTGTGCGGCCGTCCGGGAGTTCGTGCCCCTCGGCGCGCTCGTAGGCCGGTTCACCGACAACACAGTTGAAATCGCCCATCACCACTGCGGGCGCATCCCGGGTGGCAGAATCGAGATGGTCAAGCACCAGTTCGATACCCTCGACACGCGCGTCAGCCCCCTGATGGTCGAGATGCGTGTTCAAGCACAGGAGATCATCGTCGGTGTCGCGGTCACGAAGGCGGGCCCAGGTCGCTACGCGGGGATAGGCGGCGTCCCAGCCGATGCTGCTCGGCTCGGCGGGCTGTTCGGAGAGCCAGAACGTGTTTGTGGCCGCGCAGTCGAAGCGCTCGGCCCGGTAGCCGATGGCCGTATGCTCCCCGCCGGCATCGACAGAGTCCCGCGGGTCACCGACCCACTCGTAGCCGTCCAGCAGCACCTCTAGCTCCCGGAGCTGGTGAGCCATCGCCTCCTGTACCCCGATAATGTCGGGGTTATGATACTGGATGATACCCGCCACCAGCCGCCGCCTGTGGGGCCACCCGTCTACCCCATCCCCGGCGGTGTCGTACCGCACATTGAAAGACATCACCCGCGTCGGCTTCATATGCGTTCGTTGACAGCCAACCGGGTAAGGTTTCACATTCATGCTGCTGGGGAAAGGTGTTAATCCCCGGCTACCCTGAACTGGGGTATGTCCGACCTCGGGGATTTCACTGATTTCGATGGCGACGACGCGGCGGCCGACGACGAGGCCGCACAGTCGGCCGAGACGGCCGATGACGGCGATGGGGCTGTCGACGCGTCGGAGGGGACCGGCCCGACAGCACAATCTACGGACGATGACTTCGAAGATATGGACGTGACACCAGCAGGAACAGACACCGGTCTCGGTGTCCTCTCAGCGGCGAACGGCCTTCGAATCAGCGAGGAAGCGGAGGAAACGGTCCTGCGAGCCTACGTCACCGCGCGGAACCGCTCGCGTCTGCGTATCGGCACATATCTACTCGTCCCATACCCTGGCGGTGAACGTCTGTTCTGTCGTATCAAGGCTCTGGAGTACGCCCAAGAGTTCCACGCCGACGACGCGACCGAGATCCACGCCCGGCGAGCGATGCGCGAGCGGGGAATCGACGAACGAGATTTCAAATTCATCGCCGAGCTTGAGCCGGTTGCAGTGCTGTACAGCGACGGTGGCGAACTCAAACGTCGGATGACCGACCGGGTCCCCAAACCCGAAACTGTCGTCCGGGAGGCCACCGACAAGTCTGAAATCAAGACCGGTCTGAAGATTCCCGAGGACGGCGTCTTCCTGGGTCATCTCGCCGTCGGCGGCGAGAAGGTCCGCACCGCCGCCGAGCCGCCGACAATCGACTACCGGCTGAAAGACGACTACGACGCCGGCGACCCACTCGTGTTCCGGCACACCCTCGTCGCGGGCGGGACCGGGTCCGGGAAGACCCACAGTTCGAAGAACATCCTGCGGCAGTATCTCGGCCGGACCTACGAAATGGGCGATGGCCGTACGCCCGAACTCGCCGTCGTCCAGTTCGACCCGCAGGACGAGTACGCACAGATGCACGACGACAACCCCGCGATGACCGACGAGTTCGAGCGCCGCTGTGAGCGGGAAGGCGTCGCTTACGGCGGGCATGACGACACCATCGCCTTCGTTCCGAAGGTGGCCGGGGCCGACTACAACGCCAGCCACCACCGCGCTGAGCAGGTGGAGTTCACGATCCCGTTCTCGCTCGTCCACGACAATCCCTGGCTCATCGCCGGCTCCAGCCTGAACGATAACCAGTACGGCGCGCTGGTGAACACGCTGCTCCCGCGGTTCAAGCGCGAATATGGGGAGGGTGGGACCTACAGCGACTTCCGGACCTTCCTCGGGGACCCCGCACTCAAGGAGGAACTGGACGAGGCGGGCGATGTCCACGAGGCCACGTTCGACGCCGTCAAGCGTCGCGTCCAGGGCTTCGGCGCAGTCTTCGATCAGGACGCCCGGCCAATCACCGACCAGATTTCACAGTTCGTCCGCGACGGGGGCCTGACGGTCATCCCGACCTACCACATCACGGACTCCCGGACGGCCTCGACTATCGTGCTTGCCGTCTCCAGCCTGCTCATCGACCAGAAGCTCTCGAACGACCCGGACTACGACCGCATCAAGGAGACGCCGCTCGTCCTCGGGATGGACGAGGCCCATAACTTCCTGACTGACGCCGACAGCGTTCAGGGCCGCAAGGTCATCGGGAAGTTCACCGAAGCCGCCAAACAGGGCCGCAAGGAGCGTCTCGGCCTGTATCTCATCACGCAGGACCCACAGGACATCGCCGACCCGGTGTTCAAGCAGATCAACACGACGATGGTGCTCAACCTCGGCGACGAGGATGCCATCTCGGCGGTAAACATCCCCAGCAACCTCGAATCGAAGGTTCCCTACATGGAGAAAGGGCAGCGAGTCGTCTACTCGCCCGATAACTCCGAGCCGGTCGAACTGATCGGCCTGTCGACATGCGTGACCCGTCACGGGCGAGACTGACAAACCGAAGGCCTGCTCACCGATTGCAGCGGGCCGAAGATTCAAACCGGCCCCAGCGGAAGTGGGCGTATGGCAAAGCGAATCCTTGTTCCGGTCGACAGTTCAGATCAAGCAACGGTCGCCTGTTCGTTCGCAGCCGAGGAGCATCCCGACGCAACGATCGTTCTCTTACACGTCATCAATCCCGCAGAGGCCGGCTACAGCGCGGAGGCCTCGATTCCCTCCTTCTCCGAGGAGTGGTATGAACAACAGAAAGCCACAGCGGAGGACCTGCTCGATGACCTCGAGGCAGAAGTGACTGCGGCCGGTGTCGAGTCCGTCGAACGCGTCATCGAGGTCGGGCGACCAACGAAGGTCATCGTGGAGTACGCAGACGACCACGACATCAACCAGATCGTCATGGGGAGCCACGGCCGCTCGGGCATGTCCCGTATCCTGCTTGGTAGTGTCGCTGAAATCGTCGTCAGACGAGCGTCCATCCCCGTAACCGTCGTCAGATAGCGCTACGGGTGTCGGACGATATGGACGTCGTATTCGGGGTCTTCTGATATCGGTGAGCCGACGCTACAGACCGGCGTTGACACCCGCCCGGCGTTCTCACTGCCGATGAACACGATTGAGGCTCCCTCTTCGTGAGCGACTTCTCTGATGGTCCGGGTGATATCCGTTGTCGTTGACGCCATTGAGCTCACGTCCTTCGGGATCTCGTAGCGGAACGACACTGCCGGGGCGACCGACTCGGCTTGCTCCCGCATCCGGTCGGCGACCGCCTCAACACTGAACGCTTCATCCGCGTCGAGCCAGCCGTGTTCCCGCGCGTACGCCGCATCATCCGGGATAACGGACAGCGCAGTGATGTCCTCGTCGCGGTAGTCCGCGAACTCCATCGCCCGCGTGAGCGCGGCTTTTGACAGGGCCGAGCCATCGAAGGGCACGAGTAGTACCATATCCCACTTGTTGCCCGGTTGTGATTTATTGGTTCCGCCGGCCGGTGCAATATGAGCGACACAGTGCCGGATAACACATCGTAGTCCTGCGGTAAGCCGAGCGAATAACCCGGCAAGGTGTCTGTAACTAACTGTGTTTAGTGTGACCAATAACCATGGAGTCGATAGACGACGCACTCAGGTATCCCATGGAAGACGACGACTGGACCATGACCGTTCTCATCGGTGGCGTCCTCAGCCTCCTCTCGTTCTTCGTCGTCCCCGCCATCCTCGTGTACGGCTATCTCGTTCAGGCAATCCGCAAGCGGGCAGACGGCGCGACACAGCCGCCAGCGTTCGAAGACTGGGGGGAACTGCTTGTTGACGGGCTCAAAGCCTGGGTTATCGGTATCGTGTATATGCTCGTCCCGCTCGTCGTGTTCGGGGTGACTGTCGGCGGGAGCCTGTTCGCGATGGCGACCGGGACTCGTGCCGGGGCGGGTGCCGGTCTGGCCGGCCTCTTCGGCGGGCTGGCGATCTCGTTTGTCCTGTCGCTGGTGTTCGGGTATGTTGCGACAGCGGCTATCATCCACTTCGCCTGTACCGGCGAGTTTGGTGCCGGGTTCGACTTCGGGACGCTACGGAAGTTAGTCATGTCTCCGGAGTACGCGACGCCGTGGCTGGTCTCGATTGCCCTGTTTATCGGTGCCAACGTCGTGGTGAACTTGCTGAACGTCGTCCCGTTCATCGGCTCGCTCATTGCCCTGATTCTCAGTCCGTTCGCCACCTTCTACGTGCTGGTGGTTGCGACGGACCTCTGGGCCAGTGGCTACAACGCCGCACTCGACGAGCGAGATGAATCAGAATCAGTCGGGACGGCGACAGTTTAGAAGATATTCGCCTGCTGGTAGACCGAGATACCGTCGTTCGTTATCTCATAGGGTTTCGTCTCCCGCGAGTGGTTCGCGTTCCGTATCTTTTGGATCTCGACAGCGAGCCGCGTCTCGCTGGTGTCTGACCGGACGTACTGAAGGATGAACACGGCGTCAGTCAGGTATTCGATGATACCGTGTCTGGACGCGAAAGGGTTGGTCTCGCTGGCTTCAGAGACGAGCATCGTCGTCACGCCGGCCTGCTTCAGCGATCGGGTGAAATCGAACACTTCGGTACGTCTACGGGACTGGTCGTCGTACATCATCTCAAGCAATGAGACGGAGTCAAGCACCAGCCGGTCGGCGTCGAACTTCTCGATGAGCGCCGGCAGCTCGCCGCGGATGTTGTCAAGGCTGTTTGCCATCTCGACCGGGTCGAGATCGACAATCGCTAGCTGGCCCTGTTCTTCGTACTCCTCGAACCCCCAGCCGCGGTCGCCGGCGGTGTCCAGTATCGCATCGTGGGACTGTTCGAGCGTCAGAAACACCGCGTTTTCGCCATTCCGAAGCCCATGGTGGAGGAACTGCAATCCGAACGTCGTCTTTCCGGTTCCGGCCGAACCGATAGTGACGATGAGGTGGCGCTGTGGGATTCCGCCCTGAATCATCTGGTCGAGTCCCTCGATACCGATGTCCACCCGCGGGATGTCGGACTCGAACTCCTCCTCAAAGTCGCTCCCGCTGTCACCATCGCCACTACCGGCAGACTCGAACGCAGTGGCGAAGTCGTCGTCGAAGAGCCCACCGCCATCATCGTCGCCAGGGGACCCAGCGTCGGCATCAGCAGACTCACTCTGGCTGCTGAAGGGGTCACCGCTGCTGTCGTCGAACGGGCTGCTGTCACTGTCCCCGCCAGCAGCGGCGCTGCCGTCGTCACCAAACGGATTACTATCACTGCCTTCACTAAAATCGGCGCTGCTATCGTCATCGAACGGGCTGCTATCACCACTGCGCTTGTCGTCGTCGCTCTCGGGTGCAGACGGCCCGGTGTCGGTAGACGCCGGTTCCTCGGCGTCGCTCTCGGATGGTGTCTCCGAAGTGTCGTCGGCCTCCGTCGGTTCGCTGTCGCCGTCCTCGTCGTCCAGCGCACTTTCGAACCAGTCGTCATCGGACCCGCTGTCCTCGCTCATACGCACGACCACCAGCCACACGAACGGCCCATGGAAGTGGATACGCGTCGCGACTGATATAATTGCCGTCGTAGAGGGTTTATATACGGCCAGCGGGAACGTCCGGGCAATGACTGTCGGGATCGTCGCGCAGCGGGACAACGACCGGGCTATGTCGCTTGCGAGTACACTGTGTAACCGGCTGCGCGCCACGTCGGCGGCCGTTGTCGTCGACGAAACGACCGCCGGAGCGCTGGGTGACCACGACGCATGGGACGCAGCCGTGCCCGATTCGGCGCCGGTCGATGAGATGTCCGCCTGTGACCTCGTCGTGAGTATCGGCGGTGACGGAACGTTTCTGTACGCGGCCCGCGGTGCGGGGTCGACGCCGATACTGGGGGTCAATCTCGGCGAGGTCGGCTTTTTGAACGCGATTGCACCCGAAGAGGCCGTCGAGACGGTTGTCGCGGAGGTCGAACACATCCAGAAGACCGGGAGCGCCAGAACGCGGGCCAAACCGCGACTGCAGGCAAGCGGCGACGACTGGGAGCTGTCGCCGGCGCTGAACGAGGTCGTCGTGCAGGGCGAGCGACGCGGTCACGGCGGCGGGGCGACGGTCGATGTGTACGTCGATGATTCGCTCTACACGTCCGGCCACGCTGACGGCGTACTGGTAGCGACACCCACCGGATCGACGGCGTACAACCTCAGCGAACGCGGCCCACTCGTCCACCCCGACGTGGCCGGTCTTATCATCACGGGGATGGCAGACGAGATGGGGACGCCGCCACTGGTCGTCGACGTTGACAGCGAAATCGTCATCGAGCTCACAGATGCTGACAGCGGTGTCGTCGTCAGTGATGGTCGGGTTCGAAAAGACGTGGTCCCGCCAGAGCGGATAACGGTCTCGCGTGCGGGCGAACCGGTCCGGCTTGCTGGTCCGCCACTTGATTTCTTCACCGCACTCGACAAACTGGCCTAACGCCGACCGACGGCGTACAGCACCGGGGCGAGAACGAGCAGTACCAGACCGAACAGTTTGTACTGGAACGACGACGCGAGGACGCTCGCGCTGTTCGGTTCCATCGCCGACGCCGGCGTAATCACAAGCAGTGCCCCCAGCGCGATTGTATGGAGTCCCAGCATCCGGAGCGACCGTTGTGGGAGAATCGCGACGAGTCCACCGACAAAGCCGAGTAGCAGGACATCACCGATGGTGTAGTTCAGCAGGAAACTATCGATGAGTTGCAGCGGTGACGCGAGCATTCCTATCCAGAATTTCGCCGTGATGGAATCTTTAAAGTTCCGTTACGCCGCCGACCACGGGCGGCGTTTGGCCGTTCAATCGCCCGCCGTCCCCAGTGGTGTGAGCAGGAGATAGCCGGTCGAGGGGGCGCCGGCCGTCCGCAGCCGAAACTGCCGCGGTTCGTCGGGTGCTGTCGAGAGGGCGACGACATCGAGGTCAGCTGTACTGACTGCCTCGGCGTCCACCTCGTCTATCCCGGCCACGAGCAGCGCCTCTGAGAGGGCGGTCCCGTTGAGGCGATCGGACGGCACGTCGAACGTGGTCCCAAATGACTCGTTTGCCGCACGCACGACCGGGCCGTGCCCCTCGTCGGCGAAGTACAACACCGGGTCAGGATGGCCATCGAAGAGGTCGACTGGCTGTGGCTCCGGTGTTTGCTCGACATCTGCCGACACTGTCATCATCTCGTCGGTCGTCTCGCCGGGCGAATCAGTCACCAGAAGGTAGGAAACGCCGCCCAGCCCGCCGCCAAGCGCCAGACCGAGGCCGACGGTGACCTGTTCCGAAAGTCCGAGTGAAAACACTGACTGCACCACCAGCGCGACGGTAGCGAGCACGACCGCTCCTGCCCCTATCCAACCGATCACGGCCGCGAGGCTGCCAAGACGGTGTCGACCGCCTGTGTCCGTCGACGACTTGCTCATCGGTGCACACTCAATGGGCCATCGGTTAACGCTTTTCGAGAGGCGGTTGCCGGTAAAACATATACAGTTGCCAGCCCTAGAACAGTTTAATACTGTGTCCAGAAGTACAGGTGGCCCACCGCGGGTGCTCGTTGTCGACGACGAACACGATGTCGCCGACACGCAGGCCCTGAAACTCGGCGAGCGCTACGAGACGACTATCGCGTACAGTGGTCAGGCGGCGCTTGACGCTGCCGGCCCAGAGTTCGATGCTGTGTTGCTCGACCGACGGATGCCCGACGTGCACGGTGACGACGTGCTTTCGCGGTTGCGCGAGCGGGGGTATGACGGCGTCATCATCATGCTGACCGCAGTCGACGCCGATCTGAACATTCTGGAGATGCCGTTCGATGACTACCTTCAGAAGCCGGTCGACCAGTCGACGCTCCTGTCGGCGCTCGATCAACATCTCGACCGATCCGATGCAGACGAGAGGCTCGACGAGTACTTCCGGATTTCCTCGAAACTCTCCGTGCTGGAGCGCGAAAAGTCTACGTCACAACTGGAAGCGAGCACCGAGTACACGGAGCTAAAGGAGCGTGCCAGGGAACTGGAGTGGGTGCTGCAAGCCGAGAACAATGATTTCGAAGAACTGAAACAGACGTACCAGTCTATCAGCAGAAGCTAGGTGTTGAGAATCAGCGTCTCTTCGATGTACTCGTCGATGGTATCCCGAACCTCGGCGACAGGATTGTCGTTGCGAGTTGCGCTCTGAAGGATCACACCGTCGAGTATCGTGATCATGAACCGCGAAACCGTGTTAGGGTTGACATCGGCGAAGACTCCCTGTTCGATGCCGTCCTCAATGATCTGTACGAGTTGCCGGGCGAACAGTTCGTCCGTCTCAGTGAACTTCTCACGGAAATCCGGGTTCTGGACTGCCTGGGCACGCATCTCGACGTATGAACCGAGTACGGCGTCCTTATCTGGCGTTTCAACGCAGTCAGGGAAATCATCGAGAATGAGACTGACAAAGGTCTTGATGTCCTGTTCGGGGTCGCCAGTCGATTCGATTTGAAAGATGCGGTTAAATTCCGTGAGGATGAACTCCTGAAACGACAGCAAGAGGTCCTCCTTGCCATCGAAGTGGTGGTAAAACGTCGATTTGCTGAGGTCGGCCTCGTCCGCAATTCGCTGTATCGAAAGTCCGGCATACCCGTATTCCCGGAGGGCACGGAATGTCGCTCGCATTATCGCCTCATGCGAATCCGCTGGCTCCCCGGCGAACGGAATTCCATCACTCATCCCGACCGAATATTCGTTCGGGCAGTAAATATCTTCCCACTGTTACGGAACCACAACGTTGATGCACGACCGAACGTTCGTTCGATGTACACGGTTCGGGCGGGAGTCTGCACAGACGTATGTGGGTATATATCCCAATCTCCCAGGCATGACGTCCGCTCCGGACAGAAATAACGACAAGGAATGTCCGAAGTGTCCCTACGTATGAAACCACGAACGATACTGACGCTGGCTGTTGTCGCATTGCTCATGGCATCCGGAACGGCGATCGGCGCTGTGACCGGAAGCCCCGATTTCGACGCAACGTTCGTCGATAACACCGTCACACCCGGTGAAGAGACGACACTCGACGTTGTCCTCGTCAACAGCGGAACGGTCGACTCCGGGTCTACGACCCAGGGAATACAGAATAGTGAAGTAACGACCGCCCGCGGGACCACAGTCAAGGTCAATAACGGAGACGCCCCGATTACGGTAACAACGAACAAACAGGCCGTCGGCTCCGTCCCGGAAGGCAAGACGAGTCCGATTTCATTCGACATCAGCGTCGATGACGACGCAAGTCCCGGGGACTACACCGTTCCTGTCATCGTCGAATACGAGTACACGAGCTATATCTCCGAAAATGACGGGGCACGTGACGAAAAGACCGCGACTGAACGGGTCGAACTCGAACTCGAAATCGACGATGACGCGGGTTTTGACGTGGTGAGCGTCGACTCCGGCGCGCGCGTCGACTCGGTCGGGACGGTTGCAGTCACCGTCGAGAACACTGGTGACGAACCAGCCCGAGAAGCCTCAGTAACGCTGGAATCGACAAATCCTGAACTCACAGTCGGTAGTGACACCAGCAGCTCCCGGTTTATTAACACCTGGGAGGCCGGTGAACAGCGGACGCTCCGGTACCGCGTCGGTGCAAGCGGTGACGCCAGAGCCGAACCGTACCAGTTTGACCTGCAAGTCGACTTCGATGACACCGACGGGGTGCGAAAGAGTACGTCTGCCTCTTCGATCGGGATTACACCTGCCCGCGAGCAAACGTTCACTGTCGAACGTGTTGACAGCGACGTTGCTGTCAGTGACTCCGGGACGTATAACGTGACCCTGCGCAACGACGGACCTGTCACAGTCTCGGACGCGACAGTGACACTTACCACGCAGAACAGCGCGATTACGTTCGGACAGTCCGAATCCACATCGCAGTTTGTCGGCTCCTGGGAGCCTGGTGAAACGCGAACGGTGAGCGTTGACGCAAGCGCCAGCGACGACGCCAAGACACAGAGCTACGCGCTGTCGGCGTCAGTGAGCTATGACGACCCAGAAGGCGATGCCGGCGTCGCTGACGACATCTCACTCGGACTTACACCCGAACCCGAACAGTCCTTCGCCATGGGTGACGTCGAGTCGTCCCTGCAGGCGGGTGACGACGGCACGCTGGAAGCGTCGTTGACCAACACCGGCGACCGGACAGTTCGTAACGTCGTCCTGAACTGGGCGAGCACTCACGACAACATCTCGCCGAAGGAGACCCAGTACGCGGTCGGCAACCTCGAACCGGGCGAGTCAACGACCGTCTCATTCGATGCCGACGTGTCGGATAACGCGAACTCCGGCCCACGACAGTTCGACTTCGTCGCCAACTACCGCAACAGTGAGGGCGACAGGCGCGAGAGCGACACGCTCGAAATCCGGCAGAGCGTCGACGGCAGCGCCGACGAGTTTATCGTCGAGACGACGAACGCGTCGGTCAACGTTGGTGGGTCGAGCACGCTCGAAGTGACCATCACCAACGACGCCGGTGAGCGACTGACCGATATCGAGGCAAAACTGTTCGCCGAGTCACCGATCTCTGTGTCGGACGACCAGGCGTACGTCAACAGCCTCGATCAGGGCGAGTCAACGACCATCGAGTTCGGTATCAGCGCAAGCGGTGCCGCGATGACGAAAAGCTACCCCGTCTCGGTCGACTTCCAGTACGAGGAGCCGGACGGAGATACGCCGGTGTCTGACACCTACCGCCTTCCGGTCTCCGTGACCAACTCCGGCGGTGGCAGTTCACCGCTGACGGCGATTATCGGCGTCGCACTCGTGGCCGCTCTGGCCATCGGCGGCTACTTCAGGTTCCGCTAACGCATGGACTACCAGCGCTACATCGATTGGGCGGACGACCGCATCGTCCACGATTCACGGAAGGTGGTGCTTCTCTTCCTAGTCGTGACGGTGGTCTTCAGCGCCGGCCTCGGGAGCGTCTCGACTAACTCCGGGACGTCACAGTTTACCACCGACCTGCCGGCCGAGGAGGCACTGCAGGAGGTCAACGACAAGTTCTCGCCGACCTTCTCACCAGACACAGGGAGTACACAGCTCATCCAGCGGGAGACCAACGTCCTCTCGAAGCCGGCGCTGCTCCGGATGCTCAGGTCACAGGATCGGTTGGAACAGCACGGAAAACTCCGTGTCACATCGACCTCAAGCGCTGCGAGCATTGTCGCCCAGCAACTGGACCCGGAAGCGACGACGACGGAACAGCAAGTCTATGCTGTCGAAGCCACGACACCGAGTGAAATCGACGCCGCCGTCAGGCGCGCGGCCGAGCAGAATCCCCGGTTCAAATCGCTACTAAGCAAGGACTTCAATCGCAAAGCCGCCTCGGCGTCGGCGACCATCGGGGTCGTCACACATGAGGTCCCGGCCGGAATCTCCTCCGGGTCAGGCCAGGGCGGTTCGAGTCCGCTGACGAGCATTCAAAAACAGGCCGGGTTCACTGTCGCCAGCGCTGACCACGGTGGTATTACCCTGTTCGGCAGTGGTATCGTCGCGGACGAGTTCTCGAACGTCGTCGGCGACTCACTCATCCTGACAGTGCCCGCAGCAGTGCTGTTCATCCTGTTTTTCCTGACGATTGCCTATCGCGACCTCGCGGACATGGCGCTTGGCTTAGTCGCACTGTTTATGGCCGTCGTCTGGACGTTCGGCTTCATGGGGCTTGCTGGCATCCCCTTCTCGCAGATGCTCATCGCCGTGCCACCGCTGTTACTAGCAGTCGGTATCGACTTCGGGATTCACGCTGTCAACCGGTATCGGGAGGAACGCGAGACCGGAGCGTCCATCCAGAAGTCGATGCGGATCACGACCGACCAGTTGCTTGTCGCGTTCTTCATCGTGACCGGGACAACGGTCATCGGGTTCGCCGCGAATCTCACCAGCGCACTGCCGCCGATTCAGGACTTCGGCTACGTGGCCTCTGTCGGTATCACGTTCACCTTCCTCATCTTCGGGGTGTTCCTGCCCGCAGCGAAGGTGGAGTTGGACCGACTCCGCCAGCGCTACCCCATTCCGACGTTCAGCGAGACGCCGCTGGGCGCGGAAGATTCGGCACTCAGCGACGTGTTGCGCGGCGGCGTTATCATCGCGAACCGCGCCCCGATCATCTTCCTCGTACTCATCCTCGTATCTACGGTCGGTGCCAGCTACTACGCCACTGGCGTCTCGACCTCGTTCAGTCAGGAGGACTTCCTGCCGCCCGAGGAGAATCCGGACTTCGTCGAGGCCCTGCCGGAACCGTTCGCTCCGAGCGAATACACTGTAACGGAGGTGACGAACTTCCTCGATGAGCGGTTCGATACGACCCAGTCCAGTCAGGCGACGGTGTACGTAGAGGGGCCGATGCGGAACGATGCAGCGCTTGAGCAGATGTATCGAGCGGGTGACAACCCGCCAGACTCGTTCGTCCGAGCAGACGGGCGGGCTGATTCGACGTCCATCGTGACGGTCATTCAGGATCAGGCAGAGCGTGACCCCGAGTTCCGCCGGATGGTCGAACGCAACGACCAGAACGACAACGGGGTTCCGGACGATAACCTCGAGGAGATATACGAGTATCTGCTCGACTCGCCGGCCCGTAGTACGGCGCTAGAATACATCACCGAAGACTACCGGAGCGCGCGTGTCGTTTACACAGTCGAATCAGACGCGACCGACGCAGAGGTGACCACCGATACGAGAAACGTCGCCGACGACTTCCGGTATGAGGCGACGGCAACCGGCACGGTCGTCGTGTTCCAAGCCGTCTCGGACCTCATTCTGGAGTCAGCCATCCAGTCGCTGGCAATCGCACTTGTCGGCTCATCAGTGTTCCTCATCCTCATCTACAATATGCTGGAGGGGCGGCCGTCGCTCGGCCTCGTGAACATGATTCCCGTCGTCGTCACAGTGGCGTGGCTCGGCGGGACGATGCGGCTGCTCAATATCCCGTTCAACGCACTCACAGCGACGATGTTGGCGATAACTATCGGGCTAGGGGTCGACTACTCTGTCCACGTCACCCACCGGTTCGCCGACGAGTTCAAGGAGAACGACCTCGAAACGGCACTGGACCGAACTGTTCGCGGGACTGGTGGGGCGCTGTTCGGGAGTATGCTCACCACGACATTCGGTATCGGTGTGCTTGGGCTGGCTGTGTTCCCCGCAATCGGCCAGTTCGGCATCCTGACGGCCATGTCAATCGGGTACGCGTTCCTCACCTCCCTGATGGTGATCCCCTCCGCGCTCGTCGTCTGGGACCGGGTATTCAATGCTGACTGGTCGGTTCGTGGCATACTCGGGTTCGGTCGGTCGCGTCCACCCGCGCCTGTCGACGGCGACGACTGACCCGTGGCCTCGGGGCACAACCCACCGCTGGTCGTGTCCGGGCGAAACACGCCACTGAAGCCTTTATTTGCCGGCATCGTCCTAGCATTGGTATGACTCACGTCGTTATCATCGGCGCGTATGGAAGTGCCGGGGCCGCAGTCGCCGGCGACCTTGTCGAGGCGGAGGACATTGAACTCACGCTCATCGACAACGGCGAGCCCGGCGGTGGCCTCTGTATCCTCCGTGGCTGTATGCCGTCCAAGGAAGTGCTCTCCGCAGGCGCTCATCGCTTCCAAGCGCGCCACGACGACCGTCTCGTCGGCGACGTGCCCGACGTTGATCTGGATGCCGTCGTCGAGCGCAAGGACGACCACGTGCTCGACTGGGCGGGCCACCGCCGGGACTCCGTCCACGAGATGGCCGAGCGCGACGACGTAACGTTCATCCATGACACTGCCACGTTCGTCGACGAGCATACGGTCCGGGCCGGCGGTGAGGAGCACGAGGCTGACTACGTCGTCATCGCGACCGGTTCCAGCGTGAACGTCCCGGATACGCCCGGTATCGACGAGGTCGACTTCATGACGAGCGACCAAGTGCTCGACGCCACCGAGTTCCCCGACTCCGGCATCGTGATGGGCTTCGGGTACATCGGGATGGAACTGGTCCCGTATTTGGCGGAGGCCGGCGGCATGGAGCTTACCGTCATCGAGCACGACGACCGGCCAATCGACGAAGGTGACCCGGAGTTCGGCGACGAGGCGCTTGACATCTACGAGGACAACTGGGACGTGACCATCCCGACGAATTGCTACGAGAAGGAACTGGAGGAGACTGCGGACGGCGGCGTCCGCCTCACCGTTGAGTACGACGACGGTAGCGAAGAGACGTTCGAAGCCGACCAGCTGTTCCTCTTTACCGGCCGGCGGCCGACCGTCGAGGGGCTCGGTCTGGAGAACACGCCAGTCTCGGTTGAAGGCGACTGGGCGAAAGACACGATGCAGACCCGCGACGCCGACCACATCTACGCCGTCGGCGACGTCAACGGCAAGGAGCCGATTCTCCACGTCGCCAAAGAGCAGGGCTTCACCGCGGCCGAGAACATCGTCCGACAGGAGGCCGGTGGCTCACTCGAAGCATACCGAAACGTCCACCACCACGTCATCTTCTCCGGACTGGGCGTGTATCCGTTCGCTCGTGTCGGCCACAACGAGGAAACCGCAAACGAAGCGGGCTACGACATCGTTACAGCGACGCGACAGGCCAGCGACGACGGCGTGTTCAAATCCAAAGACGTGCCCGAAGGGCTTGCAAAGCTCGTCGTCGACGCAGACGACGGGACAGTACTCGGCTGGCAGGGCCTGCACTACCACGCGGATAGCTTCGCCAAGACGTTCCAGACCATCGTCGAGCTCGGCCTTGACGTGCGTGATCTGCCGGACCGGGCCTACCACCCAACACTGCCGGAGAACGTCGATGGCCTCATTCGGGACTGCGTCGACCAGCTATAAGCGGTCGACCTGAACACCGGTCACATCGAATCGCACTCCGCCGTCCTCGCTTTCTGTGACAGTGATCCGGCCACCGTGGGCGTCGACGATTTCGGAAACGATAGCCAGCCCGAAGCCGGTCCCTTCGTCGCTCGTGGTGTAGCCGCGCTCGAACACCTCGTCACGCTCGTCTTCGGGAATCCCGGGACCGTCGTCCGCGACGTAGAACCCCCGGCCGTCAGCGAGGGTCCCGACGCAGACGGTCACGGGGTCGTCGCTGTGTTCCACACTGTTTCGGAAGAGATTCTCGAAGAGTTGTTGAATGCGCGTCTGGTCGCCCGTAATTCGTGCGTCCGTATCGACCCGTTCAAGCGTCGCGTCCGAACTCTCGACGGTGTCCCAGGCGGCTGTGATGATGTCGTCTAACGACGTTTCGGTCGCGTCGATGACCTTGTGGCCGCCGCGAGCGAGCGCGAGCACGTCGTCGATGAGTTCGTCCATCCGTTCGAGTGACCGCCGGAGCGATTCGACGTGTTCCGGGTCCCCGTCGTACGCCTCGTCAACAAGCGTGAGCCGGCCGAACGCAACGTTAAGTGGGTTCCGGAGGTCGTGGCTGACGACGCTGGCGAAGTCCTCCAGACGGTTTCGCTGGCGGGTGAGTTCCTGCTCACGGCGTTCGCGCTCCTGTTCGTAGCTGATCCAGTTCCCCATCAACTCAACAAGCGTGACTTCCCACTCCGAGAAGGAATCACGGGGTTCCGTCCCGTAGAAGCAGAACGTGCCGTACACCGACTCGTCGACGACGACGGGCGTTCCAAGATAACAGGAGACACCCATCTCCGTGTAGCCGGTCTTGGTGGTCAGTTCAGGACGGTCCGCGGCGATGTCGGCGAGCACCAGTGTCTGCTCCTCAACGACGGCCCGCTCGCAGTTCGTGGCGTCCAGCGGGACTGTATCGCCCGCCTCGATAGCTCCCGTCCGGTCGCGGACGATTTCGAAGACGTACATATCGCCATCGATGTGTGAGAGTACAGCCGTTTCGGCTCTGAGGGCGTTCTGCCCGATTTCGAGGAGTCGCTCGACCTTCTCCTCGAAATCCAGATCCTTACGCGAGATGACCCGGTAAATCTCTCGGAGCGTCCGCTCTCTGCTCCTGATCTCTTTCTCGTGCTCGTGTCGCTCAGTGATATCACGGAAGTACACCGAAATTCCGGTTTGCGATGGGTACGCAGACACTTCGAACCACGTCTGTAGCGGCTCGAAGTACGCTTCGAAGGATGTTGGCTCCTGCTTAGTCATCGCCTGTCGGTACTGCTTGCTGAACTCCGTTTCTTCGAGGGACGGGACCACTTCCCAGATGTTTTTCCCCAGCAAGTCGGTGGTATCACCGTCTCCCGCCATCGCACGGCCGATGACGCGGCGACCGCGTTCGTTGGCGTATGTGAACTCCCAGTTTTCGTCCACCGCAAAGAACGCGTCGGTCATCCGGTCGAGAATGTCCGCCTCCTCCTGATAACGAGCGACAGCAGCGGTGATCCGCTGCCGAAGGAACTCCGTCTGCTCTGAGAGGGGTGTCTTCGTCACGTAGTCCGTGACCCCGGCAGAAATGGCATCGCTGGCCACGCTTTCGTCCCCATCATCAGTGAATAACAAAAACGGGAGGTCAGACGACTGCTCCCGGACGACGCTCAACAGTTCGATCCCGTTCCGATCCGGGAGTCGGTACTCGCTGACAATGCAGTCGTAGGACGCGTCTTCGAGGGATTTGAGCGCGTCGTCAACCGTTTCACACACCGTCACAGTGAATTCGTCGGTGCTACCAGTCAGCGTCTCTTTGACTGCCGTGACGTCGTCACAGTCCGCATCGACATAGAGAACGCGTACCCGCCCGGCAGTTCCGTCATGCCCGTGACGGTTCGGCGTGGCCACGGGTGTATCCATATCCGTTTCAGGAGATGTGGGAATAAAATTGTACCGCCGGTAGGCTTTCATTACCAGGGTTTAGCAAGGGTATATCGACTGGGAGGTCAGTCGGGCCGACGAGCCGATAGGACCGGAATCTCGTCGATGCGCGACGGGGGAAGCGCGTCCCAATCGACGCCCGCTGGCGTCGTGTGCGTGGTCTCCGTCTCAACCGTGCGCTCCGGCGTCACAACCCAGTCCATCGGCACGTCATGGTCGTCGACGGGGACAGTGGTGTCGACGACACCTTCGGGGCCGCCGACAATCTGGAGTTCGTGGACCGTCGTCACGACCGGTGTCGTCTCGTCGACCAGCCCCAGTTCACGGAGGACGGCGTATTCGAGGTCGCTGTACCCCTCGCCCTTCCCGATTCGCGCGCCGGCTTCAGTGACCGCGACCGACCCCGACACCACGAGGTCGACGCTCCCAACCGCTTCCGGGCCGACCTGTCGCGCGTGGTCCGCGACGTTTGACACTGCCGGTGCGGCCTCAATGTCGTCGAGTTCGGCGGGATCGAGTTCGTAGAAGCATCGCTCGTCCCGGAGCCGTGGCACGGCCATATACACTGTCTTGCCGGCCCGCAGCGCCGCCCGCCGGACCGGAAGCTGGGGCGAGTCCGGATTCGCCTTGACCGTCTCGGCGGCGTCCCATACCGCCGTCTCGGCCAAGCGCTGTGCGGCCTCGCTCGCGCCCGCGAAGTTCGGAATCCGGTCGTGGGGCGGAAACGGAAACCGAGCGATACTGCGCTCTTCCAGCGCGTCCCAGACTGTTTCACGGATGGTTTGTTTGTCCATGGCGCTACGGCCTCCGGCGGCGGAACTGCTGTGTGCAGACCAGCGCCAGCAGTGCGACAAGCGCCGCGACAGCTGTGAATCCGGGACCGCTGGCGTCGGTCGTGGACTGGTCAGTGCTCGGCGTGTGGTCCGCGGGCGTGGGCTCGCTCGTTTTGGTCACGGCCGACCTCGGAACGTAGCTGTCGGCGTCGTAGCGGTCCGGATAGAGCTGCGCGGTAGCGTTGTGTGCGAAGGAGACGACGCTGCGGGGCGCGGGCTGGTTAATGTCCCGCACCCGGACAGAGACCGTCGAGTTGGTCTCGCCCGCGGTCGTGCTGGCGTATGGTTCCGTCTCAGCAATGGTCGCCGAGTTTTCGGTGACGAAGAGGACCTCCGGATTGAGTTTGAGGATAATCTCGTCGCTGAGTTGTGGGTACTGCGTGTGGTTGCGTGCGGCGACGTTCTCCGCGCCGGCGAGTTCGATGAGCGACGTGACGAAGGTGTTGTCTGCCGCCACGTACCCCCCGCCCAGCGGGTACAGCGCGGCCGGACGATCTTCGGCGTCTGCGGTGACCTGTCGAACGGCGTCGACGTTCGCGTCCATCCAAGCGTTCGCTTCGCTCGCGCCCCCGCAGTTACCAGTCAGGCGACCGATAGTCGCCGTCTTTGTCCGGATATCTTCGATAGTTGTCGCAGCTGGAAGGTGATACACGGTGAGCCCGGCCTGCCGGAGCGGGGTCACGTCACCGGCGCTGGCGTTCGGCGCAATCACCAGGTCCGGGTTCGTACTGACGACGCGCTCGACGTTGACGCCGAAGCTCGCGGAGACGTTCGTCCGACCCTCAGCGCCGTCCAGATAGCTTGCATACTGGGTGAGCCCGACCACCTGAGAGCGACCGCCGATCTCCCACATCGTCTGGGCAGCCGAAGGGTTGGTCGTCGTGACCCGCTCCGGGCGTTCCTCGAGGGTGACCTCGGTCCCGGTCGCGTCAGTCATCGTGACGGGAAACGAGCAGTCGTCGGCCTGCGTGGCAGTTGTTGCTGCGGCCGGAGAGACGCCCGCAAGCGAGCCGACAAGCAAGACAAAGACACAGACGAGAGAAAGTCGTCGCATACCCTATGCGGGTGTCAGGAGCAATAAATACTTATCTACTGCAACTGGGCTTTCATACATGCGTTTCGCGGGTCGGACCGTCGGGTGGTCGGCGGGGCTCGTCGCCGTCCTCTGTGCCGTGGTGACGACGAGCGCCGGCATCGGCCCGGTTTGGATTCCACCCGATATCGTCGGGAGAGTGCTGCTCAACACCGTCGTCGTCCCGACTGGTATCTCGGTCTCAGGCCCTACTGTCGGCGTGACTACGGCCCACGTGTTCTCCTACGCTGTGAGCGACCTCCAGACACAAATCGTGCTGCAGGTCCGACTCCCCCGGATACTGCTCGGTGCGGTCGTCGGCTTCTCGCTCGCCGCCGCGGGGACGATCATGCAGGGGATCTTCCGGAACCCGATGGCTGATCCCTCTATCATTGGCGTCTCCTCCGGCGCGGCGGTCGGCGCGGTCGGCTTCATCGTTGCGCCCGTCGTGATCCCGTTCGGGCTCGGGCTCCGCGGCGCGGCCTTCGTGGGGGCGCTGGTCGCGGCCTTTGGTGTCTATCTCATCGCGACGCGGAACGGCCGCACACCGGTCGCGACGCTGTTGCTGGCCGGCGTGGCGATACAGACGTTTCTCGGCGCGGTGGTCTCCTTCCTGTTGCTCCACAGCGGCGAGAGCATCCGGCGGGCGCTGTACTGGCTAATGGGCCATCTCAAAGGCGCGTCCTGGCCCGAAGTGACCAGCAGCGTCGTGCTCGTTGCCATCCCGTTCGTCGTGCTGCTGGCGTATGCACGCGACCTGAATGTGATGCTGCTCGGCGAGGAGGACGCACAGAGCCTCGGTATCGAGGTCGAACGAACCAAGCGGGTCCTGCTCGCGCTGTCGGCAGTCATCACGGCGGCGGGCGTCGCCGTCGCCGGCATCGTTGGCTTCGTCGGCCTCATCGTGCCTCACGTGATGCGGCTGCTCGTCGGGCCTGACCACCGGATACTGCTCCCGACGGCGGCGCTCGCCGGGGCGTCGTTCCTCGTGGCGACGGACACGCTAGCACGCTCGGGTAGCGCCGAGGTCCCGGTCGGTATCGTCACTGCCGTCCTCGGTGCGCCGTTTTTCCTGTATCTGCTCCGGAAGCGGGAGGTGCACGAACTGTGAGCGGTGCAAATGGGTCCAACAGTGCCGACCCAGAACGAGACCGCTCCGGGCCGATGCTCGACGTATCCGACCTCGCGGTGTCTTTCGGCGAGCAGTCGGTCGTCTCGGGCGTCGGTTTCAGCGTCGACCGTGGGTCACTCGTCGGCCTCGTCGGCCCTAACGGCGCGGGCAAGACGACCGTCCTGCGAGCGGTGAAGGGGACACTCGATCCAGACGCCGGAACGGTTCGCGTCGACGGCGAGCCGATCTCGGACCGCTCGGCGAAGGCGGTGAGCCGCCTCGTCGCGAGCACGCCACAAGGAACCGCGCTGTCGTTCGACTTCAGCGTCAGGCAGACCGTTGAAATGGGGCGGACACCGCATCTCGGCCGGTTCGACCGGATGGACGAGGACGACCGGAATGCCGTCGAGACAGCGATGGAGCGCGCGAGCGTTACCCAGTTCGCCGACCGGCCGTTCACCTCGCTGTCCGGCGGCGAGCGCCAGCGTGTCCTGCTGGCCCGGGCGCTGGCTCAAGAGACGCCAGTCCTCCTGCTGGACGAGCCGACGGCGAGCCTCGACATCAACCACGCCGTCCGCACGCTCGAACTGGTCCGGGCGCTGGTCAAGGACGGAAAGACAGCCATTGCTGCGATTCACGACCTCAATCTGGCCGCCCGGTACTGCGACGAACTGGTGTTGCTCGCCAGCGGCGGCATCCGTGCTGCGGGCCGTCCCGCCGATGTTCTCACGAGCGACACGCTGCGGGATGCTTTCGACGCGGAGACGCTGGTGACGACCCAGCCCGGCACCGATGCGCCGCTCGTGACGCCGCTGGCTGACCGGGAGGCAGTCGACCGCCGCATCCACGTCGTCGGGACCGGCAAGCCGGCGGCATCCGCGGTCTCGACGCTCGTCGGGGCTGGCTGTCGCGTCAGTGTCGGCGTCGCGCCCGCCGGCGACATAGCCGCCGAGCGGGCCCGAGACCTCGACTGTGAGGCGGTTACGGTCCCAGCCTTCGCTGGCATCGACGACGCGGCCCGCGAACGCGCGGCCGAACTCGCCCGGGCCGCCGATGCCGTCGTGATAGCGGGCGAGACCGGTGACGGCAACAGGCCGGTCGTCGAGGCTGGCGGGACCCGCCTCGCGGTCGAGACGGATGATACTGCCCTCGCCAGCAACGGTCGCGACGCCGTGCCGATGGCCGCGCTCCCCACAGCGGTCGCGTCTCTGCTGCCCGCACCGGAGCGCGATGCAACACCGCCGCTCAATTAGTCGACCACTGACTGAGTCCACCGTCGGCTGAGGTATCTCCAGCCGAGAACAGCAACACCGATACTTTTCGCTCCCATACGTCGCCCGTGGACGACACGATTTCGTGGCTCCGGAACCGGCCGTACTACGAGGGACAGATCGTCGACCAGCGGACGGTCCCGGGCCGGGACGCGCGGACCGCGGACTGCGAGGTTGCGGACCGGCTCGCCGGCGTCCTCGAAGACCGGGGTATCACGGACCTCTACACCCACCAAGTGGACGCAATCGAGGCGGTCCGGTCCGGTGACAACGTCGTTCTCGCGACCGAGACGGCGAGCGGTAAGAGCCTCGCCTACACCGTTCCGGCGTTCGAGCGGGCGCTTGACCGCCGGGCGACAACGCTGTACATCGCACCACAGGTCGCGCTCATCAACGACCAGACGGAGACGCTGTCGGAACTGGCACAGGGACTCGGGTTTGCCTCCGGCGTCTCCGTTGCCCAGTACACTGGCCGACAGTCGAAGTCAGAGAAGGAGGCCATCCGGGAGCGTCAGCCGACCGTGTTGCTGACGACGCCGGACATGCTCCACTACGGCATCCTCCCCCACGCTCACCGGCTGTGGGACTGGTTCTTCCAGCGGCTCGAGACCGTCGTCATCGACGAGGTCCACGGCTACCGCGGCGTGTTCGGCAGCCACGTCTCGCTGGTGATGCGCCGCCTCCAGCGCGTTGCCGAACGGTTCGACGCTGGGGACAGAGGCGCAGGAAGCGACGGTGGGACAGCGGGCGGCCCGGAGTGGGTCTGTTGCTCGGCGACCATCGGCAATCCGGTCGAACACGCGGCGGCTGTCACGGGCCAACTTGAGCGGTCGTTCGCACTGGTCGACGAGGACGCCAGTGCCAGCGGGCCGCGTCACTGGCTGCTGTGGAACCCACCGGAGTACGAGGGCGACAGCTGGGGGAGCGGCCGCCGGAAGTCGAACCACGTCGAAACGAAACAGCTGTTCGTTGACCTCGTCGAACGAGGTCTCCAGACGGTCGTCTTCGCCGGGTCACGCCAGACGGCCGAGCGGTACGCCAGCGACAGCGCCGACGAACTCCGGAGCCGCGGGGAACACGACCTCGCCGACAGCGTCGGTGCGTATCAGGCCGCGCTGACCGACGACCGGCGACGCGAACTGGAGCAGGGTCTGCAGTCCGGTGACCTGCGGGGCGTCTGGTCGACCAGCGCGCTCGAACTGGGCGTCGACGTGGGCGGCCTCGACGCCGTGTTGCTGGACGGCTACCCTGGCACGCGGATGCGGGCCTTCCAGCAGGCCGGGCGGGCCGGCCGCGGCACCGACCCCGCGCTCGTCGCGCTGGTCGGCGGGGAGGACCAGCTAGACCAGTACGTCCTGCGCAACCCAGACGCGCTATTCAAGACGGGGGCCGAGCAGGCCGTCACCAATCCCGAAAATGAGCAACTGCTGCCGGACCACGTCCATGCAGCCGCCTGCGAGAATTGGCTCTCGCCAGACGACGACCGCCATTTCGGCGAGACGTTCCCCGACATGGTTTCGGGCCTCGAATCGGCCGGAAAGCTCGACCGCCGCCAGACCGACCAGGGAATGCGCTGGCTCGGCAACGGTAGCCCGCACCACGAGATGAACCTGCGGACCGTCGATGACGGCGAGGTGAAGCTGGTGGCAAAAGGCGACGTGATAGCGAAGCTCTCCGTCGAGGATGCACTGCGAGACGCCCACCCCGGCGCGATTTACCACCATCAGGGCCGGCGCTACGAGGTGACAGACCTCGATCTCGATACAGGCGTTGCCGAGCTTGACCGGACATGGGCCGATTACTTCACTCGCGTCCTGCACGACAAGACCATCACCGTCGAGGCGGACCTGGCGGAGCGGCGACTGCCGACCCGCGAGGACGTACCGGTCCGCTTCGCCTCAGTGACGATGCGCAAGCAGATCACCGGCTACGAGCGTCGCGACGGCTCCTCCGGGGAGGTACTCGGGCAGCGCTCGCTTGACCTGCCGGAGACGACACTGGAGACGAAGGCGCTGTACCACACCGTGCCGTCTGACCTAGAAAGCCAGATACGGCAGGGAGCATACGGAGCCGAAGGCGACCGCGGGAGCGGTGGCGGCGGTCAGTCCGGCGATGCAGCGACCGACGGTGGTGACACCGGCGACTTCTCAGGGGCAATCCACGCCGCAGAGCACGCGATGATTTCGATGTTTCCTTTCGAATACCTCTGTGACCGCGGCGACATCGGCGGCCTGTCGACGCCGCGACACCCGCACACCGGCGAGCCGACCATCTTCATCTACGACGGGTACCCCGGCGGTATCGGCCTAACACGGGCCGGCTACCACAACATCGGACCGCTGATGGACACCACGCTGTCGATGCTGACCGCGTGTGACTGCGCCGACGGCTGCCCGGCCTGCGTGCAGTCGCCCCACTGCGGGAACGCGAACGACCCGCTGGACAAACACGGTGCGATACATCTACTGGACGGATTGTTGAATCGATAACAAGCTCCCTCGGTTCCGGCAGTGGTTCAGATGTCATCCGCCGCTTTCGGCAGCGTGAGTCCGACAACGGCCCCCCGCGGCTCGTTATCTTCGACCCACACGTCGCCGCCGTACGCATCGACCAGCGTTCGGACAAGATAGAGGCCGACGCCGGTCCCCTCACTGTCCGGTCGCTTCTCCCCGCGCTCGAACACCGTCCGTTTCTGCTCGTCCGGGATTCCCGGACCGTTGTCGCTGACAGTGACGCTGACTGCGTCACCGTCGTCAGTTACGTCGACGGCGACCGACGGCGGTGCCGAATCGTTGTGCTGGATGGCGTTGGTGAGGACGTTCCGAAACACGGAGGACAGGAGTTCGTCGGCTTGCACCCGTACCCGACGGGAACTCATCCGGGACGGTGACCTGCGCGTCGGTGTACGTCGCTGTGATATCCTCAGTCACTGAGGACAGGACTGACTCAAGCGCGACCGGCTCAGTCTCCCAGTCCGTCTGTCGCATTACCGTCGCAAGGTTTCCAGCTGTCTCAAGCAGTTCCGCAGCTGACCGGCTACTCTCCTGGATTCCATCGACGTGTTCCAAGGCGTTGCCACTGCACTGGTCCCGGAGCAACTCTGCCCGGCCACTGATGGTCTGAAGGTGGTTCGTGAGGTCGTGACGGACGATCTGATTCAACAGGTCGAGGTTGTCTCGCTGCCGTTTCAGCTCCCGCTCGCGTTCGATCCGTTCGAGAGTCGAGAGTGCGTTTTTCCCGAGGATATCAGCCAACTGTGCCTCCCGTTCGGTCGGTTCGGCTCGCTCGTCCGTCCCGGCCGTCAGGAGTCCGTACTCTGCGAGCGGGACGGTGATACCCCCGTGCAGCGGTACATCCGCTGCGGCTTTCTCTTCCGAAACGAGAACTCGCTGTGTCTCGTCGGATTCGTACTGTTCCCACAACCAACTCCCGCGCTCGTGTCGCATCACCTGGCCCGGGTCAGCACGGACCTCGACGTGCTCCCGGAGTGGCTCAGAGATGGTTACAGCTTTGAGTTCGCTGTCGGTGGCCGCCCAGAAGACACTGAAGGGAAAATCGAGAATCGCTGTTGCAGTCTCGACCGCGACTGTCGCGACCGTAGACTGGTCTCCGGCGGCCATCAGTCGCCGCATCGCTATATGTAGCTCCCCGATCTGGTCCTCTGGAGGCGCCTGATAGGGAAGGGAGTCGGAGTTTGACTCCATTTTTACCCCCTTATTTCGACCTGAATATAAATACTCTTTTTGTGTGGTAAAAGTACACGCCCAACACAGCCATCAAGAACGGTTCACTCGTAAACCCCCATTCGCGTTCGACTTCCCGGCCCGATTACGGCGGCTAGCTGAAGTCTTCCAGTCGTAACTGATCGGGGTGGATACCGTCTGGTTCGCTCGCGCCGAGCAGACGGGGGAGTGCCGTGTTCGCGAACGTCATACCGACGACGAGTAGTATCGGTGCAAAGAAGAGCCCGTAGAATCCCAGTACGACTGGTCCGAGCGTGTACGCGAGCATGAGGAGCCCGACATGCGTGCTCTCACCGCTGAGAAGTGGCCGGAGCAGCAGGTCCGGAATTGTGTCGACGACGACCACCGCGATGAGAAGGAATCCAAGCACGTACGCAAGCAGCGAAGACTGCCCGTCAAGCACCACCGGGAGCGCAGTGATACCAGTCAGTGGGAGGTAGATTATTTTCATCCCGACGACAGGGATCAAGCTCGCAATACCAGTCAGCGCGCCGGCAAGCGTCGGATACGGGACCTCGACAGCTGCCGGCGCTACGACGTTATAGCCGGTGAATGCGGCGATGGCGATGAGCGAAATTGCGAGCACATTCAGAAGATTGCCGAACAGCACCGCTTCCAGTTCCTCGTCGACGGCTTCGAGGTACTCGCGGATGATGGCCCCGTCATCGAATCGGAGCAGCCACTCGCGAATGCGCTGCCCGTCCACTAGAAGGTAGTACGTGACGATGGTCGTGATGAACAGATTGAGGAAGAACTGGGAGGCGACCGACGTAAGCACCATCGCGTTCTCGCTGAGGAAGTCGACGAATGGCGAGAGCTGTCCCGACTGGTAGGCGCTGTACAGTCCCTCGACGGTGAGGTCTGGCACTGACTCCGCGCCGTCCAGCCAGCTGATGTGTGCTGCGGCCACGTCGACGAGCGCGTACTGGGTGACGAACTGTCGGGCTTCGACGATGAGGAGGACGGCGGCATAGCTGACGAGCAACAGGAGGGGGATCGCCAGCGACGCCATGACGACGACGGCACGTACCCGCGCCGGAAGACGGAGCCTGCGCAATGAGCTGTAATACCGTCGCGTCGAGTAGTAAAGGAACACGGAGACGGTCAACGCCGCGATAAACTGATATGCGAGTACGCCAACCACCACCGCGACAGCGAGACCAAAGAGGGCGACGACGAAGCGCTTCTCGTCCATATACATACCATCTTGTGAACAAGTATAAACGTACGGGCGCTGGGAATTCCGCAGACAACACGGGGTCTGACACTGTCGCAAATAGCTACTCGGTTCGCTCGCGTGTGGGTCTGACGCCGTCGTGGACGCCGATGTCGCCGGAGAGTTCGTGCTGGCTCGTGTCGCTGAGGTCGATACCCTCCGCGCGGCAGTCCTCCTGCACCTGCTGGATGAACGCAGCCCTGACCGACGCGAGTCGATTCCGCCGTTCGTTGGGAATCCAGATCCGGCCTGTCAGGATGACCGCCGTCGACGCGAGGTCGCTGACTCTGGCTGTTGGTGCCGGCTTCTCCGAGACGTGATCGAGATCGCGGGCGGCGTTCGTGATGATTGCCTGTACCGTCTCGATATCGTCGTCGTAGCTGACACCGAACCGGTAAGAGATACCCACTGGGCCTGTTGATGTCTGGTTCGTCACCGCACTCGTTGCCAGTTCTGTGTTCGGGACGATTATACGCTCGTTGTCCGGCGTCCGAATCCGCGTCACGCGCAGGTCGATGTCGACGACTGTGCCCTGCATCCCGTTCCAGGCGATGACGTCACCGACGTTCAGATCCGGGTCGGTCACGATGAACGCGCCGGCAACAAAGTTCCCGAGCACGTCCTGTGCCGCCAGCCCCACCGCCAGTGTGATGCCTGCGGCCAGCAGCGTCGACCCCGCGAGCGCGCCCCGGAAGCCCGCAACGCTAGCCCCGATGACCACCGCAAAGACCACCGACAGCAAGTGGACGGCACTGGTGAGTGCACTCGCGACCGTCTTATTCGTCGCCGTCCGTGACAGCGCCCACCGGACCGCTGGCACAACGATGAGCCGGCCGATAGCGTAGAGCAGCGCCGCCACGGCGAGAAACTGCGCCCCGTCGCTCGCGAGCTGTCCGTACGTCGAGATGATGTCGATATCCAGACCCGCCGGGAACTGCATATCGTCTCTCGTAGCCCAACGGATATGAAATCAAGGTGTCCCGGGCTGGTGGTGACTACGGCTCTGCCCTGCGTCACCCGACACGCTCGTTTAAAATCAGCCTCGTCTTCGTACCCACAACCTCCTCCAACTCACGGGCTTGCGTGATGAGTCCGTTAACTGCGTCGGTGTCAGCGGCGTCAACGACAACGACGATGTCCTCCTCGCCGGAGACTTGCCACACGAAATCGACCTCCTGCCAGTCGGCGATGCGGTCCGACACTTCAGCCGTGTCGACGTTCACGTCGACGCTGACCTCGATCATCGCTTTCACGTTGCCGGTCCGCGTCGCGACAGTGAACCGTTCGATAACGCCGTCATCGACCAGACGCTCGACGCGGTTTCGCACGGTCCCTTCCGACGTTCCGACTCGGTCTGCGATTTCGGTGTACGGGGTCCGAGCGTCCCGGCGGAGTATCGAGAGTATCTCTCTGTCGAGGTCGTCCATCGAGATGTGACAGTATCACCGGTCGTGACTTGAGGATTACGAAATTCGAAATTCGTCTTCGAAAGCAACCCTTATGCCCCACTATAGTATACGCATCTCGTAATGGCTGACGCATACGTGGCAATCGAAGGCGACCGTGTCATCGAGGCGCGTGCTCGCGCTCCCGGGACGGCCCGCGGCGAACTGGTCTTTACAACGGCGTACACCGGTTACGAGGAGAGTCTCACAGACCCTTCCTACGAGGAACAGGTCCTGACGTTCTCCTATCCACTTATCGGGAACTACGGCGTCCGAGAGGAGCGCTTCGAGTCGGACCGCGTCCACCCGCGCGCGGCGGTCGCCCGCGAGATGACCGACGACGTGGCCGAGTGGCTAGAATCCGAGGACGTCCCGGCCGTCGACCATCTCGACACGCGCGATATCGTCACTGAAATCCGCGACGAGGGGGCGATGAAATGCGGGATCGCCGCCGGGCCGGACATGACCGAGCAGGACGCGCTCGACGAACTCCACGAGTGCAAGCATATGTCCGACCACACCGACATCGGCGCGCAGGTCTCCGTCGACGACGTGGAGGTCCACAACGAGGGCGGCGACGGTGCGACGGTCGCGCTGGTCGACTGCGGTGCGAAGGGTTCTATCACCGAGTCGCTCGTCGAACGCGACGCCGAGGTCCACGTGTTCCCCTACGACGCCAGCGAGGACGACGTGGCGGCCGTCGACCCGGACCTGCTGTTCATCTCGAACGGCCCCGGCGACCCGGAGAATTTCGAACAGGCCGGCGAACTCGTCGAGACATACGTCGGTGACGTGCCGCTCGCCGGCATCTGTCTCGGCCAGCAGGTCGTCGCCAACGCGCTCGGCGGCGAAACCGAAAAGATGGAGTTCGGCCACCGCGGCGTGAACCAGCCGGTCCGTGACCTGCGCTCCAATCAGGTCGTGATGACGACCCAGAACCACGGCTACACCGTCGCCGATCCCGGCGACAAGCTCGACGTGACACAGGTCAACGTCAACGACGATACGCCGGAAGGGCTGGAAAACGATGATCTGAGCATCATCACGCGCCAGTACCACCCCGAGGCCAACCCCGGTCCGCACGATTCGCTCGGCTTCTTTGATGATGTGCTAGGGATGGCGGGGGAGTAGAGAGAGCCCGAGCGGAGCGAGGGGTCTCCAGATATCCGAACGGCGACGGTAGGAGCCGTGAGGAGAGCGAGGGACGCGACTACAGGGAACGGCCCTCGAATTGCGAGCGGAGCGGGACCTTCGGTCCCGCAGGCAGTCGGGCGGTATCGCCGCCCGACGACGGGGAACGGAGTGACTCGCGAGCAATAATGCGGTTTGCACACGCATGAGCCACGTCTGTCAGTCGCTGTCGTCGTCGATTGGTTGCCCGCGGTAGTATGTGGTCTGGTCGCTGTCTTCGGTTTCGGTCGTGTTGTTCTGCGGTGCGACGGGGCGGCCGCGGTACATCACTCGGTTGGCGGTGTCGTCGCCATCGATTGCGTCCGGACTATCCTGCTGGTGGGTCTCGATGAACTCGGCAGCTGCTTTGAGAGTCGTCTTGTCGGTCTTGCGATGCACCCAGCAGTGGTACATTTTCCGTGGGGTTCTGAGCGCGAGGCGGTGCGCACGGAACCCTGACTTGGTGGTAACATCGGCAACTGCCTCGTGTGGGATCTCGATGACTTCGTCGTCCTCGTCTTTCCCGATGAGACAGAGCGTCCGGCGACCAGTAACCAGAATGACCGTCCGCCGGTCGCCGATCGGTGAGTCGGTCTTTCGTTTCGTCCCGCGCCCGATGCCGCGCTTCCCGTTGGTCAGGAGATACGCCGGAGCTTCCGCGCCGTCGAGGTACGTCAGCGGTGGGTTGTTCAGCGGTGGTGACTCGGAGAAGCGACTCTTGTATCCAGCGAGGACTCCTGTCGTAACCGAGTCACCGGGAGCCATCTCAGCGACTGTCTCCGCCCGCTTAGTGATGTCCTCTATCATCGGCTTCCCGGAGCGGCGACAGCGATTGCAACACGGTCCATACCGCTAGTGTCATAGCCTCAGAAATGAGTGTTACGAACGTGCCATTATTGTCCCAGGATAAGACAGATGATCATCAATAGATAACTAGGTACTATCTATGGACACCATATATGCTCAGCAGTTCAGATGTGCAATACTTGAGGAACTGGCTCTTGGATGACAGCCGTTAGGACCCGGCTGCTCTAGGACTCCTGTCTGACGCCCCTGAACTCGAACCGTGCGCCACCGGTATCGCTCTCAGTAACGGACACCGACCAGTCGTGTGCCGCCGCTATTTCCTTGACGATAGCGAGACCAAAGCCAGTGCCACCATCGGTAGTGGTGTAGCCACTCTCAAATACGGTTTCGTGTTGTTCAGCCGGGATGCCGCCGCCATCATCGGCGACATAAAAGCCAGACTCACCGATAGTGCCGATCTCGACAGTAACGGCCGGGCCGCCGTGTGTCACGGCGTTGTTGATGAGGTTTTCGAGGAGTTGGCGAACCCGACTCTCGTCGGCATAGATGGTACTCTCGGCAGGGACCTCAAGGGTGGCATCAGACGTCTCAACGGCGTGCCAGCAGGACTGCACAGTCGATTCGAGGTCAAGCGGTTCCGTTTCGGATACCGTGTCCCCTTCACGGGCGAGAGTCAGCAGATCCTCGATGAGTTCCTTCATGCGGTCGATTGCACGGTAACAACGGTCGAACTGCTCGTCATTGCCGGTGTCTCTGGCGAGGGCGAGTGAGCCTTCGAGGACGCTAAGCGGGTTCCGGAGGTCGTGGCTAACGATGCTGGCGAACTCTTCGAGTCGGTCGTTCTGCCGCTCCAGTTCTTCTCGGTACTCGATGCGGTCGGAGATATCCCGGGAGATAGCAACGAGTCTATCTATCTCTCCGTCAGCGAAGATCGGTGTCACCTGCGTCTCCCAGACACCAGTCGGGTGGAGGTCCCGTTCTTCGAACGTGATGGTTTCACCGGCCGAGACACACCGCTTGTAGTGGTCGGCGATTCGACGACCGCTGTCCGGGCCGGCAGCTTCGACTGGGGTCTGACCGGTCAGTGACTCGGTGTCGAATCCGCTCTGTCGTTCGTAGGCCTCGTTTGTCCGGACGTAGCGGAACGTCGGATCGTCTGCCGACCCCTCGATGTCGACGAGTGCGATGGCGTCGTTGGTGTTCTCGAACACCGCTTCGTACTCGTCGGTGAGGCGGGCCAGCTCCCGCTCGCGCCGTTTCTGGTCGGTGATGTCGGTCGCAACGACACAGAGAGCGTACGGCTCGCCGTCCTCGTCGAGTATCGGCGTCTTCCGCGTCAGATGCGTCCGCTCCGTCCCGTCGACGGGAATTACCGTCTCGACCTCAACGGTCTCTTGCTGTTCGAGGGCCCGTTGATCGTCAGCGTGGGTCTGCTCTGCGATGTGGTCGGGAAGAATATCGTAATCGGACATCCCGACAACAGACTCGTCAGCGCCGATCCCGTAGAGGTCACGGGCCGCACTGTTGATGAAGAGAAAGCGACTGTCGGTATCTTTCATCAGGATGTACGTCGGCGCTGTGTCGAGAATGACCTGCAGTTTGCGGCTCGTGTCTTCGAGTTCCTGTTTCCGTTCTTTGTGGTCGGTCACGTCCTGATGGATTCCCACCGCACGGACCGGATCGCCGTTCTCGTCACGCTCAAACACCTTGCCGATGTCACGAATCCATCGGTAATCGCCAGTCGCCGTTTTGAGCCGGTGGTCACATTCGTATATTTCCGTCTCACCATCGAGGTGGGCGTTCAGTGCTTCGTAGGTCCGTTCGAGATCCTCGGGGTGGATCAGTTCGTCCCAGGTGTCGACCGTCGGGTCGAGTTCGTCAAGCGAGTAGCCCAGCATATCCGCCCAGCGCTCGTCGAAGGTGACTTCGTCTGTCTTGATCTTCCAGTCCCAGACGCCGAGTTCGGCACCGTCAAGCGCGAGTTCGTGGCGCTCGGTGAGCGTTCTGAGCTCCTGCTGCCGGTCAAGTCTGGAAAGGGCTTCCTCGGTGTTGGCAGCGAGGGTTCGCATCAGTGAGACCGATGCGTCCTCGAACGCGGCAACATCGGTCGATGCGGCGATCAGCACACCGTGGTCGCCCAGTGGAATCAGGAGTTCGCTACTGATGTCCGTGTCTGGGTTGTAGCGGTTGGGGTGAGTGGAGACATCGTCGAAAACACGCTGTTCACCGGAGTCGAACACCTCCCAGACGAGACTGTCGCCCTCACGAAACGTCGGATGGTCGTCGATAATCGCCTGTGCCTCGTCAGTCACTGCAGTCGGCCTGAGAGCGTCGGCGGACTCGTCGGCGAGAAAGACTGCACTGAGTGGCAATCCAAGCAGATCACGCGCGGTTTCGACGACCAGTTCGGCGACAGCCTCGCGTGACTCGACGTGCATCAGCTCCCGCGTCGTGTCGTGCAGCGCCTCGATACGCTGCTGTCGTTGCCGGCGCTCCGTTATCTCCTGAAACTGCGAGAAGATCGCAACAGTCTCCCCGGTCTCTCGGATGATGCGGTTGTGCCACTCACAGACGATCTGCTCACCATCGCCGGTCTCGACGTCGAGGACCGTGTTGTAGCCGCCGCTGCCTTCCTGTAGAGCCGTGATTGTCTCTTCGACTGCATCCAGCTCCGAGTCCGGGACGAGCGTCTCAAACCCCTTGCCGACGAGCGCCGATTCTCCACGCCGCAGGATCTCCTCACCTTTCTCGTTGACCTGAACCACCTCAAAGCTCTCGTCCCACTCGATGACGCCGAGCGGTGACTTATCGATAAACAGCGAGAGTCGCTCCCGGCTCGCGTCCAGTGCCCGCTGTGATCGGTACTGCTCGACCGCGTTAGTGATACGGTTGGCCAGAATCGTGTACTGATCAGTGCCTTGCTGTTTCTGGAGGTAGTCAGTCACACCGGCCGAAATTGCCTCGCTAGCCACTTCCTCGGAGCCTTTCCCCGTAAAGAGAATAAACGGGAGATCTTCATCGACGGCCCGGACGGATTCCAGAAGCTCGATGCCGTCCTGGCGGGGCATATCGAAATCCGAGACGACGCAGTCGATCGGTTCCTCACTAAGCCGGGTGAGTCCCTCGTTCGCCGACGTTGCCGAAACCACGTCGATCCGGTCGTCGGTACGGCTGAGAAACGCCGCCGTCATCGACGCGAACTCGGGATCGTCCTCAACATGTAGGACTCGTACGGCATCGGCCATGAATGATACGTGGGCGTGTCCCACGAATAAGTATTTGTGCCGATCTGTTCGAATGACAGGAATCAGTGCCACCGCGTGGAGCGATCTGACCCCGAGGGTAGGCCGGCCGCGTTACTCAGCGCCCCACTCGCGCTGGGTCTTTGGCCGTTCGTCGATGGCCTGGACAGCGAGTGGTTGATCAGCGGAGTTGATCGCTTCCAGTGCCGCCTCAGCGCTCTCGTGGGTCGAGAAGTACGTCACAGTCTCCTCAACGCAAGCTTCCAGCACATCGCGGTCGCGGGAGAGAACGAGGTCGACCTCGCCGCTCTGGATGGCGTCAATGATGGCGTCGGTGTCTTCGTAGTCGTCGAAGTCCTGTACGTCGAAATGCTCCTCGAATCCGAGGATGGGCAGGTCGACGATAGCCGTTCCCTCAAGCGGGATTGCCTTGCCGACGGCCATCTGTGCCTTCTGGTAGGCCTTGCCGAAAGAGCCGGCGGTCCCCATGACCTCGCCGGTGGATTTCATCTCCGGGCCGAGACGCGGATCCGAACCCGGCAGGCGGTCGAACGGCAGGACGACCTCCTTGACAGAGACCTGCTCGGGAATCTGCTCCTGCACGTCGAGTTCCGAGAGCGTCGCGCCGGACATCACCTTGGCGGCGATTTTGGCGATTGGAACGCCAGCCGTCTTGGAGATGAACGGAACGGTACGGGACGAGCGTGGATTCGCTTCGAGGACGAACACCTCGCCGTCACGAACGGCGAGCTGGACGTTCAGCAGACCGACGGTATCGAGCGCGTCGGCGATGTCCTCGACGACCTCGCGGATGCGCGGCATCACGTCCTTGATCTCCTGGGACCGCGGCGGAATCATACAGGAGGAGTCGCCCGAGTGGATGCCCGCTGTCTCGACGTGTTCCATCACGCCGCCGATGAGGACGTCGTTCTCGTCGGCCACGGCGTCAACATCCAGTTCGACGGCGTCGGCGAGGAACTCGTCGACCAGAATCGGCTTGTCCGGGCTCACGCGAACTGCTTCCTCGATGTACGTTTCGAGGTCTTCGTCGTTGTACACCACGTCCATCGCGCGGCCACCGAGCACGTAGCTCGGGCGAACAAGGACGGGGTAGCCGATATCGTGGGCTAGGTCAAGGGCCTCTTCTTTGGAGGTCGCGGAGCCGCCTTCGGCCTGTGAGATGCCGAGTTCGGCCATCAGCTTGTTGAACCGGTCGCGGTCCTCAGCGAGGTCCATCGCGTCGACGGAGGTCCCCATGATCTCACAGTCGAGGTCGCGGCGTTCGAGTTCCTGTTCGAGCGGGTGGCCGATGTCGACGGAAGTCTGGCCGCCGAACTGGACCATCACGCCGTCGGCGTCGGTCGCTTCGATGACATCGGCGACCTCTTCTGCTGTGACTGGTTCGAAGAATAGCCCGTCAGAAGTGTCGTAGTCGGTCGACACCGTCTCGGGGTTGTTGTTGACGACGTGAGCGTCGATGCCCAGTTCCTCCAGCGCGCGGACGGCGTGGACCGAACAGTAATCGAACTCTACGCCCTGCCCGATACGGATGGGGCCGCCGCCGACGACGACGACGCTTTCGAGGTCCGGGTCGATCTGGAGCTCGTCGCGGTCGATACCCGACAGCGGGTCCCGCGTCGAGTAGTAGTACGGCGTCGTCGCCTCGAACTCGCCGGCACAGGTGTCGACGAGCTTGAAGTCGCGGTCGGTCGTGTCGGTCTCGACGTCCTCGATCTGCACACCGCTACCGTCGGTCGCTGCCTCGACTTCCGGCTCGTCGCCGCCGTCTCCATCGAGATCGGCCGGGAGCCAGGAGACGTGCGTGTCGTTGAACTCGCCGCCGGCCAGCGCCGTGATCTCCTGATCGGTGAAGCCGGCCTGTGCGGCAGTCTCGTAGTCGCCCTCGCGGGCGGCGTCGGCGGCGTCAGCGACCTCTTTGAACCGCTCGACGTACCACTCCTTGATATCGGTGATTTCGACGACTTCCTCGACGGTGTAGCCGCGGCAGAACGCCTCGAACATCGCGTACGGGCGGTCCGGCGTCGGCTTTTCGAGGTACTCCGTTTCGAGTTCCGCGTCGTCGATCTCGTTGAAGTCAGCGGCCGGGTTGTACTCCGAGGAGCGAAGTGCCTTCAGCAGGCTCTCGGGGAAGGTCCGGCCGATAGACATCGCCTCGCCGGTGGATTTCATCGCGGTCGAGAGCTCGAATTCCGTGTCGCGGAATTTGTCGATAGGCCAGCGCGGCACTTTCGTCACGACGTAGTCGATTGCCGGCTCGAAGGCAGCAGTCGTCTCGCCCGTGATTTCGTTGTCGATTTCGTGGAGGCGCTTGCCGAGCGCGACCTTCGCGGTGACACGGGCAATCGGGTAGCCGGTCGCCTTCGAGGCCAGCGCCGAGGAGCGGGAGACGCGGGGGTTGACCTCAACCACGCGGTACTCGCCGCCGGGCGTGCCGTCGTCGTGCCAGGCGAACTGGATGTTACAGCCGCCCTGAATGCCGAGGTCGCGAATGACCTTCAGCGCAGAGTCGCGCATCTCCTGATGGCCCTCGTCAGGAATGACTTGCGAGGGAGTGACGACGGTCGACTCCCCGGTGTGGATACCCATCGGGTCGATGTTCTCCATGTTGCAGATGATGATACAGGAGTCGTCGGCGTCGCGCATCACCTCGTATTCGAGTTCGACCCAGCCGGAGATGGACTCGGTGATGAGGACCTCGTTGTTGCGCGAGAGGCGCAGGCCCTTGCGGACGCGTTCGATGAGTTCGTCCATCTCGTCGACGACGCCGGAGCCGGAGCCGCCCAGCGTGTACGTCGTGCGTGCGATGACGGGGAGCCCGCCGACCTCGTCGACGGCCGCTTCGACGCGGTCCACGAGCGACTCCTCGTCTAAGTCGGTGACCGACTCGCCCTCGTCGAGCGTGATAGTCGTCGAGCGCGGCACCGGTTCGCCGATGTCCTCCATCCGCTGTTTGAACAGGTCGCGGTCCTCAGTCGCGTAGATGGTGTCCAGTGGCGTGCCCATCACGTCCACGTCGTACTCGTCGAGGACGCCCTCCTCGGCGAGTTCAGCCGTGACGTTCAGGCCGGTCTGGCCGCCTAGGCCGGCGATGACGCCGTCAGGGTTTTCCTTCCGGATGATTTCAGAGATGGCTTCGGTGTTGATGGGTTCGAGATACACCTTGTCCGCCATCTCCGGGTCAGTCATAATCGTCGCCGGGTTCGAGTTCACGAGCACGACGCGGGCACCCTCTTCCTGAAGGGCGCGACACGCCTGTGCGCCGGAGTAATCGAACTCGGCCGCCTGTCCGATTTTGATCGGGCCACTGCCGATGAGCAGGATTGTACGGTCCTCGTCCGCTGTCATTGTACGAGCGGAGTCTACACATCGTAATAAGCCCGGCGAAACAATGCGAAGCTCGAAGCCTAATTTCGAATATCGTAATGTATGTCCGTCACATAGTCGGCTATCTTACAGACGAGTCTCGGTACAGCAGACAGACGGTAGCGGCGCTGAGAACAGTCAGTTGTCGCGGTCTGGAACGCGATACCGGTAGGGCTGGCCCTGAATGACCTCGACCTCACCGGACTGGGCACGACGGCCAAGGACTGTCGCAACACGGTGGGCGCTCCCGAACGCCTCGTCGTGTTCTTCGAGCAGGTCACAGATTTCGCGTGCCGTCAGTGTGCCGTCAGCGTCGGCTTCTTCGAGCACTGACAGAATGAGCTCGAACTCTCCCTCACGTATAGCCATACACAGTTACAACACCGCTTCAACCATATAACACCGTCAGACAACAGTCAGACGGCAGATTTCGGGAAATCAGCCGACGGCGGCATGTCCCTGACTGTCGGACAGTTCAGGGTCGCTGTCTGTCGCGTTCCCCCAGCGCTGTCGGACCCACGCCGGCCGGGAGACGGTTGTATCGCCGACCGCGGAGTACCGGATTTCGTAGCTGACCGGCGCCTTTCTGGAGCGGTCCCAGTACGAGACGGTGAGCGACTGGACGAGGCCATCCGGCCGAACAGTTGCCCGAACGCTGTAATTGTTGGCCGGTTTGAACGCCGCCGGCGGCTCCGTAGCCGTGAGCGTCACGCTACAGGTGTCACAATCGTCTCTCGGACGGTCGACGCTGACGTTCGTCGCGAGGTAGGCTTCGATGAGTCGAGCGGGGTCGGGGTCGAGTACCCCACTGACCGGGGTTGGCCGCCGCGTTGCGGTCCAGGCCCCCTCGGCTCGCTCGTCGTAGACGTAGCGTCGGTTGGGGTTGTTATACACTCGCTTGGTGTAATTCTTGTTGATGATTTCGGTTCGGAACTGGTAGCGGTACTTGTCTTCGACGACAAGCGAAACGATCTGTGTTCCCCACTCCAGCGACAGTTGCATTCCAAGCACGTACGAGCGGTTCTGGGTCGCACGCCGATGGGCCGCCGCAAGTCGCCTGGCATCGACAGCGTCCTCAGTCACGGCGGGGTCGGACCGGCCGTCCTGTGACTGCTCAGGGACCGGAACTGGCGTCACCGTCTGTCGCTCCGCCCCACCGAAGGCTCCACAGCCCGCACAAAGTAAGAGCACAAGCAGGACCGCGATACGACCCGCCATGCGTGGGTATGCGAGCCAGCGCTACTAAGTATGCAGGTCGCAGTCGCCCTCAGATCGCGGTATCAGATCGGCCGTCAAAGTTCCGCTCGTCGCGGTACTGCTCAACAAATGCGTCAACGTCGAACTGGAGCATCTGCTCCTCGAACTCCGCCATCACGTCGTCGTCCTCGGCGTGGCTGATAGCGTGTTCCATCAGTTCCACGAGCAGTTCGACGACGATTTCGTGAAGACGGCGGGAGTCGAAGTCACTCACCCATGCCAGCGAGAAGCCGACCGACCCATCCTCGCTGGTGTCGGCGGCGACGACCTTCTCGGGGAACTCCTCCATGACGACGCCCATCAGATGGACGGTGGTGAACTCGTCGTAGTCGTCATTGGTCTCGATAGTCGCGTGTAGCACCTCAGTGAGAAACTCCGGAACGAACCGTGCTAGTGGGTGCGGGTCTAGCACGACGCCGTGAGTCTGCCCGCAGTCACACGCGAACTCCCGCATCCCCAGATGGAGGTCATGCGTGTCGACGAGTTCGCCACAGGCCAGTTCGAGTTCGGACTCGCGCCCGCCGGGCACGCGCGGTTCAGCCATTGCTTGTGATTGGTCGCTCTCGTGGTTAAAGGCCGCGATACAAACTACAGCGGCTCAGAGTCCGCCGATGGACTCTGTTTCCTGTGTATGGTCGAGGTCGGTCACCTGGAGGTACGCCACGGTCATTACAGCGATGGAGAAGACGCTGACAACACCTGAGAAGACAGTAGAGACCGTCACCAGGACCATCGGCGGCAACGAGACCGGGAGGAAGCTGAAGGCACCTCCGAGAACGATTCCGAGCACCGCGAGCACAATGGCCAGAACAAACGTCGCGAGGAGGTTGTCAATGACGATGCTGACACTGTTACCGATTGATTCGGCGATTCCGCTATCGTTCAGCGCAATCTCTTGTCGGACAAAGAAGAACAAGAGTGCAAACAACAGTCCGGGGATGATAAGCAGAATAATACCGATACCCACCGCGAGACTGGTGAGAATGCCGGCTGCGATCGCGATTGCAACGGTCTTGCCGAGCCGTCGGCCCACATTGTCGGGAATCGGCTCACGGTCGTCGCTGGCAAAAGCACGGATCGCGACAATATTTAGCGCCTCATTGACCACAAACAGCACAAGCGCACCGACGCCAGCAACTGCAAGCGGCAGGTCGAGTGCCAGTGGAGTACCACCAGCCATTGCTGCCTGACTTACCTGTACGTCGCTCGGCAGTTGTCCGAGAAACAGTTCTGTAAATGCCCGCGAAAGTGACGCATAGACAACAGAACTGACTAGTCCGTACACGATGAATGCGCCGGCAAATATTGCTCCACGCTCGCTGAGTAGTTCGTCGATACCGTCTTGGAAGGCACGGCCGATTTGGAGGGCCATACACACCACCCTAACCGCTGAAATATAAAACTGAATGAATATTTTGGCGTGAACGAAAGCCCGAA